>JANXVA010000683.1 GCA_025351875.1 Myxococcales bacterium | reverse complement strand
CGTCGAAGCCGCCCGCGGAGGCGATCGCGCCCACCGAGCCGTCGCCTGCCTCGCCGCTCGCGGCGCCGAAGAAGGTCCGCGAGCCGTCGCGCGCGCTGTTCCTGCCTGTCGCAAACGCCGCGCTCGCCGCGCTCGCGCGGGGCAGCAAGGGGTATCTGCAGGGGCTGTTCGTGCTGACGCTCGATCACCGTGCGAGCGATCCGAACGTCGACAGCGACAAGCGGCGCGTCGTCGTTCAGCTCGTCGTCGTCGACGGCGCGGGGATCTTGCGCGCGCTGGACCCGCCGAGCGACGTCGTCGAGGCCGCGGTGGCGATGGTCGAGGCCGACCGGCGCGAGGGCAACGGCGAGTGGCGCAAGCTGTCCGCGCGGATCACGCCGAAGACCGACGGGGGCGCGACCCTGAACGTCGACGTGAGCTGAGTCCCAAAGCGCGGCGTTTTCGGGCTAAGGTGCGCCCATGCGCAAGAGCCTGCCCCTCGCCGTTCTCCTCGTGGTCGCCGCGTTCGTCCCCGCCGCGTGCTCGAAGACGCCCGCCGTACCGAGCGTGACGCTCGACGCTGGCCTCGCGTTCGGTGGCCCGGACGGCAGTGCGCCCGGACCGACGCCGAGCGGCGCGCCCGTGGCCTCCGGCAGCGCCGCTCCTTCGGCGAGCGCGTCCGCGGCGCCGAGCGGCTCGGCGGCGAACCTCCTCGCCGCCGGCGTCGACGCCGCGCTCGACGCGGCGATCGTCGCGCAGGCCACGAAGGATGCTCCCGGCATGACGGCCGAAGGCGCCGCGGGTCACGAGACGCTGCAGCCGAACGGGCACTTCGGCATGGTCGTCACGCTCCAGCCCGGCAAATGTTACACGATCATCGCGATGTCGCCGCCGCTCCAGGTCTCGGAGCTCGACGTGCACCTCTTCATGTTGCCGCTCAACCTCGAGTCCGGCCACTCGCCGCCGACCGACAAGAACCCCGCCGTCCTCGGAAAGGGCGCCGCGAAGACGTGCCCGATCTCGCCGATCCCGGTCCCGTACAAGGTCGACGTGAGCGCGCGCAAGGGCGCAGGGCGCATCGCCGTCGCGGTGTTCTCGAAGTCGAAGTGAACGCGCTTCGTCCGGCGTCGGTGTCAGCGGTCGACCATCATGGCCCATCGATTGACGGCGGCGACGATCGAGACGGAAGATCCGTCTCGATTCGTGACGGTGGGTCCTACCGCATCACCACGAAGTGCTGGGGGACCCACACCTGTCGCCCGTCGGGGAAGGCGACTTGGACCTGGCCGCTCTGCTGCGTGAGCACGGTCGCGGGATAGCGCTGGCCGTCGGACCACTGGACCATGACGGCCTGGCCGTACGAGAACGAACCGACGACGCTGTTGACCACCGACCCGAGCGCGCTTCCGAACGCGCTGAACGCGTTGCCGACCTCGTTGCCGAACGCGGAGGCCTGCGCGTTGTAGTTCGGCGCGGGGCGGTAGCCTTGCTGTTGCTGAGGCCACGGCTGCGGGGGCTGCGGCGGGTAACCTGGCGGCGCGGCGTGAGGTGCAGGGTAGCCAGGCGGCGCGGGCTGCGGTGCGGCGTAGCCTGGCTGAGCGCCGTAGGGTGACGGACCGTAGCCTGGCGGCGGAGCACCGTAGCCTGGCGGCGGAACCGAGCCGGGCATGGCGCCCGACACGGCCGGTGGCGGACCGTAGCCTGGCGGCGGGACGGCGCCGGGCATCGCGCCGGAGACGGCATGCTTGCCGGGATCGACCGCCGGCGCCGCCGCGTGTTTCCGCCCGAGCGCCGCCTGGTACAACGGCGTGAAGCGCGCCGTGACCTGACCCTGCAGCGACACGTCGTGCATGCGCGCGGTCCAGCCTTGCTTTGCGGCTTCCCAGTCGAAGGGGTTCACGCCCTTGCCGCCGACCATCGCCGCCTGCACGGCGGCGTCCAGGATGCCTTCGACTTCGGCCGCGAGCTCGGCGTAGCGTTCGAGCGAGATGCCGTTGATCGGCGCCCAGGGATCCATGGCGCAACGGAAGTCGCCCAGGCGGTCCGCCGCAAGCGAAATGCGCAGAGGGCGTGTCGGATTGCGGTCCGGCACGCCCTCGCGAGAGCGCTCGAGACGTGCTCAGTTCGCCGTGCGGCCGCCGGGCTGCGTGCCGGCCGCGACCGTCTGCGGCTTGTCGTCGACCTTCTTGCCGTCAAGCTCCGCGACGTAGTACTCGGTGCGGCGATTCATGGCGCGATGGTCGGCGGAGTCGTTCGCGACGAGCGGACGCTTGGCGCCGAACCCTACGGTGACGATACGGCTCGACGCGACCTCGTGCTCGGCGAGCCAGGCGGCGACGGCCTCGGCGCGCGCCTTCGAGAGCTTCAGGTTGTTCTTGGTCTTGCCGACGTTGTCGGTGTGACCTTCGACGCGGAGCTTCGTGATGTTGGGATGCTTCTTCATCGTCTCGGCGAGCTGCTCGAGCGTCGCGAGCGTCTTCGGTGTCTGCTTGATGCGCGACTCGTTGAGCTCGAACTCGATCTGCTCGGGGAGCGTGAGCTGCTCGCCGATCTTCGGCTGCTCCGGCGCGGGAGGCGGAGCGATCACGGCGACGGGCTCGGGCTCGGGCGCGGGCAGGGCCGCCTGCACGTGGACCTGCGCGCGGCACGCCATCGACGAGACACCGAGCACCAACACGAGCGCGAGCTTCTTGAACATGTGCAGACGTCCTCCTCGTGCCGCCCAGGGTGGTCTTCCCCGAGGGCAGCGGGGAGAAGTGTTGCAACGGCCGGGCCGCGCGAGAGTCCGCACGGATCCGCGATCCACTGGGATTTCAGGCCACCGGAGGGTTCACGCGAAGTGCAGCGGTGTGCACTCGGGTGCACTTCGAGCCCGACGCGTGGTCCGCGTCAGACGCCCAGCTCGGCCTTCACGTCGGCGAGGGCTTCGTCGAACCAGCGGTTCACCGCGGAGGGAAAGGGCCACATCCAGCCGTACTCCGGACCCGTGAAGCGCTTCACGATGTGCGCGCGCAGGTTCGCCGCCGCCTCGATACCGTGCAGCTCCGCGGTCGCGCGGATCGTCTCGATGTACGCCTCCCACTCGATCCGCGCGCGTCCCCACGCGAAGAAGAGCGGGAAGAACGGGACGAGGTACACCCACGTCATCATCAGATCGCCCATGCGCTTGCGCTGGCGGAGATGCACGCGCTCGTGGCGGAGCAGGATGTAGCGGTCGGCGTCGGTCATGCCGTCCCAGGCATCCGGAACCCAGAGCGTGCCGAAGAGGACGGTATGATAGCGTGTAAGATACACGCGTTGGCCGCCCAGGGTGAGCATCGCGAGCGCGATGTGGATCGCGCGCTGGAGGAGGCTCTCCCGCTTCTTGCGGATGCGGAACGCCGGAAACTCTACGCGGATCTCGTCGAGAAAGCGTTCGCTTCGTTCCATGCGCTGGGTCGTGCTGCTCGTCATTGGCTCGGGAGCGTCTGGCACCCACGACAATGATACGTCGAGCGGCCCGGCGGCGCGCCCTGTCGCATCATCTCGACCGCCCCACCGCACCGAAGGCAAACCCGGCCCTGTCGCCCGTACACCCAGAAACGCGGCCCTGCGAGCCCCGGACGCGTCACGCGCGGCCCGTCACCCAGGTTTTGCCGCAAGAGCTCGCTCGCGCGCACGACGAGGGTCTCTAGCGTCGCGTCGTCCAGCGTCGAGACCGGCGCCGACGGATTCACCTTCGTCACGAAGAGCGTCTCCGACTTGTAGATGTTGCCGATCCCCGCGAGCGCACGCTGGAGCAAGAGAGCCTCGCCGATGGGGCGGTTGCCGAGCGCGCGAAGGCGCGCGACGCACTCTTTCACGTCCACCTCGGTCGCGAGGAGGTCCGGGCCGAGGCTGCGGAGATCGGGCGCTCGCTCCTCGGCGCCCACGCGAAGGAGGCGCAGCACCGGAATCCGATCGCCCACGACCACAGCGCCCCCGACGTCCAGGCGCAGTTGATGCGACGTCGTTCGCGGCTTCCAGAACGCGGAGCGCGGGCGCTCGAAGCCGAGACGCCCGAGCATGCGCAGGTGGACATGGAGCGCGCGTCCGTCGTCGAAGCGCACGAGGAGGTTCTTGCCTCGCGCCTCGACCGCCACCACCTCACGCCCCACGACCGTCTTGGCCACTGCGTTCGCGATGTCGTGCGCCTCGAGCGATCGAACTCGCCCACCCACCAGGCGCGGGCGCAATCGCGACGCGAGCCGGTGAATCGAGTCGCCCTCAGGCACGGATTTCCTCGACGTCGTCGTCGGGCTCCGCGACGAGCTCCTCGAGCTCCCCGGCCTCCAGCTCGTCGTCCATCCCGTCGTGGTCGAAGTCGAGCGGCTCATCGGTCTCCTCCGCGACCCGCGGCGTCGGGGAGTGCGCCCGGGCCGGGACGAACACGAGAGCACCGCGGCGCGCCAGGAAGCCGTGCTCGCCGAGGACCTTCGCGAGCGAGCTCTCCGGCGCCGGACCGCCGTCGATCGTCGCCAGCATCGCGATGCCCACACGCCTGCGCGCGATCCCGACCATCGCGGTCGCGAGCGCCTTCGCCGCGTGCGATGCGTCGGGCTCCTCCTTCGGCAGGAACGTGATCATGCTCTGCCCGCCGCGGCCCACCCACGCGAGCAGCTTGCCGTCCTGCATGATCACGCGCGCGCCGGGCACCCGCTGGGCGAAGCGGCCCGGGCCCGCGGCGGCGCCCGCGTCGCCTTCGTCACGTGCCTCGCGCGGCCATGGGAGCAGCGAGCCCCATGGATTCGCGGGATCCGTCGCTCCGAGCACCAGCGTGCGCGCCCCTTCGTCGTCGGGGCGCTTCGCGCGCAGGCGCTCCTCCGCGCCCGGGAGCGCGAACTGCGTCGCGCCGCGCTCCGCGACGAAGTACCCCCGCCGCACGCGGCCCTGGTCCTCCATCGCGCGATAGACGTCGTAGACGTTCGCGAAGCCGCCCGGCAGCCCCTCGACCTGGGCGGCCTCGCGGAGCACGATCCCGTAGCGCTCCAGCATCGCGCGCGCGATCGCGGTCGCGCGCTCGGTGCTCGACGGCACGCGCTCCCAGCGTGATCGCCGGAGCGACCATCGTCCCTCGCTGCCCGCGGGGCCGCGGTGCGCGGGCCGCGGGCGAGGTCGGCCTCGCCGATCTTCGCGCGCGCCGGCGGTGCGCAGCGTTCGCAGCGGTTCGAGTGTGTCGTTGGTGATCTCTCCCGCCCAGACCAGGTCCCACAGGGCGCCGAGGACCTCCTGCGGGTAGGTCGGCACGCTCCGCTTGATCTCGGCGAAGAAGAGCGCGCCGCGCTTCTCGAACAGCTCGCGCAGCGTGGCGTGCAGCGGCGTTGTCGGCGCCTCTCCGCTGCTCCGCGCCAGCAGCGGCTCCCGATCGGACCGATAGAGCGCGATCCGTCCGTCGTTCGAGCCGATGGGCTCGAGGCCCGCCCAGACGATCTCGCCGCTCGCGAGGAGCTGATCGAGCAGGTAGGGGCGGTACCCGGGCACGCGCGCGGGGAGCACCTCGGTCTCGAGCACCGAGGCCGGAATCGGGCATCCCTCGAGCTGCGCGAGCGCGCGGAGCAGGGCCTCCACCGGCGACGCGGCGAGGCGCGGAGCGCGCAGATCGTCCGGCGCGACGATGCCCTGCCAGTCCGCGAGGAAGCGCGCGAAGACGTCGGCGGTGACCGGCTCGATCGACTTTCGTAGCCGCGCGAGGGTCTTCCGCTTGAGCACGCGGAGCACCTCCGCGTCGCAGTACTCGAGCGGCGAGCCGCTGGTGCGGCCGCGCGCGCGAGCCGCCACCGACGACGGAAGGAACGTCCCGGTGACCACCTTGCCGCCAGTGACCAGGCGCTCGAGCCCGAGCGCAACGGAGGCCTCGCCGAGCCCCCATCGCGCCGCGATGTCGGCCGCGGTGAACGGACCATGGGTCCGCGCGTATCGCGCCACGAGCGAGGTGAGCGCGTCGGTGGTCGGTCCGACGAAAGCCTCCGGCAGGCCGCGCTCGAGCACGACGCCGAGCGCGTCGCGATACCGAGCGGCGTCCTCGACGGCAACGAAGCGCTCCTCGCCGGCGATCCTCACGCGGACGATGCGGCGACTCCGGACGAGCGCGTCGATCCAGGCGTCGACGTCGGCGGAGGCGACGGGGGGGCGCGCGATACCGGCGTCGGTCGAACTCGCGACCTCGGCGCGTCGGCGGATCTCACCCTCCATGAGGTCGCCGAGCCAGAGGAGGACGTCGTGCAGCGCGTCGGCGTGGCGGAGAGGGCGATCGAGGCGTTGAAGCTGGCGCCCGTGCTCGAGCATCACGTCGGCATCGAGGAGCTTTCGCAGCTCCGTTTCCCCGAGGAGCTCGCGCAGCTGCGCATGGTCGATCGTCAGAGCTTGCGCGCGTCGCTCGGCCGCGGGCGCGTCCTCGTCGTAGATGAAGTTGCCGATGAACGAGAAGAGCAGCGACGCTGCCATCGGCGACGGCGTCGTCAGGTCGACGGTCGTGACGCGGATCTTCCGCGACTCTACCGCCCGGAGCACGTCGACGAGCGCCGGCAGATCGAACGCGTCGCGGAGGCACTCGCGGTACGTCTCGAGGACGATCGGAAACGAGGGATAGCGCTGGGCGACGGCGAGGAGATCCGCCGCACGCTTCCTTTGCGCCCAGAGCGGCGTCCGCTTTCCGACATGCTGCCGGGGTAGGAGGAGCGCGCGGGCCGCGGCCTCGCGGAAGCGAGCCGCGAACAGCGAGGAGCTGGCGAGCTCCTGGGTCACCACGTCTTCGACCTCGTCGGGCGACGGAAAGAGCAGCTCGACGGGCAGCGGCTCCTCGCCGCCGGGCACGCGGAAGACGATGCCGTCATCGGTCGCGACGGCCTCGATGTCTCCGGCGCGCGCGTCGCGAAGCTTGCGCAGCGCGGCCATCGCCCAGGGCTGGTGCACGCGGCTGCCAAACGGCGTGAGCACGCAGATGCGCAGGTCGCCGAGCTCGTCGGGGACGCGCTCGACCACGATCGTGCGGTCGCTCGGGACAGTCCCCGCGGCCTTCAGCTCGTCTTGAACGTAGGCGATGAGATCGCTCGCCGACCGCGCGTCGAGGTGATGCTCCTTCGCCAGCAGCGTCGCCGCCTCGCCCGGCGGAAGGCTCGCCAGCGTGCGTGTCAGCTTGCCGATGCGTTCGCCGAACGCCAGCGTACGGCCCGCGCGATCGCCGTGCCAGAAGGGCATCTTGCCGGGGACGCCGGCGGCAGGCGTGACGAGGACGCGGTCGCGCGTGATCTGCTCGGCGCGCCACGACGAGGCACCGAGGAGGAAGACCTCGCCCTCGCGCAGCTCGAAGACCATCTCCTCGTCGAGCTCCCCGACGCGTCGGCTCGACGTGTTCTTGCGCTTGGCGTCGTCGTCGCCCGAGCTGCCGTCCTGCAGGAACACACCGTAGAGGCCGCGATCCGGAATGGTGCCCGCGTTCTGGATGGCGAGCCGCTTCGAGCCGGCGCGCGCCGTGATGACGCCGCGCGTGCGGTCCCACGTGATTCGCGGGCGCAGATCGGCGAACTCGTCGCTCGGGTACCGCCCCGCGAGCATGTCGAGGATGCCGTCGAAGCTCCTTCGCGGGAGCTCGGCGAACGGAGCCGCACGCCGCACGAGCTCCCAGAGCTCCTCGACGTCGGTCTCGACCTCGGGCTCGGGCTCGGCTTCGTCCTTCCGGCGCTTGGCCTTGCCCTTCAACGGCACGCGTCCGCGCGGGATCCCCACCGCTGCGACGGCGACGATCTGCTGGGCGAGCACGTCGAGCGGGTTGCGCGCGTAGTAGGTCTCCTCGACGTCGCCGTTCTCGATGCCGGCCGCCGCCGCCGCGCAGGCGAGGAGATCGTGCTTGTGCTTCGGCACTAGCACGCCGGACGGAATGCCGCCGACATGGTGACTCGCGCGGCCGATGCGCTGGATGCCCGAGGCGACGGAGGGCGGCGCCTCCACCTGGATCACCTGGTCGACCGCGCCCATGTCGATGCCGAGTTCGAGCGACGAGGTCGCCACGATGGCGGGGAGATTTCCAGCCTTGAGCCGTTCTTCGATCGCGCGCCGCGTGTCCTTCGCGACCGAGCCGTGGTGCGCGAGCGCGAGCTCCTCGCCGGCCGTCTCGTTGAGCGCGGTCGCGAGGCGCTCGGCAAGGCGCCGGCTGTTGACGAAGATCATCGTCGAGCGCGCCGCGCGGATCCGTTCGACGAGGCGGACGTGCAGCTGTGGCCAGATGCTGCGCGCATCCGGGTCGATGTCGTCGATCTCGCCGTCGACCCCGTCGGGGAGGGGAGGGGGCACCTCCACCGTGATCGAGAGCACCTTCTTCGCAGAGGCGTCCACGATGGCGACCTCGCGAGGCGTCGCCTTGCGCCCCTTCGTGCTCGCCTTCGCGTACCCGCCGAGCAGCCGTGCGATCTCCTCGAGCGGACGCTGCGTCGCCGAGAGACCGATCCGCTGCAGTGGAACGTCGGGGCGCATCGCCTCGAGGCGCTCGAGGGAGAGGAACAGGTGCGCGCCGCGCTTGCTCGCGGCCATCTGGTGGATCTCGTCGATGATCACCGTGTCGACGGACATCAGCAGCTCGCGCTGCGCTGACGTGAGGAGCAGGTAGAGCGACTCCGGCGTCGTGATGAGGATGTCCGGCGGTGCGCGGAGCATCTTCGCGCGCTCCGAGGTGGGCGTGTCGCCGGTGCGCACGGCGACCTGGAGGCGCCGCAGCGGCGTCGCGAGGCGTGAGGCTGCCTCGCTGACGCCCGCGAGCGGCGCCCGGAGGTTGCGCTCGACGTCGACCGCGAGTGCCTTCAGCGGCGAGACGTACAGGATGCGCAGGCGCTTCCGGTCCTCCGGCTCGGGGGTCTGCGCGAGGCGATCGATCGCCGAGAGGAACGCCGCGAGCGTCTTGCCCGACCCGGTGGGCGCGAGCAGCAGCGTGGTGTCGCCCTTCGCGATGTGCGGCCACGCGAGCACCTGCGCGCGTGTCGGCTCGCCGAGCGCCGCGCGGAACCATTGTCCGACCGCAGGGTGGAATCCGGCGAGGGGGTCCAGCTCAGGTTTCGTACTGCGAGCGCGCGCTTTCGATGCCACGGAGATCCGCGAACCTTCGCGCGCGCGGCGCAAAACGCAAGCCCAGCCGGGCGGCCGGCCCTCGCGAGGGCCCTCGCATTGCGTGGTGGGGGATTGCGTGTCATACCTCCACCTACAATAGATGATCGCCAAGGTTTTCCGATGTAGCGTGGCGATCGCCCTCGCAGCCTGTGGGCCTTACGCGACCGCCCCCGACCCCAGCCCTGGCGGCGGCGTAGCTCCCCCCGTCGCCGCCGCCGATCCTTCGCCGGAGCCCGCCGCCCCTTCGTCGCCGGAGACGCCGCCGGCGCCGATGGCTCCCGCGGCGACCAGTCCAAAGCTCGAGATCGTCCTCACGGGCAGGCCCATCCAGGCGTTCGCGATCGGAGAGGCGCACGTGCTCACGCTCGAGACGGACGTCCAGACCCGGCTCGTCGCGACCGAGAAGGCGGCGCCTCATGCCGTGAAGGTTCTCCTCGAGGAGGACGTCATCGACGGCGTCCGCTTCGAGGGCGTCGGCGCCTCGCGAGGCCGAGTCTTCGTGGCCGATACGTACGGCGCGCTGAAGAGCTTGAAGGCCGACGGGACGGACGCCAAGGACGAGTACGTCCCGGGCTCGTCGACGCGCATCCTGTCGGCGCCGCAGACGCTCTGGCTTGCGGAGCTCCCGCAGTTCGTCGGAGACATCCTCCAGTTCCACTGGTTCGGCGCGCCGCCCGCCCAGGTCGCGCCCGCGAACGCGCTGCTGAATCCGACGGGCTCGGTGGGCGACGTTGCGGTCGACGACGAGGCGCTCGTCTATGCGACGCGCGGCACGTCGACCACGGTCCGCCACTGGGCTCCGGCGGCGACCGGCGCTCGCGCGGGGCATCGCCTGCTCGCGACGCTCCCCGAGGAGGCCGTGGCCATCGGCCTCGATCCCGCGCGCGTCTTCGTCCACTTGCCCGTCGTCAAGGAGATCCGCGCGATCGACCGCACGACGGGCGCCAGCACCACCGTGCTCTCGGCAGCCTCCTTCGACACGCCGCCCATCCTCCGCAGCGACGGCACCAGCCTCTATCTGCTCACCGACACGGCGCTGCGGCGGTGCACGATCGCGAGCTGCGCGAGCACCATGACCGTCCTCACCGCAGGCCTGCAGTACTCACGCGGGCTCGTCGTCGACGCGACGTATGCGTGGATCGTGATGACGGCGAAGGGCAAGACGGGCGTCGTCGCGCGGGTGCCGCGATGAGCCCGCGGACAGCGCTCCTCGCGACGCTGGCGCTCCTCGGCGGCGCCGTCACGGCGTGTGGGACGATCATCGGCGTCGACGAGCGTCACGCGGGCGCCGCGGACGCGGCAGCGCCCGCGGACGGCACGGACGCCGAGCCCGGCACGTCAGCGGACGACGGAGACGGCGGCGCCCGGGACGCAGAGGCGAGCGCGCCGCTGAAGGCGCAGACGCTCGGGCAGTTCGTCGACCCGGTGCTCGCGATGGGCGAGAGCGAGCTGCTCGTCACCGACCGCACGGGTTCGCGCAGCACGATCGTCCTCATCTCGAAGAGCGACCCGACGCACCCGAAGACGATCTACGACCAGCCGTCGGCGACCGCCTCGACGCGGGTGAGCACGATCGGGCTCGCCCGCGGGCAGGTCTGGTACACGACCTCGGACGGCAAGCTGCACCGGATGACGCTCGCGGGGCTGAACCCGACCGTGGTCGACACGAGCTCGTCGTCCATCCTCGCGCGCTCCGCAAACACGCTCTGGACCGCTTCGCCGGACGATCTCACGAACGCGCCGACGCTGCGCTGGATCGGCGCGGACCTCCTCTCTCAGGTGCCCGAGGCGACGCTAGCGTTCGGTGGCCCTGTCCTGTTCGCGTTCGGAAGCGACGACGAGCTCGCGTTCTGCTCGCGCACGCCGAGCGGACAGTGGACGCTCGGCAAGTGGCGTCCGTTCGCCGGCACGCCGCTCACCACGCTCGCGACCTTCGCCGCCTATCCCTCGTGGGTCACCGCCGACCCGCAGCGCATGCTGGTCTACGCACAGGACGAGGGCACGGTCGTCTCGTGGTCGCGGATCACGCCGCAGACCACGCCCACGACGGTCCTCGTCGACGTCCCCGCCCCGGTGTCGATCAAGAGCGATGGGACGAGCCTCGTCTTGCGATCGCAGACCACCATCTCGTCGTGCACCGTCGCGACATGCGCCGCGTCGCTGCACGCGCTCTCGGTGCCGTCGACGTTCGCGAAGGCGCGCTACCTGGAGCTCGATGCGCAGTATGCGTACTTTTTCCACGCCAAATCGGACGCCGATCCGATGACGTTGGTGCGCGTCCCGCGCTGACAAGCGTCCGTCGCTCAGCGCGGAGCCGTGAGCAGGAGGACGATCCCGCCGGCCAGCACGATCGCGCCGCCGATCGCGCTGATCGTCGCGGCCGTCGAGAATGCCCTCGCACGGCCGCTCGCGTCGAGGCCGCGAGGATCGGAGCATGCTCCGGTGCCAGGGCACGATGCATCGGCCGTGGACTCGGCGCCGATCGCGAGCGCGCCCAGCACGGCGCCTGCGATGACCGCGGTGCCGCCGACCCCGCTGAGCGACCATCCGAGGATGCGCTGCGTGCGGCCCGGCACGGGCGGAGGGGCCTCCATGAGCGCGCCTCTCGGCAAGCGAGGCACGGTCACGCGGCGCGTCTCGGCTTCGGCCACGGTCACCGTCGTCGTCCACGGCGCATGGCCCGGCGCTTCGACGCGGAGGACGTGCTCTCCGGGATCGATCGGCGAGGGCGTCTCCCACACGGAGGCCGCGAGGTCGACGCCGTCGACCTTCGCGTGCGCGCCAGCGAGCGCTTCGGTCTGCGTGATCGCGAGGCGGGGGAGGCGAGGCTCGAGCAGCTTGATGTGCTCCACGGCGAACGTGATGCGGTCCTCGCGGGCGTCGCGGCGGGCGATGCCGAGGGCGTCGTGATACCTCGCCCATGCGGTCGCGATCTTGCCAGCGCGCTCGTGGCAGAGGGCGAGGTTCAGCAGCGTGCCGCCGCCCGGGTCGAGGCGCTGGCTCTCGGCGAGGAGGCCGCACGCGTGTCCGTAGTCGCCGCGCTCCATCGCGCTGAGGCCCTGCTGGAAGAGCGATTCGGCGATCGGCGTGTCGTCGGCGCAGGCAGGCGCTGCGCGCGCCATGACGAGCGCCGCGGTCGCCAGGGCGAGGGCGGTCCTGCGCGCGCTCACAATCAGCCGAGCTTGTCGCCCTCGGCGATGCCGCGGCCGAGAAACCAGTCGCCCGCGCCGATGGCCTTCTTGCCTTCGAGCTGCACGCGCGCGAGCTCGACGCCGCGCTCGCCGCAGGCGACGACCACGCGCGATTTGTCCGCGAAGACCACCGTGCCCGGCGCGGCCTTCGCCTGCGTGGGGATGTCCGTCACGCGTGTCGCGAGCACCTTGAGCGTCTTGCCGCGTGCGGTGGTGACCGCTCCGGGCCAGGGCATCATGCCGCGGACGTGATCGTGGACGACGCGCGCGGGCTTCGTGAAGTCGATGCGTCCGTCTTCCTTCTTGAGCATCGGCGCCATCGTCGCCTTCGCGTGATCCTGCGCGATGGGCGTGTAACCCCCGGCGACGTACGTGGGCAGGCCCTTGCGCGTCGCGAGCGCACCGATCGCGGAGAGGCGCTCCGAGAGCTCGCCGGCCGCCTCTTCCTCGGTGATGGGCGTGGAGAACTGCTCGAGCATGGCGCCGGTGTCCATGCCCTCGTCCATCTGCATGAGGGTCACGCCTGTCTCGGGCTCGCCGCGAACGACCGCCCACGTGATGGGCGCCGCGCCGCGCAGCTTCGGCAGGAGCGACGCGTGCACGTTGACGCACCCGAGACGAGGGGCGGCGAGGACGTCCTTCGGGAGGATGCGCCCGTAGGCGACGACGAGCGCGACGTCGACGTTCTGCTCGCGCAGCCACGTGGCGAACTCGCCCGTGCGGAGCTTCGTTGGCTGGACGACGCTGAGCCCGAGCTCGAGCGCGCGCTGCTTCACCGGCGGCGCCGTGAGCTCCAGCCCGCGACCCTGCGGTCGATCGGGCTGGCACACGACGGCGGCGACGTCCGCGATCTCGACGAGCGCTTCGAGGCAGGGCACCGCGAACTGCGGCGTCCCGAAGAAGACCGCGCGGAAGGCCTTCGGCGGCGCCTCCGAGGACGGCGCTCCCGAGGGCGCAGGCGTGCTCGCGGGCTGGGTCATGTCACTTCTCGATCTCGATCTCGACCTTCGGTGCCGTCATCTCGTGGTCGACGCCTTCGGAGACGCCGACGAGCGGAGTCATCACCTTGACGATGTACTTGCCCTTGACCAGCGGGCCAGCCGGCGCGCGCGGAAAGCCGCGCTCAGGCGGAGTGCCGCGGTACTTCTCGGGCGCCCACTTCATCTTCACGGCGTCCCACGACATGCGTGCACGCGCGCTGCCGTTCGGCGCGATCGTGATGCGCGCGGACTTCGGCTCGCTCGGCGGCGGCTGCGTCGCACCCTTCGGCGGCGGCGGTGTCGGGCCGGTCGGCATGTCGGCTCGCTTGCTCTTGGCGTCGTAGACCTCGAGCTCGAAGCGCGGCACCGGGTCGAGCTTGAAGTGGAGCACGAGCGGCTCCTTCGTCTTGTTCACGAACGCCACGAGCAGGTCGACCTTGCCGCCCGGGGTGGTCTTGGTCGGGCTCGCCGAGACCTTCACCTCGAGCTTGCCCTTGAGGTCGATGGGCGCGATCGAGTCGGGCTTCGCGCTCGGCTCCTCGCAGGAGACCTTGAGGAGCATGTCCTCGAGGTTGCCGATGTCGAAGCCGACGCACTCGTCCTTCTTCTCCGCTGCCGCGCCGCCATCGGTCGCGGGGCTGTTGCCCGGCGTCTCGTCGGCCCGGTCCGACTTGTCCGTGCCGCCGTCGGCGCTCCCGGTGGCGACCTCGGCGGGCTTGCCGCCGCCGCAGCCGAGGCCCAGGGCGGCGACCGCGACGAGCGTGGTGGTGGTGAAGAAAGCAGAACGGCCGATCAATCGATGCATGCTTGCCACGTCTCCGGGGAAGGGGCCTTCATCGCGCAGCGGTATTCGCGCCGCGTGATTTCGGCTTCGCACTGCTGCTGCACGCGCGCGTACCGGGTGTCGGTCTTGCGCAACGCTAGTTCGGAGAGGCGGGCGGCGGTCGCCAGCTCGGCGGGGAGGTCGGCGAAGCCAGACTCTCCACCCGCGGTCATGAAGACGTACTTGTCGAGCATCTCGGTGCACTCGGCGCGCGACGCCTTCGCGTCGCACGCGAGCACGAGCGACGACACCGTCAGCGCGATGGGGAGGCCCCGATTCACGGGGCGGAGTGTAACTCCGAACCCCAAAGACCACCGCGAAAGATCGCGCTACGCTGCGAGGCCATGAGCCGCGCTCTCAACTTCAATGCCGGTCCCGCGTCGCTTCCCGCTGCTGCTCTCCAGAGGGCTCGTGAAGAGCTCCTCGATTTCGAGGGCTCGGGCATGAGCGTGATGGAGCACTCCCACCGCGGTAAGGTCTACGAGAAGGTGCACCACGAGGCGCTCGCGCTCGTCGCCAAGCATCTCGGCCTCTCCAAGGACTGGGACGTCCTCTTCGTGCAGGGAGGCGCATCGATGGCGTTCGCCCAGATCCCGATGAACCTGCTCGAGCAGGGCAAGACCGCCGACTACATCGTGACCGGGGCCTGGGGCGAGAAGGCCGTCTCGGAGGCGCGTGCGGCGAGGTCGATGGGCGTCGGCGAGGTCCACGTCGCGGCGTCGACCGAGAAGGACAAGGCGTACGTCCGCGTCCCGACGCAGGCCGAGCTGAAGCTCACGAGCGGCGCCGCGTATCTGCACTGCACCAGCAACGAGACGATTCACGGCGTCCAGTACGGACTGAGTACGTCCACGCCGTTCCCTCGCTCGGCGGGGGCCGACGTCCCCGTCGTCGTCGACATGTCGAGCGACATTCTCTCGCGCCGCGTCGACGCCTCGCAGTTCGACCTCATCTACGCGGGCGCGCAGAAGAACATCGGCCCGAGTGGCGTCACGATCGTGTGCATGAAGAAGGACCTCGTCGCGCGTGGCCGCAAGGACCTGCCGGCGATCTTCCAGTACCGCACACACGCGGACAACCAGTCGCTCTTCAACACGCCGCCGACGTTCGGCATCTACCTCGTTCGCAACGTGCTCGCCTGGCTCGAGGCGGAGGGCGGCGTCGCGGCGCTCGAGGAGCGCAACCTGAAGAAGGCTGCCCTTCTCTACGACGCCATCGAGGCCTCGGGCGGCTTTTACCGCTGCCCGGTCGACAAGGACTGTCGCTCGATCATGAACGTCGTGTGGCGCCTGCCCACCCCCGAGCTCGAGGAGGCCTTCGTGAAGGAGGCCGAGGGCAAGCGGATGGTCGGCCTCAAGGGACACCGCTCCGTAGGCGGAATCCGGGCGTCGATCTACAACGCTGTCGAGCTGGCCTGGGTCGAGGCTCTCGCGTCCTTCATGAAGGACTTCGCGAAGGCGAAGGGCTGAAGGCCCTTCGCCTCCACGAGGCGGAGCCGCGCTGAATCAGGCCGGCTTCTTCTTCGCGGCCTTCGCCGCGTACGCCTTCAGCTGCGCCTCGAGGGCGCTGGCGATCTGCGGGGTGACCGCTTCGCCGCGGGCCCACTGCGAGGCCTTGACCAGCGTGGTCTGGGCCGCCTCGGCGAGGTGCGCGCGGCGGTGACGCGACAGCGTGGTGAACTGCTGCTGCGTATCGGTGGGGTTGTTACGGAGTGAGGGCTGGAGGAATCCGCGCATGGCGGGGCCGGTCTTACCGTCAACGCGGGCGGTTGTCGACCCTCGTGTCTCG
>JANXVA010000682.1 GCA_025351875.1 Myxococcales bacterium | reverse complement strand
GAAACCGTACATCGCGAAGGCGAAGGCCGAGAAGGACCCGAAGCTGATCGCGAAAGCCGCCGATGAAGCCGCCGCTGCGAAGGCTGCTCAGGATGCTGAGGACGCGAAGTGCCCGAGGTGGGCGACGGTCTGCACGCTTGGCCGTCACCCGGACGGCTCCGAAAAGACCACAGGTCAACAGACCTTCGCGACCAAGGCGCAATGCGAAGGCGCCGGGGCCAGCGTCGGTCTGAAGTGCGATCCGTGCCGGTGCTTCAACTGATGGCGTTCGACGGTGCTCGTCGCGCCGCTTGCGTCGGTCTCTGACGTAGAAAACGAAAGCGAGGGGAGGATAGTCCGGGCAACGCCGATCGCGGAAGGCGTACGCGGAGACCGAGGAAGAGCGGCGGAAGCCGGGGCGGCCCTGAGGGATGAACTACAGCCTCACGGGAAATGCGGGGCGCACGTCGTCCACTTCGATGAGTTCGAGAAGGACATCGCGGCCAAGACCCTACCTGCGGTCACGTGGCTGGTGAACCAGGACGCAGACTCCGAGCACCCCAGCCTGCCGCTGGGGATCGGCGGAGTGTGCAGCGGCGAGAACTGGACTGTGCACCGCCTGAACAAGCTCATGGCGTCGGACTACTGGAAGGACACCGTGGTCTTCTTCACGATGGACGACTTCGGCGGCTGGTATGACCACGTCGCTCCGCCCCGCAAGTACGGCTGCGACGCCAACGCGCCATACGGCCTCGGGTTCCGCGTACCGCTCATCATCATCTCGCCCTACGCGAAGCCCGGGTTCGTCTTCAAGGAGGTGTCCGAGCACGCGAGCATCCCGCGCTTCATCGAGACGATCTTCCACGCGTCGAAGACGCTGCACGACCTGGATCCCGCGGCGATGGACGCGCAGGCGAACGATCTCATGAACGCGTTCGACTTCAAGCAGGCACCGCTGAGCCCGCTCATCTTGGCGGAGCGAACCTGCCCTTGAGGCACCGTACGGCCGAACGTGCTACGCCACGGCCGATCGGAACACTTCATGAACTTGTCGATTCGCGTCATCCTCTCGTTCACGGTCTTCGGCGCGCTCCTCGTGGTCGCCGCCTGTGGAGGCACGTCGAGCCCGAACGACTCCGGGGACGACGCGGGGCCGCTGGGCCCGACGGTCACGTGCAACGGCACGACGTCGTGCACCGGCGAAGGCGCCTGCTGCGTGGCGTCGATCCCGGACGGTTTCGGCCCCGAAGGCTTTCGCTGCACGAGCGGTGCCTGGAGGAGCGATACGTCGTGCGCACCTCCGCCCCCCGTCTGCCCCGCTCCGCTCACGGGTTCGCTATCTCGCGCGAACGGGACGCAGGTCGCAGTCACCTGCTTCCACGACGGCGGCATCACCGGCGTCGTCTCGGCCAGCTTCGCGCTGGGCTCGGGCGAGCTGCTCGAGCTCTACTTCGACCGCGTTCCAAGAGCCGGCGACGTCGTCAGTGTCGTTCCGTACGCGGAGCGCAACACCTTCCCTGATGCGCGCGATGCAGGCGCCTCGGACGGGGGCGCCGGCGCGACCAAGGCAGCGTTCCGGATCGGACGCACGGGTGGTTTCGGCGGCTTCGCGGAGTCCGCCGAGAGCAAGTCGGGCAAGGTGACGGTGACGTCCGTCGACGCGAGCGGCATCCGGCTGAACGCTCTTCGCGTCACGCTCGACGCCGACACCGTCGACACCAGCTCCGGCGCCGGCTGGGGCGGCAAGCTCACCGGCTCGCTCTGATCAGCGGCGGCAGCGTATCGTCCTGGGATGCGACGCGCGGTCATCGCTCTGGCGCTCGCGTGGTGCACGCACGGCTGCGGCAACTCTCACTTCGTCGACGTCAGGGACGTCGCGCTCAGCCGGAGCGGCCCCCTCTACCTCGCTGCGACCGCGAGCGCTGATTGCCGCGCTGGCATCCACGATCCACCACGCCGCAGTGAACCTCAGCCCGACGCCCCTCCTTCGGGACGCTGAGGTCGTCGTCGCCGACCACGATGGATCGGGTGTGGTTCCCGCGTATCGGTCCACCGCGTATCCGCGGTGTATCACGGGGTCATTGATACGGCCGCCGGCGCGACAACCCGCCGTGATCGCGACGACTTAGGTCCGGTTGTGCGGCCGGCCCGCCGTGTGCTCCTGGGTTCGTGCCCCTCGTTCACCCCGGGGCAAGAAGGAATCCGACATGAGTACGTCCGAACGATCCACGCGAGCCACGAAACGTATCGCCGCCATCGTCCCCGCCGTGGGTTTCGTTCTCGCGTCCTGGGCGTGCTCGTCGGCGCCTCTCGGCGAAGCCGTTGGCAGCGACGACCAGTCGCTCACGCTCGTGAAGGTGCAGAAGGGTGATGCAGGAGTGACGCGGACCGGCGCCGTCGGCGATGGCGGAGTGACCACGGTTCGGGGGGGCGCGAGTCTTGGCTTCACGGGCCCGGCGGCGACGCTCTTCGCGAACGCCTACGCGGCAGCGCGCACACTCACGCAACTCCGCGCTCAGTATCCAAATGGCGGACCGGCTGTCACCGCGGCCTCGACGAATCTTCGCGAGGCTTGGAACGTCTTCATTCGCCATGTCCGAACGGACGTGGTTGCGCAAGGTGTCGTCCACGCACTCGAGGCCCAGGCTGTCAGCCAAGGCGCGATGACGTCGAGCGGCGCAGCTCTTTGGACCAAGGCGGGCGGCTTCGGCGTCGTGTCGGGATCGCCATCGCTGACGCAGGTGGAATTGCTGACGCAGGTGGAACCGGTAACGGGATCGGGATCGACGTCGGGACTCTCGGAAGCGGTCTCGGGATCGCTGACATTCTGCGGCTCCCAGGCGTACGACCCGACCACCCAAGGCTGCTGCTACTACGCGCGCGTCAAGGACGGCGAAGTTGACGACCACCAATACGCAAACCACTACGATCCCGGAGGATAGTCCGGGCAACGCCGATCGCGGAAGGCGTACGCGGAGACCGAGGAAGAGCGGCGGAAGCCGGGGCGGCCCTGAGGGATGAACTACAGCCTCACGGGAAATGCGGGCAAACGCGGGCCTATTTTGACCAACTCCAAGGCACACGCCCGCCGTGGCGGGCGGCGGTGACCCCGGCGGCGCGGCTGGCACGAAGTTTTATTCGACGTCGTCGTCCGGCGCGTCGAGCTCGTCGTCGGTTGGGTCACGAGCCCTGGCGGTCGCTGGGACCTGGGTGGGCATTCCGAGGCGCTCGAGGATGGCGTTCGCGGCCGTGGGATCGTGGATGGCGGCGATCACTCGCATCCGACCGTGACACTTGGGGCACTGCTGCAAATCGATGGCGAATGTCCGCTGGAGGAGGAGCTGCCAATTGAGGCGCCCGGCGACCGCGTAGAGCAAGCCGTCACGCAGGCGATCCCAGTGGCGGACGGAGAGGATCCCTCTGGCGAGAAGGATGGGCGCGAGCGGTCCCACGGCCGCCGGCCTCGTTGGGTGAGGCGCTACGGACGACGGCGTGGACGGCGTTGATGGGGGCAGCGCCTGCGCGTGTGCCGGCGTCCGAGCCGAGCGGTGTTGCTTCGAGCCGCCCGAGCTTGGGGTGGCGAGCACGGTCGACTCGGTCGGCTTCGTCCGCTTCTTCTTGTCGAGAGTAGTCCTTGTTAGGGTATATCGGAGGGGAGCGTCGCGTGGGTCGGGTCCGGGGGTGGGCAGATTTCCATGGCGGCTGGAAACGCTGCGGTTCGGGGCGTGCGCGAGGCGCGGCTGCGCCAAGGCGCGAGGTGTCACGCGGTTTGTCGATGGGGATCAGGCGGCCGCGGGCGGCGCGCGC
>JANXVA010000675.1 GCA_025351875.1 Myxococcales bacterium | reverse complement strand
CGCGCGCCGCATGAGCGAGCCGTGAGGTGTTGGCGGGCGAGATTGGCTTGCGAAATGGGCTCGGCGCGTGGTCGCGGAGGTGCGCGTCGATCTCCTCGGCGAGGTGCACGACACCCTCCACGAAGCGCCGCGCCTGGCGCTCGATCACCGGCCGGAGCAGCCAGTGACGCGGCTCGAGCTCGAGACGAACGGTCGCGTCGGTACCGCCGGACGCCGTCGGCTCGAGGGTGATCCCGAACGTGTACGCACGAAGGACGCCGCTGCGCATCTTGCGGAAGACGCTGAACGACTTGTTGAGCGTCCACTCGAAGGGCGCCTCTTCGTAGGACATCGAGAAACCCGCCACGCTGGTCTGGGCGACGAAGCGCGCGCTGCTCTTCGTACCCTTTTCGATCGGCGTGTAGACCGCGGGTTTCCCGAGGAGGAGACGATTCGTGCGGTCGGTGTCCGTGATCAACGGCCAGACGTCGGCGGGCGCCGAGGCCATCGAGACGCGGGTGGTGACGACGACCGGCCTCATCGCGCGGGCGAGAAATACCACGTCCGGGGCTTTCGAACGCCAGTTGCTCGCTGTCTTCGCCGTCTATACTCGGGCCGTGCTTGCCGCTGGGACTCTCGTCGACCGCTACGAGCTCGTGGCTCCTGTTGGGGAAGGCGGAATGGCGCACGTCTGGGTGGCGCGCCAGAAGGGCAAGCACGGCTTCGAGAAGCTGTTCGCCTTCAAGTGCATCCACCCGAGGTTCGCGGACAACCCGGTCTTCCGCAGCATGTTCCTCGACGAGGCTCGGATCGCCGCGGCCATCGAGCATCCGAACGTCGCCCAGGTGTTCGACCTCGGCGAGTCCGACTCGATGCTCTACCTGGTCATGGAGTACGTCGACGGCGAGTCGCTCGGCGCGCTCATGACGGCTGCGTCGCGGCGCGCGAACGAGACCGTCGTCGTGCCCACCGGGATAGCGCTGCGCATCATCGCCGACGCGTGCGCAGGGCTCTACGCCGCGCACGGGCTGAAGGACGCGCAGGGCCAGACGCGAGGCGTCGTCCATCGTGATATCTCGCCGCACAACATCCTGGTGAGCGTCCGTGGTGACGTGAAGGTGATCGATTTCGGCATCGCAGTCGCGAAGGACCGGATCGGTGGCGACACGGCGGCTGGCTCGCTCAAGGGCAAGCTGCACTACATGGCGCCCGAACAGGCAACGCGCGAGCCACTCGGTCCCTTCACCGATGTCTTCGGCCTCGGGGCGACGCTCTATCGCATGCTCGCCGGACGTCCGCCGTTCGATGCGGGCAACGACGCGGCGACGCTCCATCGCCTCATCAACGGCGCGCCGCCAGACCCTCTCCCGGACGGAATACCGCCCCTCGTGGCCGCCCTCGTCGAACGCGCGCTCGATCGCGACCCGGGTAATCGCTTCCAGAGCGCGCTCGAGATGCAGACCGCGATCGAGGGCGCGATCATGGAGGAGGGCTACGTCACCGACGTCGCGACGTGGGTGACCACGAACCTCTCCGATGCCGCCCACGAACGTCGCAACCAGCTCGCCGCGCGCACGCTGAACATCGCCCCCGCGGCGCTGGAGGCTCACGTCGAGCAGCCGTCCTTCGTCGCCGACCTCGCCCCGCTGCCCGATCGCGCACGCGCGGTGGCGCCCCCGCCAGCCGAGAGCCGCCCGCGCGCACCCGCTCCTGCGCCCGCGAGCGCCTTGCCCGCTCCTGCCCTCGCGGTCGCGGCGCCTCCCCATGCGCGCGCCCCCGTCGGCGTCGAGGAGCCGCCGAGGTCGGAAAACGGGCGCAATACCGGCGGCCCCGGCATGCTCGACGTGCGCGCGCTCGTGGCTCGCGCGGGCTCCTCGCCCAGGCTCCCTCCGCACACGCCGACGGACGACCTGCCTCCCTCGTCGGGGCGAAGCGCGGGCGTGCAGGACGGCGCGCACGCGGATGCTCGACCCTACGTTGGCCCCACGACCAACCGCGAGGTCACCGCGGGGATGCGCGGCGCAGGGTGGATGCGCCTCGCGATCCTCGTCATCGGCATCGTCGTCGTGCTCGTGGTCGTGCTCCTGCTGCTCCCGCGGATCGCTCGCGATCGCATCATGGCCTCCGCGCGCGAGGCAGGAATCGAGCTGACGATCGAGCGCGTCGGCGTCGGCCTCGGCGGCGTCTCCGTCCGCGGGGTCACGGCAAGGGTCGCGAGCGTCCCCAACGCGGAGTTTCGCGCCGAGGAGATCTTCTCCGCCGGGCTGTCGGGCAATGACATCCGCGTCCGCGGCCTCGACGTGAAGCTCGAGGGCCACGCCAACGCGGTAGGTCCCGCGCTCCTCGCGTTCTACGAGGACAACAAGAAGCGCCTCGCGGGAAGCCCGTCCGAGCCCCGACGCGTGTCGGTCGTGGCGGCGCACGTGACGTGGTCCGGTGTGCTCGGCGAGGGGACGCGCCTCGACGCCGGCGACGTCGGCTCGGATGTCACCTCCCGGCTCGTCGGTAGCGAAGAGATCCGGACGAACGTCGGACGGTTCGAGATCAAGACTGCGCGCACGACGTTCGGTCCCTGGGCGAGCACGTTCGAGCGCAACGTCGCGACGTCGCGGCTGCGCGTGCTGCTCGATCCGCCGGTTCTCGACGGTCCGAACGCGCTCTTCGTGTGGGGCAAGTCGACGCCCACGCACGTCACGGTGCGTGTACCGCGCTCACCGATCGGGCGTCTCGGCCTGCGCCCTGCGGAGCTCGGGCTGCCCGCCGATCCCACGACCGAGGTCGAGGTGAAGCTCGAGGGCGGCCAGAGCCCCTCGACGCGCGTCGAGGGCACCGGGCGCGCCGACCTGTTCGGCCTGCGGCTGAACGGAGTGAAGGGGCTGGTCGACATGAAGCTCGAAGGGGCGGCCTCCGGGATGGTGGGCCGCCCGCTCGAGCTCGAGAAGACGACGGTGACGCTCGGCCCGTTCCTGGCGAACGTGACCGGCACGGTGGTCCCGACCGATCTCGGCTTCCGCCTCGACGCGGCATGGCGGACCCTCCCCATTCCTTGCGAGAAGCTGGCGCGTGCGGAGGCGAAGTCGCTCGGCCCGATCGCGTTGGCCATCCAGGACATCGCGCGCGCGACCGGCGCCGCCCGGGTGACGGGGACGGCCCACGGGTCGGGCCTGGTGAAGCTCGACACGAACAGTCCGGATTCCAGCACGTTCACGTTCACGACCCGGGAGGCCTGCGGCCTGTCGATCTTCGGGCTTTGAGGGGGGCGCGAAGCGAAGCAGAGGTGGCCCTCAGGAGCGCGTGGGCGAGAGGGGATCGCGCACGGGCACGGGCACGGGGGAGACGGGACATGCGCGCGGCGGTGACGCGACAGCGTGGTGAACTGCTGCTGCGTATCGGTGGGGTTGTTACGGAGTGAGGGCTGGAGGAATCCGCGCATGGCGGGGCCGGTCTTACCGTCAACGCGGGCGGTTGTCGACCCTCGTGTCTCG
>JANXVA010000244.1 GCA_025351875.1 Myxococcales bacterium | reverse complement strand
CCGAGCCGCCGAC
The DNA here is from genome assembly GCA_025351875.1 of Myxococcales bacterium. Classification (GTDB taxonomy): domain Bacteria; phylum Myxococcota_A; class Polyangia; order Polyangiales; family Polyangiaceae; genus Labilithrix. Next base: position 12,626 of record JANXVA010000244.1, on the reverse strand, counting down.
GATCGCGTTGACGTCGACGCCGAACCAGGTGCGGAACGGGTTGCCGTACCCCAGGGAGAGACGCGGGCGGAGATAGACCCAGCCGATGTCGAGCGTCGTCGCGAGGAACGTCCGCGCACTGCCTTCGTTCCATGAGCGGCGCATCCGCAGGTCGATGAGCTCGTCGGTCGTGATCCCGTACGCCTCGGGCGGCGGCTCGGGCGGAAGCGGCGTGTCGTAGGACGGACCCGTCCCCTCCGCGTGCGCGAGGGCCGACGGCGCCATGATCGCCAGGACGGTCGCGGAGGCGAGTGCCGTCCGCGTGCAGAGCGCTCGTAGCGCGCGCATCAGAACGTCCCCCCGACGCCGAGGCCGGCGCCCACCGGGATGACCGTCCAGTCGACGGCTGTCTTCTTCTCCGTGGGCGCAAGGTTGACGCGGCGATAGTGGAGCAGCGGAACGGCGAGCCCAACGAGCGTCCCCACGCTCGCGCCGACGGCGACGTCGGACACGTAGTGCATGTCGCCCATCACGCGCAGCGTCGCCGTCGCTGCCGCGCCCGCGTAGGCCGTCAGGCAGGCGATGTCGTCGCCCGCGCCGCCGAGCAGATCGAGCTTCTCGTGGTGGACGCAGATGAGCCCGGCGGCCATGAACGTGAACGCCGAGTGCCCGCTGAAAAAGCTGCGGTAGCGAACGTTGCCCTCGCAGTCGTTCGTCTTGCTCGGGAGCTCGGGCGGCTGGCCCTGACCGCACGTTGGTCCGTAGGGGCGCTCTCGACTGACGATCGTGTTGGTGGCGCCCTGGATGGCCGTGACGATGGCGAGCGCCTCGCCGTCGACGAGCGACATCTGCGCCGCCGCGTCGGGGCTCCCGCGGTACCACCACGTCGTGATGAGCGCGTCGACGAAGAAGGGCCACGTCGCCTCGAGCGAGAGGATGACGTCGCTGCCGTCGCGCGCGACGTAGCGCCCCTCGGAGGTCGGCAGACGCAGCGCCTTGCGTGCGCTGGCGTCGAAGGCGATCCCCCCCCCGAGTGAATGCTTGCTCTGCGGCGGGATGATCGCGGCCGTGAGCGTGATCGCGGCGCCGGCCGCGGTGATGATCCAGTCGGCGGTCGAGAACCGCGGCCACTCCGGGTTCCAGAGGACTGGCTTCGCGGGTTTGTCGCCGAGCGGCGGGTAGATGACGTCGCCCGGAAGGACGTCGATCGGATTCTTGTTCAGGCTCGGCATCGGCGCGAAGGGCGAGTCCTTCGCGCCGGAGGTCGACGCCGCGGGAGGCTTGACCGGGGCCGTCGCGTCGGGGGGCCCCGCCGGCTCCGGCGCAGGCGCACGCGCAGGAGCGGCAGGCGGATCGTCGGGGGGCAGCGGTGGCGCCGCGAACGCCGGCCCACTCACCGTGAGGGTAGCGACGATCAGGAGACCCGCTCGGAGTGGTGACCGAATGTCCAAGGGCCGTCGATCCTACTTGAACAAGCTCACGGTCGGCCGCCCATTTCGCGCCGCCGCAGAGGTGATACGCTTCACGATCGATGAAGGTGGGGTTCATCGCCGCGGTATCTGCGATCGTCACGCTCAGCGCGTGCGGCGCGAACCATCCGCCGCCCGCGGGAGACGGCAACGGCACCGTGATCGCGCGGCCGCATGACGCCGGCGCAAGGCCTCCGGGGTGCGGCGTCAAGAACGACGGCGCCACCTGCGACTGCATCGACGTTCCGATCTTCGCGGAGCCGCCGAACATCTACTTCGTGCTCGATCGCTCGGGCAGCATGCTCGACGACGGCAAATGGGATCTCGTTCGCTCGACCGTCGGGCGCGCGCTGCGGGATCTCGGCCCGCGCGCGAGCTTCGGCGCGACGGTCTTTCCTGGATTTTCCGGTGACTCGTGCGGCCCGTCGGCCGAGGTCATGAGCGTCAGGCCGGGCGATCCAGCGTCGTCGACCGACGGACCGACGACGGCTTTCCTGCTGAAGGCCCTCGACCTTGCGCCGAAGGGCAACACACCAACCGCTCAGGCGCTCGGCGAGGTGCTCGGACGCATTCGAGGTTTGCCCGGCAAGACGTTCGTCGTGCTCGCGACCGACGGCGGTCCCAACTGCGGCCTCGCGCCGACGTGCGAGCTCACCCAGTGCATCGAGAACATCGAGAACGCGCCGGGCTGCCCGTCAGAGGGACCGCGCAATTGCTGCACGCGGCCGGGGCAGTGTCTCGACTCCGCGGCGACCCTCGACGCGACCGCGGCGCTCGAGGCCGCGGGCTCTCCGGTGTTCGTCGTCGGCATCCCCGGGAGCGCAGCGTTCGGATCGCTCCTCGATCAGATGGCGACCGCGGGCGGCACCGCGCAACCCGGGCCGCCCAAGTACTTTCGCGTCGACACGGCCGCAGACCTCGCCCTCCTCGGCACGCTCCGCAAGGTGCTCGCGAAGATCGTCGCGACGTGCACGTTCTCGCTCAACACGGCGCCGTCCGATCCCGGGCTCGTGAACGTCTACCTCGACGACGTCCTCGAGCCGAAGGATCCCGCGAACGGCTGGACGATCGACGGGAGCGTCGTGACGCTCGTTGGGACCGCCTGCAAGAGCGTGCTCGACGGCGACGTCCTCGGGGTCCGCGTGATCGCCGGCTGTCCGAGCGTCGTCCGCTGAGCGTCGAAGAAGCGTGCTCGGCACGTCAGCGTGCGGCGCGCTCAGCCGGTGGACTTGACGCGCCGGGACAGGTCCCAGGCTGCTTGCGCGTCGATGCCGACGGCATCGAAGCGCCGGATCCAATCACGAACGAGCGTCTTCTCGACGACGGCCGCGTACTCGGCGGGCGGCATCAGCCCCCATGCGCGATCCTCGGCGGGGATGGCCGTGAGGTGCTTGAGCGACGCGCCGTACGACGCCTGGATCTGCATGAAATACTGGGGCAGCGCCTGCACCGCGACGGCGCGGAGCTGCGTCGCCATCGGGCCTTCGAGCAGCCAGCCGAGCACCGACCAACCGAAGTCCCGATGGCGGACCTCGTCGCGAAGGACGCGATCGAGCACGCGTCGCGCGACCGGGTTCGTGCAGCCCTCGCGCAGGCACTTGAAGAGCGGCACCGCGACGGTCTCGCCGATGCAGAATGTGTTCACGGCGACGCGCGTGACGTCGTACTCGAGCGGCTCCTCGCTCCGCACCAGGCCAAGCCTCTCGCGCACGAGCGCCGGCGCCTCGGTGCCGCCGGCGGCGACGTAGGTGCGGTGGGCCATTCGCGCATGGACCATCTCGTCCCACGCGATGCGGAGCCCACCGCGGATCAGATCCGGCGACGCCGCGATCTGCATGAGCCACAGCGTGAAGTGCTGGGTCACCGCCGCCGAGGTGTACTCGGCCTGCACCCGTCGGAGCCACTCTCCGCGCACGGCATCCGAGGCGTCATACGTCGGCTTCGCCATCGTTCGATCCTGCCATTTTTCGGGAGCTTTACCCACAGTGGCGGTGACTTACGACTCCGCAAAATGGTGTGAGGGTCGCATTCCTTGCGGTCTCCATAGTGTCGTCAACCCACGGAGGCCCGTAAAAAGACGACGTGCCGGACTTGGTCCGAGGCATGCACCTGGTGGAGAATGGTCCTCTGGTATTCAGGGTTACCACGATGAGGTGTGTCTGATGCAGACCGGTCCGAGTAAGAGGAAGCAGCGGGCGCTCACACGGTCGTTCGTCGTGACGGTCGCCGTCGGGCTTCCGGCCGCGCTCGCCGTCGGCATCGGTTGCGGAGCATCGACGCCAGAGAACAACAACAACGCGGGCCCGGGGACGTCTCCTCAAGGGCCGGGCGTGCAGACCGGCAAGTGCAGCAACGAGGGCGAGCAGCGCGCGTGCCACTTCAGCCTCGGCAGGACGGCGAAAGGCGAGGTCCTGAGCTGCTTCGCCGGCACGCAGACGTGTACGGCTGGACTCTGGGGCGCATGCGGTGGCGACGGCGTCGTGACGAGCAGCGTCATGGGGACGGGCCTGAACCTCGCGCCTGGTTCCGCGGAGCAGGGCGGCGGGCTTCATACGCTCGGCGGCATGATGGGCATGTGTGGTGACGGCACGTGCACGGCGAAGGTCTGCAGCGGCGGCAGCGACAACGGCAACGAGTGCAACACGTCGGCGGACTGCAACGGCTCCAAACCCTGCGTCGCCGCCGAGACCTGCTTGAACTGCCCGACGGACTGCGGCTTGTGCGCGGCAGGTGCGGCCGATGCGGGCGTCAGCGTCTGCACAACTGACCCGTGCAACCCTGACTGTCAGGGTTGGGCCACCGCAGTACCCATCTCGTCGGCCGGCGGCGGCGGCGCTTCGACGGTCATCGGCGTCAGCGGCTTCGGTCAGATCCCCGGTGGTCAGCTCAAGAAGCTCCTGAACGACGCGTGCAACGGCGGCAGCCCATGCGACAGCTTCGGCGGCATCGGCCCGAGCTCGCTCTACAACTGCCAGGTCGATACGACGTGCTCGCTGCAGGCGCTCGCGGGTGACGGTTGCTGTCACCAGTTCGCGGCACCGGGCGGCGTCCAGGGAAGCAGCCCCTCCAACCTCGGCGTGATGACCGGCATCGACATCACGATGGGCCCAGGCTGCTCCAATACCGAGTCGGACAAGTATCGCTATTTTCCGATCTGCAACCGCGGCACGCTCCCCGTTGCGGTAGGCACGATCATCAAGGTCAAGTACTTCAACCCCGTCAATCCGTTCGATCCGTGCCAGAACACGTCGTGCGTCGCGGCGAACAGCTTCGACTGCTCGATGAAGGTCGGCGACGCCGTCAGCAAGAACGGCTCGACCTCGACTTCCGGCCTCGCGCTGCTGCCGGGAACCTGCCAGCTCCTCGACACCGAGCAAGCGGGGATGGGGCCCAGCGGCGCGGCGTGCGTTCAGCCCAACGGTGAAAAATGGATGTACGCCAACTGCGACAACGCCGTTGTCGAGGGCAACATCACCATGAAGCCTGGCGCTCCGCCCGTGGGCGTGACCGGCGCTCCGACCAACGAGCCGACGACGGCGCCTGGCATCCTCGGCTGCGCGAACAACTGGTCTGACCACTCCGGATCGAACAACCCGCCGTCGTGCACCCTCCAGGGCCAGAACGTCGTCACGATCTTCAACGACTACCACGCCATCTGTCCGGTCGGCACGGTGCCCGTCTGGAACAAGCTGATCTACGACTCCACGAACAACTCGAACGGCTCGGGGACGTCCGAGGTCTTCTTCGAGGCCGCGACCGCGCCCGAAGTTGCCGGGCTGCCGGGTCCGTACTCGGGGTTCGTCGAGATCGCGGAGGCCACGGACAACGCCTTCGCGACGCGTCGAGATCCGACGAAGTGCACCGCGTCGCTGCCGTTGCTGCCGCCGTACTCCTGGACGGGCTGCACGAACACCACTGTCGGCCCCGCGCCGCCTTGCTGCCCGAAGGATTTCGAGGACCAGTTCTCGCGGAGCGTCGCGCAGACGCCGTTCCCGGGCCTGGGCACCACGGCAGGCGCCGCGCTCGCGCGTGACCCGTGGCTCCGCCTCCAGATCACCATCAAGGCGACGCCCGACAACAAGAAGGACGCGACGCTCAATAGTTGGGGCCTCAGCTACCAGTGCATCGCAGCCGAATAGCGTTCCTCGCGTGGGCGAGCGCGTCTTTCACGCTCGTCACTTCGAGCTTCCTTGCATGCTCTTCGGCGGACACGAGTCCGGCGAGCGCGCCGACCTACGTTCCCGAGGCGAGCGTCATCGAGGCCTCGTCCCCCGAGGAAGCGGCGGCTCCGCCGCCGGGCTACGACGGCGGCGTCGGCCTTGGTCTCGCCGACATCGCCGACACTCCGTGCAGCCCACGGAGCGGTCCCCTCACGGTGGTCCTTCCGGCCCCGCTCGACGGCGGGCCGCCGCTGCCGACGTTCCGCTCGCTGCAGCGGGTCGCGGATCGCCGGTTCGCGGATGCGGACGACGGCAGCGGCTTCGTCGTCTTCGACGCCGACGGAAAGAACGGTACGTTCGTGGCCACGCCGCTGCTCAACGGCGGCAGCACGGTGCTCGGGGCGCAGATCCTCCATGGCGGCCACATCGACTTCGCCGCTCCGCTCCTCCAGGCGTACGGACCGAACGGCGCGGCGCTCGGCGAGCCCGTGAAGCTGGCGACCGGCGATCCCGAGGGCATGGCCGTCGGTACCGACGACAAGGCCGCGCTCGCGGTGTGGGCGACCCAGAACTCCTTTCTCGCGCGCGGATTCGTCGGCGGCGCGGCCGCCGGGGAGGGCCCCTACGAGCTCGCCGTCGGCGCGAACTCGTTCAGTCCGAGCATGGCCGTCTCGTCGGTCAAGTCGGGCCTCTTCGCGGTCGTGTTCTCGGGCGACAACGGTGGGCTCTACCAGACCGCGTTCGGTCGCGGCTCGAACACCGCGCGCATCGGCGACCCGTCGAACCTCTTCACCGGCCTCGTCCCGCGGAGCGTCGCGGGGCTCGCGCGCACGCCCTCTGGCTTCGCGCTCGTCACCACGGTGTTCGACGGCCCGAGCCCGTACGCGATGCTCGTGCTCATGAACGTCGGGGGTCGCCGGACGAGCGCTGGCCTCAAGCTGCTTGGCACCCGCGAGGCGAGGGCGGTCGTCGTGAACGGCTCGGAGATCGGTGTCCTGGCTCATCGCCGCGACGACACCTCAGCAAACGCCACCCAAGGTGTCGAATTTCGCACGTTCGACCTTGACGGCGCGCCGACCGGACCCTGGATCTGTATGGACACCCTCGGGAGCGAGATCAACCTCGGCGGTGGGGTTCTCGCCGAGGGGGCCAACTACTCGGCGATCTTCAAGGCGACCGACGGCAGTACGTCGTTCGCTCGATTCGATCACGCGGGTAACGCAGTCCCCTGAGCTGCTTTCCTTCACGGAGACATCCGAACATGCAGTCCATTCGAGCCCTCACCGTGTCGTCCGCCTCTGCGCTCGTCCTCGTCCTCACGGGCGCGACGCTCGCCGCGTGCAGCAGCAAGGACGGACCTCCGGCGTCGGGGAGCAGCGGCTCGTCGGGCGGCCTGCTCGATGCCTCGAACGACTCGAACGTCCCGTCCGACGGGGGCAGGGATGCCACGAAGGGCGACGGTGGCTCGGCGCTCCCGCTCGGCGATGTGCCGACGGTCGACGAGCCGGACGTTCCGTGCGTCGTCTCGAACGGGATCAAGACCGAGCTGTTCGCCAAGTCGGCCACGGCCTTCGGCGGCCCGGCGGTCACGCGCCTCCAGGCGCTCGGCGCGCGTCGCTTCGCGGCCGGGTCGAGCACGCAAGGGTTCGTCACGTTCGATGCCGCTGGCACCACGCCGAAGTTCTTCGGTGTCTCCCTCGGCACGACCGAGACGACGTTCTCCTCGGAGGGCGCCACCATCGGCGCGTTTGCGCTCTCGACCGGCAAGATCGACTACCAGCGCTACGACGATCAGGGCGTCGCCTCGGGCGCTCCCGTCTCCGTGGTCAGCGGGCTCGCGGGCGGCCCTTCGCGCTCGTGGGTCGGGTCGGGCGGCGGAGGCTCGCTCGTCGTGTGGCCCGTCGGGTCGACGCTCTTCGCGGCAGGGATCACCGCGGCCGGCGCTCTCGTCGGACCGCCGTTCACGCTCGCATCGAACGTCGACAACGCGAGGGTCGTGATGACCTACACGGGAGACAAGTTCGCGATCGCCTATTCGTCTGCGGCCGGGATCTCCTCCGTGGCCCGCTTCGTCCTCGCGACCGGCGCAGGCGTGGTGGGTACGCCCGTCATGATTGGCACGGCGGATGCGATCGAGCCCGTCGCGATCACGCCGACCTCCGCGGGGTTCCTCCTCGTCGTCGACGCCGGTGGGGACGAGCACGTGTACACCGTCCCGCTCGACGCCACGGGCAAGCGCTCCGGTACGGCGCACCGTCTCCTCGGTGGCGATCTCCCGTTCGGGCTCGCATCGCACGACAACGACGTGGCGCTCGTCGTCCTGACGAACGACATCAAGAACGGCAGCAACGAAGGGCCCCGCGCTCCGCAGTTCCGACCGCTCGATCTGACCGGCAAGCCCACGGGCCCCTGGGTCTGCCTCGATGCGCGCATCGCGAGCTCGCTCTATCAGGACATGTCGATCATGGCGGAGCCAGGCGGCGGCTACGCGGTCGTCTACAAGTCTCCCGCCGATACCACCGTGCTCGCGCGCGTGGACAAGCTCGGTACCGGCGCTCCCTGACGATGGCCGGCCAGCGCGAAGCGCTCGTCCGTAGCTACGACGAGATCCGCTACCCGTACCTCGCGCATCGCCACACCGATCCGGACCGCATCGCGACGATCGCGCGGCTCCATGGCATCGCCACGCCTGACGTCGAGCGAGCTCGCGTGCTCGAGGTCGGGTGCGCGGTCGGTGGCAACCTTGCGGCTCTCGCGATGTCGCTGCCCGGCGCGCAGTTCGTGGGCTTCGACCTCTCGGAGCAACAGATCGAGCACGGGCGCGCCGCGATGAAGGCAGCGGGGATCGGAAACGTGGCCTTGTGCGCGCTCGACATCATGGACGTCGGGACGAGCCTCGGGACGTTCGACTACATCATCGCGCACGGCATCCTCTCGTGGATCTCACCCGATGCTCAGGACGAGCTGTTCGCGCTCTTCGGGCGCTGCCTCGCGCCGAACGGCGTCGCGTACCTCAGCTACAACGCGCGGCCCGGCTGGCATGAGCTCTCCGTCGTGCGCGATGGCTTGATGTTCGACGTGCGCGAGTTCGAGGACCCCCGCGAGAGGGTGCAGCGCGCGCGCGACTACCTGGCGTGGCTCCGTGAATCGATGCCCGATGGCGGTCGCTACGGGGAGCGCTTCATCGAGGAGGTCGCGCTGGTCCAGGGCCTCGACGACCAGGCCCTCATGCACGAGTACCTCGGCCCCTACCACATGCCGATTCATTTTCAGAAGGTGGTGGCCCGCGCCAAGCACCAGAACCTCATCTATCTCTGCGACGCGGAGCCCGCGCTCTCCGCCGACCACTCGCTCGCGCCGGAGGCCGAGCGCGCACGCGAGCGCTCGCCGGACGAGCTGATGTTCGCGGAGCAGTACTACGATTTTCTCACCAACCGACGGTTTCGCCGGACGCTCCTCTGCCATCGCGGCACGCCCATCAGCCGCAACATCGACGTTCGAATCGTCGACGGCATGTTCGTGTCGTCACGCGGTCTCCCGGTGGGCGACCACTCGGACGCGAGGATCCGCGGGCCCGAGTCGATGACGTTCAGCACGTCGGAAAGCGACATCTCCACCGCAAGCCCGCCGATGAAGGCCGCGCTCTCCCACCTCGCGTCGGTCTCGCCGCGCGCGATCCCCTTCGCGGAGCTCGTGGAGCACGTGCGGGAGAGGCTCGGCGCAACTTCGTCCGACGCGCTCCTCGACGAGCTACGCGACAACGTCGTGCAGGCGTTCCTCTCCTCCATCGGCGTCGTGATGATCCGCACCCACGCTCCACCGTGCGTCGCCGAACCGGGTGAGCGCCCGGTCGCGACCGCGTGGGCGCGCTACCTTGCGCGTGAAGGGAAGCGCGTAGCGAATCTCGATCACGACATGGTCCAGCTCGACGACGTCCTGCGCGGAGTCGTACCGTTGCTCGACGGAACGCGCGATCGCGCTTCGCTCGAGACCGAGCTCGATTCGATGGTCGAGCGCGGGGACCTCGTCGTCCGGATGCCCGACGGTCGGCCCGGACGCCCCGCCCCAGGCGCCATGGATGGCGCTCTCCGGAGCCTCGCGCGACGAAGCTTGCTCATCGGCTGAGACCGTTCCTTGGCGCCGTATCTCGTACGGATCGCAGATAACGCACTATTATCGTTCGATCCGCAGAGCGCGACACTGCAGATTTGAACGATTGAACGCGGATCTGCAAGGTGGCGACAGGCGTGCGTCCTGTCGGCTCCGTTGACCGATCGGAGAGCAGGTGAGATCCTCTGCCCCGTCCGATCCATGCCTTCCTTGCCCCCGGAAGACCTCCTTCCCATCCTCGTCGCCGATCTTGCCGACGACGAAGCGCAGGATGTTCTCGAGGCCGCCGCCTTCGCAGGCAGCGCCGTCTACGTTCCGCTCGACAACGCTCCGGTGAACGCCACCGAGCACGTGCTCGAGGTCCACATCCCGAGCATGGCGGAGCCGCTCTACTTCCTCGCGCTTCCTCTGGGGGCGCCGACCGCCGAGGGGTTCCCGATGCGGATCCGGGCGATGCCCGACGCTCCGCACACCGGCCGGACGGAAGCCCCTCCCGGAATGAACGGTGTCATTCGCGGGCGCCGCAGCACGAGCATGACGCTCAGCGCGAGCCACACCGCGGACCTCGAGCGCGCGACTCCGCTCCCCCAGGAGCCGGAGGACAGCATCCTCGGCCGCGCCCTTGCGGGCGGCAAGCTGCTGATGGAGAACCTGATCGGTCGCGGCGGGGTCGGCGCCGTCTACAAGGCGCGCCATCGCGAGCTCCGTATGTCCGTCGCCGTGAAGGTGCTTCACGAGTCCTTCCAGCACGACATCGACTTCTGTCGCCGCTTCTACGCCGAGGCGCTCGCGGCGAGCCGCCTCGATCACCCGAACATCACGCGCGTGATCGACTTCGGCCAGGAACCCGACGGCCTGCTCTACCTCGCGATGGAGTTCCTCGACGGCGTCGAGCTTCGCTCGCTGATCAACAAGGAGGGCGCGCTCCCTGCGCAGCGCATCGCGGAGGTCATGATGCAGACGTGCGCGGGGCTCTCCCACGCCCATGCGCGCGGGAGCGTGCATCGCGACATCAAGCCCGAGAACCTCGTCATCGTTCCGGGCCAAGACGATGACGGACGGGCGATCGAGATCGTCAAGGTCTGCGACTTCGGCATCGCGCAGCACCGCGCGATCCCCGGCGCCCTCGAGCTGCCCGGGAGGCTCGCGGGTACCCCCGAGTACATGTCGCCCGAGCAGTGTCGAGGCGAGGACCTCGACGCGCGAAGCGACGTCTACGCGTGCGGCGTCGTGCTCTACGAGCTCGCGACCGGGCAGCTGCCGTTCGTCTCCGAACGTCCGGAGTCGATCCTCAACAAGCACCAGTTCACGCCGCCACTCGCGCCGACGGTGATTCGGCCGGGGGTCGATCCGCAGCTCGAACGAATCATCCTGAAGGCGCTCGCCAAGGAGCCGGAAGGCCGACCGCAGAACATGCGCGAGCTGCGCTCCGAGCTCCGCGAGCTCCTCACGCGCATCCTCACCGAGTCGGGCACGCTCGGGGCACGCACCTCGCTCGGCAAGTCGATGGGCACCTCGGAGGAGATGCGTCCGATCACGCCTTCGCCTGGTCGCACCCAGGCCGGGGCCGCGCAGCCGCCGCCGCTTCCCGCACGCGCGCTGACACGGCCGAAGACGAGCCCCACTCCGGTGAGCGTCCGCGAGCCGGCGAGTCAGCGCGATGAGGGGCCCGCGTGGCTCGAGCGCGGTCCCGTGTATGGCGCGGGGGCGCAGAAGAGCGGCTCTTCCGGAGGAGTGCCGTCGCCCCACGGGGGGATCGCGCTCGACGAGGTCGCCGAGGCGCTGGTCGACAATCCCGCGGTGTGGCTCCAGCGCTTCGCGAAGACGCCCGATCCGCGCACGTTCAAGCAGGCAGCCCAGCGACTCGAGTCGGCACTTCGCACGCTCGCCGCCGCCGGCGAGACACGCGCGCTCTGGGCCGTCGCGAGCACGCTGCGAGGCATCGCCATGGAGGGCACGCAGGCGCTCGGCTCACGCGCTCACGTGGCAGTCTCGCTGCTTCGTTTCTTCGAGGACCCCGCCGTCCTCGCCGGCATCGCCGAGCAGCTCCTCGTCGGAACCGAGGACACGCGCGATCACGCCAAGCGCCTCCTCGTACACGCAGGCGTCGCCGGCGCGTACGGCCTCTACGGCGCGCGCGTGAAGCTCGCCAACGACCCGTCGATCCGTGGGCCGTTCACCACGGTGCTCAAGGACTTCGGCCCGAAGGCCTGGCCCGTCGTGCGCGCGGCCCTGGAGAAGATCCTCGTCACGGGCATCGGGGACAATCCGCGCACCGCCGAGCTCGCCGAGGACCTGCTGCTCTCGGTGCCCCTCGTGGGCGACGAGTCCGCGGGCCATCTCGTCGTCAAGTACCTGCGCGTCAACCACTCCGCGGTGTGTCGTGCGGCCACCGCCGCGATCGTCACGATGTGGGGCGAGCGTGCCAAGCCGCTCCTGGTCGGTATGCTCCAGAGCAAGGACGATGCGGTGCGGATCGCGGGCATCGCCGGGCTGCGCCAGCTGAACGCGATCGATGAGCACATCATCCCGAGGCTCCAGGCGATTCTCCTGCGGCGTCTCCCCGCGGGCGAGGAGCTTCGTGGGGCAGCCGCAGTGGCGCTCGCGCACACGGTCCCGAGCGCGCAGCCCCCGGCGATCTCGCTCCTCGTACAGCTGATGACGTCGCCTCGCGACGGTGCCGTCGCGCAGCAGGCGAACGCGACGAACACGATGTCCTGGGAGGACGCCGTCGTCGTCGCCGCCGCGCGTTCTCTCCTGACCATCGGGGGGAAGAACTACCGCGCGCTCGTCTCGGAGCGCGCCGAGCGCAGCTCCGAGGCGCTGCGCACGCAGCTGAAGAAGCTCCTCAGCTGACTGAGCTGACTGAGCTGACGCGTCTCGGCGCGTTCGTCACGCGACCGACGTG
>JANXVA010000762.1 GCA_025351875.1 Myxococcales bacterium | reverse complement strand
TTCGCGACCTCGGACGGTTTCGCGAGAACGAGAACGCGGCTGGCGACTTCGAGCGGGAGCTTCGCGAGGAGCCCATCCAGGCCGAATGCGCGCTGCGCGTCGCAGAGGATCACGTCGAACGACCGCTCGCGCGCGACCTTCACTGCACTGGTGACCGTCGCAGCGACGACCCATCGCCCCAAAACCTCCAGGACTCCGCCAACGACGTGCTCGACATCGGCGTCGTCGTCGACGATGAGCACTGCGGGATCTGCAGCGGGCATCCACGCCGCCGCCGGAACCTCTTCGCGCGGCGGCGGAGGAGGCACGCGCCGGCGCGCCTCCTGTCGATCTGAATCCGTCAGTCGAAGGAAACGGGCCCCCTCTGCAATGATCTGCGGCGGGGCCGTGTGAAATAGGAACACGCGCGCGCAGTCCTCGTGCGTCATTACGCGAAGGAGCGCGTAGTGCGCCTCCGCGAGAATGCGGCCTCCATGCGCCAGCTCGACGGCGAAGTCGAAGTGCGCCGCCGCGCGGCACCCGGGCTCGATCGCATAGAGCGCGCAAACCCCTCCGACCGACTCGAGGACGAGTGCGACGTCGGCGTGGCGCGACGTCATCGAAGCGAATCGTAGCCTTCTCCTTCGAGGCCTGCAGTTGTTCTCCTCCGTGGCCCACCGTCGTGGCCCACCGTCGTTCGGCGACCCGTCGGCGGCGCTCAAGCGCTCAATTTCCCGATTGGCAAATAGCGCTGGATGGGGGACCGCGCGACCATGGCACTGGTCGGTGCGAGGCCACTCAGGGAAGGTGGACCGCGCGAACGAAGTCGGACCCGCGGATCCCCGCCGCAGTCCAGAAGCGCTCGGACTCGTCCTGCCGCGCGAGTTGGAGGCAGAGCATACGGATCGTCACGAGCGTCTCCCCTGAGGGAAGCGCCGTCACGTCCCGGGCAGAGATCATGCGCTGCACCACTGGCTCGATCGGCGGGGCTCGCCGGAGGTCGGATTTCGGTCGCTCTGTGTCGAGCACACCGTCGACGGTTGTACGAAGACGGTCGGCGTCGCCCTCGGCGCGACGTACCGTGTCGACGAAGGAGCGGACGTCCAGGAGTGCGCTGAAAATGTGCTCGACTCCCACGCCGTCGTGACCGGAAAGCACCGCGCGAGCGCGTGCTCTTTCGACGACGTATCGGTAGTCGTTGCCGCGCCGAAGCTCGAAGACGAGCTCGGCGATCGACGGTTCGAGCAGGAGTGCGTCGAGGATGGTCATCTTCGCGATGAAGGGGACCCAGCGGCGCTGCTTGAGCCGTCCGACGACGCGCGTGAGGCTCGTGGAGAGTGGCGAGTCGCTTCCGTCGCGATAGCCGCCGACGGCGGGTCGCGTCGTCAACCGCGATTCGAGCCGGTCACGGAGTTCCATGGGATCGAGGCCGCGCGCGCGAACTGCTTGAGCGATGTCCTGCGATTCGAGGGCCACGGCGAGCAGATGCTCGGGTTCGGTCGAGTCGTGGCGGCGCCGTCGCGCGTCGATGCGCGCGAGATCGATGCAGCGTGTCAGCTCCCTCGCCATTACCTTTCTTGAGGATACGCCTCGCTCTTCGGTCACGGAACAGAGCGGAGACTAGGGAGGAGAGACGATCGACGGCCCTGATGACGAATTCCGACCTCAGCGAGCGCCCGGCACACGGGTTCTCGCACGCTGCGCCATGTGCCGTTCGAGCTCCTGCTGATATCGGGCCGACTGCCTCGTCTCGCTCCTGGCGATCGCCTCCTTCGCGACCTGCTGCGCGCGCGGCGGGCGGTGCACGAAGCAGCGAAGGCAGAAGCAAGGTGTTCGACGCTTGCACCCAGAACACTGCGGTTCGTCCCGCCGTTCGAGAAGACGCAGCAGACCCACCCCACCCCGCTCCGCACCGGCGCGCCGTCCTCGTTCAACGCGAGCCGCTCGATCTCGACCGCGGCCTCGCCGCTCACCACGAAGCCGCCACCCAAGTCGGCCCACTCCCGATGAAGCTCGCGCGCGACGCTCGGCGCAACCTTCAGCAGCTTGACGACGTCCGCCGGTCCGAGGCTGCTGTCGAAGTGTTCGAACGCCGCCGCTGCGAGCGCACCCTCGCGTCCGTCGACGTCTGCGCCGGAGCTCGCACGATCGGCCTTGTAGTCGAGCAGGCGTTTCACGCTGTGGCGATGCACACCGCTACCGTCGACGACCGGTCGGAGTACCGTTCGCTCGAGGCGGCGCAGGGTTGCGATGCTCAAACCCACGAGTCCGGCGGCCTCGGTTCGACCGACGAGCCTGTCATCGGCCCCGCCACCACCGCTGTCATCCACCGATGTCTTCGCTTCCGAGCGCGCTCCGGGACTCGAGATCCTCCCGTTCTCGTCGGGCCTTTCCTGCTTCATGTCGACCTCTGCTTCGAGCGTCGCGCCCTGCCAGGCGCCTGGCAGCCTGTCGTGACAGCCTCGCGCGACACGCTCGTGTTCCGCTCGACGAACGCGACGAGACCGGACGCGGCAATCCGGATCGCGTTCAGAACGCGCACGTGCGCGAGCTCGCCCCTCTCGCAGAGCGTGTAGATCGTCGCCGTGCAGACGCCGAGCCGCGCGGCCGCATCGCGCACGCTCAGTAGCGCCGCAACGTCGCCGCCCGGCTGCAGCACCGGTGCAGCAAACGGTGAGCGAAAGGCGGCTTCCGGATGGGACGGCGGGACGCGTTCGGGATCATCGCCCCGAACGTTTTCAACGCGTTGCGAACCGCTGCTACCCCCGCCCAACGTCCCCTCGCGGCCTCCGGAGCCGTAGGTCAGAGGTTCGAATCCTCTCGGGCGTGCCAGGTTTTTCCGGACGATTCCCGATCGGTCCATCGACGCGCTGGTTCGCCTGCGCGCTCGGTGAACGGGCTTCCTAGAGTCGCGCGCGGACGATGGCGTCCAGCGTCGTGAGGTCGCCGCCGCCAAACTCCTCATCCTTCGAGAAGGATTCACCGAAGAAGCGGGGGTACGTGAGCTCGGCGCCGGCGCTCACGCCGTTCGAGATCGGAATGCTCAACCCCACGCCGAAGGGCATGCCGAACTCGATGCTCCCGGTGAGCGGAGAGGCCGCACGCGCGCTGTTCGATCCCGTCACCGACGTGCTGTACACGCCGGCGCCCAGGAGCAGGTAGGCTGAACCTACGGGATCGGTGCCGTGAAACGAACCTCACCCGTGGCCGCGCTCGTGAACAGGCTGACCGACCCATTCGGCGTCGCGACCCCGTTGCCGTGGTCGTTCGTTCCCATGTAGTGAGCGTCGAACGCGAGCCACCTGGAGAGCTCCACACCGACGCGCAAGCCCCACGACGGCCCCGCCGCGGAGACGGATCCGGTGCCTGTGTTGAAAGTGAACGGATTGCTCTCGTTGTAGGAGGACACTCCGCCTTCGATCGCGAGCGCGAGGTGTGCGCCCTTGCAGGAACGATTGACGAGGCCGCACGACGGTTCGGCTGGCGCATCGTAAGGAGCGGTCGGTTCGGCCGACGTCACGGTCGTCGTCGACATCTCGCTCGGCGCGGGGCTCGGGTCGGTGACGGACGGTGCCGGCCTAACGTCGGCCGACGCGTACGCAGACACCAGCGAGGCGCCGACAACCGTACCCACCGCGAGAGCTCGTACCGCAATCCGCAGGCGACCAGGTCGTGTCGAGAATGCGAGAGGGTGCGCTCGTGCATGCTCGCGCTGTTCGCTCGGACCCGGGCGCCTGCTCTCCGCGATGCGCCTCTCCCCGTCGAGCCTTCTAATGGCGTCTAGTGGCGCGGACCCAGAGCGCACGTCGAGAGCTCGGGCTTCGGGAAGCTCGGTGGCGTCACGAAGCTCGCGAGCTTCGACGTGAGCTTGCCGGTGGCTTCGTTGGCGACCTCGGCGCTCGATTTCCCGTCGAGGAAGTGCCACGTCCCGACCGTCCCTTCCTCCGCATCGGGGAAGGGATACGCCGGCGTGAAGGTTGTCGTGTAGCGGACGTTGCTGCTCACGCGCACCTCGTCGATGAGCCCGAGGAATCCCTTTCGGGAACCGGACGCGGCCGCGCCGATCGCGATCGTGCCGTCGTACCGATCCGCCATCGGCTTGTCCCGGAGCTGGCGGCCCTTCGTCTTTCCATCGATGAAGATCGTGATCGACCTCACGCCGCCGTCGAAGACGGCGGCCACGTGATGCCATTCACCGAGGGTGATGTCCGCGTCGGACGCCTCGACAGAGGCGCCCGCTCCCGGCCCCGAGTAGATCCGGAACGTGACGCCTCCGTTGAGGAACAAGACCCAGCCGTCCGAGTTCTTCTCATCGTGATGCGAGATGACGTCGACCTCGGTGACCCCGATCGCCGTATCCGGCTGGATCCATGCTTCAACGGTCATGTTCGACAGCTCGTTGAACGAGGTGTTGGGTGCGACCTCGACGAACGAGCTCCCGTCGAAATGCAGCGCGCCGTTGGGGCACGGGTCGGTCGACGCAGCGACGTCGGGTCCGGCGTCGGGTGCGGCGTTGGGATCGTACGGATCGGCGGTGAAGCCCTTGCAAGACGCGGCAAGGACCAGCAGCGGGACGAGAAGCGAGCGCACGCCCGCATCATAGCCGCAGACCGGCTTCCGCCAACAATCTCTGCGTCGGTCCGCGTGCCGTCAGGCGGGCGCCCCACAGCGTCGCGACGATCGTGAAGAGCCACACGCCGACGTCGCTGCGATCAGCGAGAACGGAAGGAAGAACCCGTGGAGGAACGTGCCCCTCGATTCGAATGCGCTCGATGACCGAGACAGGGCGAGATGCGGGGGGCAAGCAGCTCATCCAGTAGCCAATGTCGGGATGCGGGCCAGGTTCCCAGCTCGGCCATTGGGCGCGAATCACGGGCCCCCGTCGACTTCTCGTGGCCCAATCGCTATTCCTGTTGGAATGGTGGGGACGCAGGAATCCGTACAGCTCCTCATCGTCGACGATTCGGACGAGGACGCCGAGCTACTCCTGGGCGAGGTGCGCCGGTCCGGCATCGAGCTTTGGGCGCATCGTGTGCAGACTGCATCCGATCTCGAGACGGCGCTGGCGGCCCCGTGGGACCTCGTGATCTGCGACTCCTCGATGTCCCAGCTCGAGGTCAAAGACGTGCTCCAAGCCGTGCGAGTGGTGTCCGCCGACCTGCCGTTCATCGTCGTGTCGGGCAGCACGAGCGCCGGAGCCGTCGTCGAGCTGATCCGAGCTGGAGCGGAGCGTCGTCGCGCCGAGCGGGGCCGGGCACGAGCCGACGAGAGCTTTCGTCGAATCATCGAGGCCTCCCCCGACCTCATCCTGGTTCATCGGGAGGGCGGGATCGTCTACGCCAATCCGATCGCCCTCGAGCGACTGGGCCGGAAGGAGCCGGCCGTCGAAGGCACCTTGCTCTCCGCGATCGTCGTGAGCCCCGACCCCCGCGACCGACCCGATGCGGCGCGCGGTTCGGCGCCTCCGCCGCCCGTCGAACAGCGCTGGCGGTGCGTGGACGGCTCCACCATCCCCGTCCACGTGGTGCAGTGCGACGTGGCGTTCGAGGGATCACAGGCGACAGCGGTCATCGCTCGCGACGTCGGCGAGCGTCACCACTTCGCAGCTGCGATGGTCGAGAAGGACCGCATGGCCACGATCGGCGTCCTTGCAGCGGGCCTCGGGCACGAGATCAACAATCCGCTCGCGTACGTGCTCGCCAACCTCGAGTTCGTCGCCACCGAGATCGACATGCTCATCGCCGAGATCCCGGCGGAGGCACGGGAGCGTCTCGAGCCGCGCATCCTGGATCTCAA
>JANXVA010000759.1 GCA_025351875.1 Myxococcales bacterium | reverse complement strand
GCCCATCGCCACGGCGACCTTGCTGAACGTCATCGTCGCGGCGATGCCGGTCTCGGGGAACTTCTTGGCGTAGATGTTGAGCGCGAAGAGAACGAACCCGCAGATCACGAAGCCGAGCGAGAGGCGCCGGACGAAGAACGCGCTCGTGCCGTCGCCGGCCTTGGCGTCCTCGACGCTCTTCATGACACGGGCGAGCGCGATAGCGACCAGCACGATCAGCGCGGGCATGCCGACGCACATGTAGCGGTTCGCGTAGAGCATCCACTCCCACGCGTCGCCGCCGACGTAGGTGGCGTAGCCGATCTGCGCGACGAAGATGGTTCCGAGCAGAACCATGCGCCGGAGCTGGACGTCCTTGTAGAAGTCCTTCTTCAGGCCGGTCACTGACGCGAAGACGATCGAGATCGGCAGTGCGAGGTGGAGCGAGAGCACCTCGAGCGCGACGAACGCCCCGCGCTTGACGCGGTCGAGCGTGTGGATCTTGTAGAGCTTGAGAAAATACGTGTTCGGGAGCGACTCGTGGAAGTACGACTTCCGGAAGAGCGTCTGACCGCCGACGGCAGTGCATGCGAACACGCCGATGACGCCTGCGAAGAGCCAGCGCTTCTTCTTGCTCGTGAGGAAGCCGTAGAGGCAGATGAGGCCGACCGGAACCACCGAGTCGCTCCGGATGAGGAGCGCGCCCGCGGTGAGCGCCCCCATCGCGACCGTGCGCGGCAGGCTGAACTCGTCCTCGTTCTCGAGAACCAGCCAGAGCAGCGTGTAGACGAACAGCGCGAGCGCCCCGACCTCCATGCCGCGGAGCGTCCAGAAGACGAGCGGGTAGTCGAAGAGGATCGCGGCGAGGACGGCCACCGGAACCCAGGTCGCGCTGGAGACCGACGTGATCTTGCGTGCGATGCGGGCGGTGATGAGGCCCGTCGTCAGCATGATGGCGATCCCGCTCAGCATGATGAAGAGCGAGATCTTCGACTCGGAGAGCCCGAGTTTGTGGGCGACGCTCATCCAGAGCACCCAGAGCAGGTTCGTGAACCCCTCGATGGGCGCCTCGCCGATGTTCCAGACGAGCCCGTGGCCGTCGGCCAGGTGGCGCGCGTAGCGCATCGAGATCATCGCGTCCTCGAAGAGGACGAAGTACCGGATGCCCCCGACGGCGAAGCTCGTTCGGAGGATGAACAGCAGGTAGAACGCCAGCGCGGCGGCGGCGATCCACAAGCGTGCACGCGAGGTGGTGCTCTTCACTTTGCCCACCAACTCTTCAGCCGCCGGCCACGAGAGCGGTGAGCTCGTCGAGCATCTCCTGGGCGTTCGCGTGGCGCTCCGCGGGCCTGCGCCGCAGCGCCTTGCCGACGATGCGCTCGAAGCCCTTCGCCACGTCGTCGTCGCGGCCCGTCGGGAGCGGCCGCGCCTCCTGCTGGAGCTTTTCGCGAAGGCTCTCGCGGGTGTCGAAGGGCAGTACCCCGGCGACCGAGCGGTACATGATCGTCGCCACGGAGTAGACGTCCGAGGCCTCGTTCACGCGGCGCGCGTCGAGAAGCTGCTCCGGCGCCATGTAGGGCACCGTTCCGATCGCCGCGTGCATCGACGTGAGGCTGCTCATCTTCCCGTTCGGGTTCTTGACCCGACTCAGGTTGAAATCGAAGATGACCGCGTGCCATCCGTTCTCGTTCGGGCGGAGGATGATGTTCTCCGGCTTGATGTCACGGTGAATAATGCCAATCGCTTGCATTTCAGCCACACCGCTCAGGACGCCGATGCCGAGACCCGCCGCGTCTTCGACCGAGAAGCGCGCGCGTTTCAGGACGTCCGAAAGGAGCTCTCCTTCGATGTACTCCATGACGAGAGCCATCCCGAAGGGGGGCCCGGTCAGGAACTCGTACATCCTTGCAATATGCGGGCTCTGCAGGCGGGAGAGGGCCCAGGCCTCGCGCCGGAAGCGCTCGACGCTCTCGCGCGAGACTGCGGCCTCCGGGTGGAGGACCTTGATGGCGACGCGCTCTTTGGTGTCGCTGCGGTGGGCGAGCCACACCACACCGAAGGCGCCCGTTCCCAGCAGCGACTCGAGCTCGTAGACCCCGATCTGGGAGCCGGGCGCAAGTTGCACGGGAGCCATCCTACGCGGCCGGGGAAATTGACGCGACCCCTAAAGGGGCGACAACGCTCGGTCGGGCTGAAACTCACCACGGTTTCCCCGCACTTGCTAGGGTGCACGATTCCATGACGGCGAGCACACCGCCGCCCGACGAGCCCACGCCGCAGCACGGGCACGATCACGCGGCCGAGCACACGCGCCGAGAGGGCCTCCTGGCGCTGCGGAACGGCGCGAAGCTCGCGGCGTCCATGATCCTGACGTGGGGCGTGGCGCTCATCGTCACGTTCAAGCTCCCGAAGTACCTGGGCCCCACGCTGTTCGGGCACTACCGCTTCGGCGATCAGTTCGCGATGTCGCTCGCGGTGTTCCTGAGCCTCGGCGTCGACACGTACATCTCCCGCGAGATCGCCGTCCGCCCGAAGCACGCCAGCGAGTTCTTCGGCGGCGTCCTCGTCACGAGGGCCCTCGTCATCCTGCCGCTGGTCGTCGTCGCGTTCTTCGTCCTCGACGGCGAGGTGCACGAGCGCCGGATTGCCGCAATGCTCTTCGGGTTCGCCTATCTCTTCACGGCGCTGAACCAGACGTTCCAGCAGACGCTCCAGGCCGCATCCAAGGTCGACGGGCTGGCGATCGCGAACGTCGTCGCGAAGGTGCTCTGGGGAGGCGGAACCTTCGCGGCCGTCACGCTGCAGGCCCCGTTCTGGGTCCTGCCGCTGCCGATGGTCGTGGGCGAGGGGCTCAAGGCCGCATTCCTCTACGTGGCGACGAAGCGCGCGGTCGGCCTCGAGCTCCGCATCGACGTCGAGCAGACGAAGAAGGTCCTGCGGATCGCCTTCCCGTTCTACATCGCGAACGTGGCGGTCTCGCTGGGCTCGTCGATCGACGTCGTCGTGCTCGGAAAGATCGTCTCGAAGACCTCCGAGGAGGTCGGCTGGTACGGCTCGGCACGGCAGATCGCGCAGCTCTCCGCGCTGCTCTCGCCGATCATGAGCGGCGTGCTCATCCCGATGATGAGCCGCGCGAAGGCCCGCAACGAGGAGGACTTCTACCGCATCCTGAGGCGCGGCTTCGAGGCGGTGATCGTCGTGTCGCTGCCGCTGACGCTGATCCTCGCGCTCGGCGCGGAGTTCTGGATCCACATCACGATCAAGGACAAGTTCCTGCCCGCGGCCGACAGCCTTCGCTGGCTCGCGCCGACGTTCGTCTTCGCCTACGCGAACGTGCTGCTCTGGCTCGCGCTGATGATCCTCGACCGCTCGTGGACGATCACGATCGTCTCCATCGCGGGTCTCGTGCTCCTGCCGATCCTCATCGTGCTCGCCGTTCCGCTGTTCGCGTCGCGGGGCTCGGGCGGCGCGGGCATGGGCGTTGCGATCGCGCTGTCCTCACGCGAGCTCATCATCATGCTGGTGTTCCTGGCCTTCCTCCGCGACAAGGCCCTCGACCGGCGCGGCCTCGCCTCGACGCTCAAGTCGCTGGCGATCTGCGCGATGGTCGCGACCGCGGACCACTACCTGTCGCGCCTGATGAGCCCTCTGCCGCGCCTGGCGCTCGATGCCGCGCTCTACGGCGTCCTCGCGCTCGCCCTCCGCGTCATCGCCCCCAGCGACATCAAGTCGGTCCTCAAAATGGTCAAAGACCGCAAGAAACCCGCCGCCACCTAGGGCGCCGTCGCGCTGTCATTTTCACACGGAAGCTCGGAATCTCGTGGCTGCTTCCGTGTAAAAATGGGGTGCGGCGGGCTGGCTAGAAGCGGGCGGGGAGCGGGGCCCACGTGAGGCCCGCGTAGACGGTCGCCTGCGTGATCGAGCTCGAGCGGATCGCGTTCGAGAAGTCCTGGAAGCCGTAGCGGAGGCCTCCGTCGACCGAGAACGTCGGCGCGAGCGCATACCTCGCGCCCACGTCCGTCTGGATGATCTGGTATTTCGCGACCGAGCGCGGCGTGTTGAACACGCGCGCCGTCGAGAGCTGCCCGCGCAGCGTCGTCCGGCCGACCGTGTAGTTGATCGCACCCACGCCGACCACGCGCTGCTCGAGCTCGCCGGAGAAGAGATCGATCCACGGCGTAGCCTTCGCCACGATACCGACCTGGAGATGGTTGCCGCGTCCGGGCGGTCCGCCCTGCGGCGCCGCGCCCGGGTCGAGCCGGAAGAAAGGATACGAGTCGTAGGAGAGCCCCACCGAGCCGATCGAGTAGATCGAGTAGCCGCTGATGGTGTCTCCACCGACGGTCGCGCCGCCGAGCAGCTCGGTCGAGACGTTGCGCGAATACCAGTGGCGCCACGACTGCGTGGCCTCCGAGCGCAAGATGATCGCGCCGCTGCGATCGCCTTCGAAGTCGGTCGTGATTCGACCGGCGCCGACGGTCGTCGTGAAGCGATCGCTGTGCGTCGCCGCGACGTCGAGCGCGAGGCTGGCGCCCGGTCCCGACGTGAGCGCGATGACTCCGCGCGATGCGCTGTCAGCGCCGCCGAACGCGTTGTAGACGAAGCCCGGCGTGAGCGCGACGCGCCGACTTAGCTTGATGGGTGCGAAGAACTGCGTCTGCAAGAACAGCAGCGTGAAGCGCGCGGCGATCGTCGAAGGGATGATCGGGTTGGGGTCCGGAGGCGGCCCCTCGCCTCCCCACGGCGCCTGCACCAGGAGAGAGGTCGTCGTGATCGGGCCGTAGGCGCCGAACTGGTAGAGCGAGATCCGGTAGCGCGGCCGCACCATCTCGATGCCGAGGCCGCCGTTGTGGAGCGTCGAGAGCGGCGTCTTGTTCGGATCGGAGGTGTTGAGCGTCGCCGGATTCACGACCGTGGGGTCGACCGTGGGCCTGCTGAACGTGTGCGTGAAGACGAAGCGCGGCTGGTAGATGGCGACGACGTGATTCTGGCCGCCCTTCCAGATGAAGTCGTACCGGAGCTGCGGATTGAGCTCCGTCTCCTCCGCCGTGACGTCGTTGCCGGTGCGGATGCGCTCCTCGGCGCGCGCCTGTACGTACGCTTGCTGCGCGACGTCCATTTGCACGGGAAAAAACGGGAACATCGCGAGGCGCCAACCATACCCGAGTCGACGCTCGGACGTCGACAGCGACGTCGCTACTCAGGAGAACGTGGCGAACACGGGGAGACCGAGGCGGTCTCGCACGTCGCGAGGCTCGAAGAAGATCCCCGAGAAGCGATCGGAAGCGCAGCCACCATGAGCACGGCGGCGATCGTCGAGAGCAGGCCGATCGCCATGGCGATCAGACCCACGGGGCGCTTCGGCCCTGCGGGGATCTCCGCCGGGTGCGTGAT
>JANXVA010000711.1 GCA_025351875.1 Myxococcales bacterium | reverse complement strand
ATCACACGATTCATTCGCGGTATCTTGATCACGCGGGGGGCTCCTCGTTTTGGTCGTTTGGCAATTGCCAAACCGAGAAGGTCCCCCGCGTATTTCCATCTATTCCGATGCGTGATCGACAATCACGCTCGGTGATTTAGTTCCGTCACCGCTTCCGTTACCGCATCGAGGCGAGCATCTCGGATGCCTTGCCGCGCAACCGGTGCTGGTAGAGCGGGCTCACCGGCGTGTCCTCGAGGTTGATTTCGACCGAGGTGGCGCCATTCTGCATCGCAAGGCGCGGGAGGTCGGCCGCGGGGTACACGATGCCGGACGTGCCGACGCTCACGAGCAGATCGCAGCCCTCGAGGAGCTCCCGCGCGCGGCGGACGACGCGGTGATCGAGCGAGTCCTCGAACCACACGATGTCGGGTCGCCAGTATGCGCCGCAAGTGCACGTGCGCGGAGACATCGGTACGGACGTGTCGTCGCGGACGATGTTCTCGCGGTCGCATCGCACGCGCCACAAGCTCCCGTGCAGCTCGACGATGTCGGTCGCTCCCGAGCGCTGATGGAGCCCGTCGATGTTCTGCGTGACCACCGACGTGCCCGCCCGCTCACGCTGCACCTCGGCGATGATCCGATGACCGTCGTTGGGCGCGCACGCAGCGACGGCCGCGCGCCGCTTGTCGTGAAAGTCCCAGACCTTGTCGGGTTCGGCGTCGAACGCGCGCTGGCACGCGTAGTCCTCGTAGTCGTACTCCGTCCACATGCCGCCCTTGCCGCGGTAGGTGGGGATGCCGCTCTCCGCGGAGAGGCCCGCGCCGGTGAAGAAGAGGATGCGCTCGAAGTCAGCGAAGCGCGGCGTCGCCATCAGTGCTTCGCGCGGCGGAACACGACGGTGTGACGCGCGGGCTTCGGCGGCAGCGTCTTCAGTACGGAGGTGAGGAGGACCTTCTCGAGCACCTTCACCGGGACGATGCGCGGCGCCGCGTCGAGGGTCCAGGGAGCGCCGTCACTCAGCGTGTAGACGTACGGCGCAATGGGGATGACGCCGACGGCGACGACCGCATCCTCGCCCGTGCGACCGAGTACCTCGACGCCGGCCGGAAGCTCCGTCAGGGCCTCGAGGGTTGTCGGCGTGAAGCCATCGCGCGTGAGGCGACGGGCGAGCGTGAAGAGCTGCGTCATTCCCTTGAGGGCGACGGGATCGCTCGCCGTCTGCATCGCGAAGAGCCAGAACGGGAGCTTGGCGCGAGCGATGCCGGCAACGGACTCGGCGCCGCCGTCGGTACGCCACTTCTGCGGTCCGGAGAATACGCACGTCGCCGCGCGCACCTTCGCGTCGAGCGGAGGGTTGCAGTACGAGTACGTCTCGTCCGGTGTCTCGGGGACGAGCGCGTTGGGCGTCTCGAACGACAGCGCGGCGACGCGCGAATCCTTGTCGAGAGGAATCTCCGGGGCGGCGGCTGTCGTGATGTCGGCCTCGGGGATCTGACTGGCGAGGAGGACCTGCTTCGCGTCCCACGGACGATCGGCCGGCGCGAGAGCGGTGGCCGCGAGCGGGATCGCAGAGTCCTTCGCGTGCTCCTGGAGACCGGTCATCCCGCCGAGGCCGGCGGCGGGCGCAACGAGCACGGCGATCTCGCCCTTGCCTTCGCGCGCGACGACGAACGTGCCCTCGGCAGGAGCGCACCGAGCGAGGATGCCGGCCGTCGGCGGAACGACGACGGCGCCGCCCTTCTGGCGCATGCTCATGCGATCGGCCGGGTCAGTGCTCGACGTGACGACGCAGCTTTCCTTCGGGACGTCCACGACCACGAACGGCGTCGTCGCGACGCCGAGCGCGACGGGCTTGAAACCGGCGGCGGCGAGCGACGCGCGAGGAGGCCATTTGAGGAGCGAGGGACCGTCGGTCGGGGCCGCGGGGTAATGCTTGGCGTCGATCCACGCGTCGAGCGAAGCCTCGCTACACGCCTCGTCGCTGCGGAGTGTCGAGCCGGGCCTGAAAGGCGCAAACGAGAACGCGCGTGAGCCGCCGAGGGTGGCCGTGTCGGTGCGGAGGAGGGCGAGGCTTCCGCCCGGACCGACGTCCGCGGAGAGTCCGATGTGCTCGTTCGCGCAGGTGCAGAAGAGCACGGGGCTCGCGCCGCTCTCGGTCGTCGAGCCGCGCGTGACCTTCACCGGTGCGTTGCCCGTCGCCACGGCGACGAAGCAGCCTTGGTCGGCGGTCGCCTCGAGCGTACCCGTGGCGGAGGCCGACGAGGTCTCGACCGTCGTGAAGCCGAACGGCCGGAACGGCTCGAGCGCCTCGCCAGCGCGGGTGCGGCGACCCATCTCACGGTTGGCGAGGATGCCGAAGAAGCCGACGAGCAGGGCCACGGGGACGGCGACGGCGGCGAGGCGGAGGCGGCGGACGCGCGACTGCGAGCTCTCGGCGCGGGCCTCCTTGTCGAGGGAGGCGGCGCGAGTCTTTCGTGACTCCTCATCCTCGCGACGCGAGCGCTCGTGCTCGGGGTGGCGCCCCTGCAAGACGGAGAGCGCGCGTTCGACCTCGTGGAGATCGTCGGGCTGACTCTTCGGCTTCGGCGGGAGCGGCATCGGCGCCGTTCAACATAACGTAGTCGCCGCGTGGAAGCAGCTTGTCGAGAGTCGGGGCCTCGAGCGGGCCCCGGGAGCACTCAGGGGAGCTCGTCGGCGTCGATGTCGGCGGTCGCGCGGCACGAGCCGAAGCAGCCGGTGCCGGTGACGGGGGCCTCGCTGTACGACCACACGAGCTTCGGTTGCATGCCGCGTTCGCGCTTCAGCTCGCCGCGGATGGCCTGCTTGGTCTCCCAGTGACAGCCGTCCTCCCAGTCGAGCTCCGTCGTGAGCGCGAGGGTCATGGTCGACTCGGTGAGCCGGCCCTGGAAGCGATGCTCGCCGAAGACGGCCTCGACGGGTCCGTCACCCGAGCATGGATAGACGAGGATGCCGACGCCATGAGAAATGCGCTCGTCGAGCGTGCAGCCGTCCTTGGTCTTGATCGGCTGGGCGCGAAGGCGTGCGGAGCAGCGATCACGCTGGAGAGGAGGAGGCGCGGTGACGACGAGCGGGGCGATCGCGCCGCCGTCGGCATTCTCGATCGTCACGTCGACCGGGGCCACGACGGTGGCGCCCTCGCGGACGCACGCAGCGATGCTGGCGACGAGGAAGAGAAGGAGGAGCGCGTGGGGCGCGGCGCGCATCGGGCCTCGATCTTACCTCAGAAGAACGTGGTGCCGATGCCGGCGGCGAGGCCGCGCTCGCCGAGGGCGATTCCCTCGGCGAAAACGTCGAGCCGACGGTCGAACAGCGCGAGCGAGAGGCCACCGCCGAGCTGATATTTGTAGAGGTCGGTACCGGTGACGGACGCGCCGTCGAAGTGCCATGCGACGGGCCCGCCGAACGCGCGTGCAGTGACGTATGGCGTGAAGGCGTTCGCGAACGTCTTCCCCGCGATGGCGCCGACGCGGAGGTCGAACGCGGTGAAGCGCGGCGTCTCGGGCTGGGCGCCCGGTGAGGTCGAGCCATCGGTGCGTGTGCCGCGATCGTCGGTGCGCGTGACGGCGTGCGTTGCGGAGAGCGTCGCGGTTAGCTGGACGAAGGGGAGCGCTTCGGTGCCGTCGTAAGCGCGCCACGCGAGGCCACCGAACGCCGCGAAGCCCGGGCCGATGGTGTCGCGCGCCGCTCCGTGGACGAGCTCACCGCCGGCGATGCCGCCGGCTCCGAGCTGCGCGGTCCATCTCGCGGTGCTCGAGAGCGGGAGCTGCACGCTGCCGAAGACGGCGTGGCGCGTGAGGTCGGCGCGGCGACCGTCACCGAAGAGGAGTGTGGTGGAGGTGAAGGCGTAGCTGGCGGAGAGGCGCGCGATGGCTTGCGGGGCGGCGACCTTGCGGGGGTAGTCGCACATGACCGGGCCGCCCGGGTAGGCGGCGCCGCAGGCGTGGGCGGCGCGCGACGAGAGAGTAGAGAACGCGAGGAGGAAGAGAGAGGAGAGCGCGAGCGTGAGTGGGCGCCGCTTGGGCATTGGTGTCGAGGAAGCGTACGCGTGAAATGCGCGGTTCGATCGGTAGAGCTCTGCGGTGAGAAGCGACAAGGGACCGCGTTCGGTCATAGGGCTTTACACGAGCGGGTCAACCGATGATGGTCGGGATAGTGACCGCGCTCGCAGATGCCGTCGTTCTGACCGTCGACGACGACGAGGATGCGCGAGAGCTGCTCCGGCTCGTGCTGGCGAGGCACGTGCGCGAGGTGGTGGTGGCAGACTCGGTGGAGCGCGCCATGGAGCTCCTGCAAAGCGTGCACCCTACACTCATCATCTCCGACATCTGCATGCCCGAATTCGATGGGTACGACTTGATCCGTCGCGTGCGGGCGTCGGCGGAGAACCGAGCGACGCCGGCGGTCGCGCTGAGCGCGTACTCGCTGGACGCGTCCAGGGACGCGGCGCTCGCGGCGGGCTTCGACATGTTCGTGCGCAAGCCGCTCGACGCGGCGCACTTCGTCGCTGTGCTGGCCGCGCTGCTGGCCTAGCTCAGGCGCGGGCCCCTTGCGTGCGCGGGGGTGCCGACCTACGTTGGCCGAGCGATTCGCTACTGGGGGCGATCGGCTTCGACGGAGGTATCGACCAGCTTGCTGCGTGCCGTGGGTCTCGTGAAACCACGTAAAAACTTCGCGGGAAACACAATTGCGAACGATAACGCAATTGCTCTCGCTGCCTAAACAGCAGTCCTGAGAGCCGGTCGACCCCGGGCCTGCCAGTGCCTGGGAGAAGACCGTCAACAAACTGGCTGCTCCAGAGCTCGGGTTACCGGGGCCGCGGCTAAGACAAGCAGGTGACTAGTCCCGAGGAGAGCGCGCTGGCCCGCGCAAATTGGGATGAGATAAACGGCCAGATACGCACGTAGACGCAGCTGGCCTCGACATTTTCGGACCCGGGTTCGATTCCCGGCGCCTCCACTTTTTTCCTGTTCTCTTACGCAGACTTGGCTTGAGCGGCTGTGTTCATGGACGCTGTATGGACGTGACCCGACGGTACGGGACGGTCCAGGAGACGCACGGCGTCCTTCCGAACATCCGGGCTGAGGTGGGCGTACCGCATGGTCATCTCCATCGTGGAGTGACCGAGCAGCTCCTGCACGGCCTTGAGCGGCGCGCCGCGCATCACCAGGTGGCTTGCGAACGTGTGGCGGAGCACGTGCC
>JANXVA010000670.1 GCA_025351875.1 Myxococcales bacterium | reverse complement strand
ATGATCAGCTTCAACACGGTCGTCGGCGAGCGTAGTGAGTCGAACGGGTTCGCGAAGAGCTGGGAGATCTTCAAGGGCGAGATGGTCGAGGGGGTCGGCGGCGGTACGTGTCAGGCCGCGTCGACCTTCCACGCGGCGGCGTTCTTCGCCGGCTTCGACGTGCTCGAGCGCCTCCCGCACTCGCGACCGAGCGCATACATCCCGATGGGGCTCGACTCGACGGTCGTCTACCCGGCCGTGGACCTGAAGGTCCGCAACCCGCACCCGTTCCCGGTCGTCGTTCACGCCAAGACCGACGGCAACAAGCTGCGCGTCGAGCTGCTCGGCAAGATGCGCCCGGTGGATGTGAGCTTCGGTCGCGAGCTCGTCTCGACCATCGCATTCAAGCGCAAGATCGTCGAGGAGCCGACCCTCTCGGGCAGGAAGGTCCTCGTGAAGCAGCACGGGATCAAGGGCTACCGCATCAAGCGATCCCGGCTGCTCAAGTACCCGGACGGCACGAGCAAGAAGGAAGAGGCGACCGACTTCTACCCGCCGACGACCGAGATCTACCACGTGCCCGTCGGCTTCGACGTCGCGCTGCTCCCGGCGCTGCCCGGCGGCGAAGGGGAGGACGCGGACCTCGGTGGCAATCCGTCGGCTGCGCCCGCCTCGGCGCGCGCGCCGGCCTCCACTTCAGTAAGTGGCGCGACGGCTTCGACCGACGCGAAGCCCGCGGACGGCGTCGAGTTCGTCGACGGCCCGGGCGCCCACGCGCCCACGTCAGCGCAGCGCGACCCCGCAAAGACGATCTGGCTGAAGCACTGAGCGACCTAAGCGACCTCCGAGGCGCCGCCCGCGAATTTGACGCGCGCTTGCTGAAGTGGGAATGCTCGCCGGATGGGGCCCGTCCGTCGCTGCATCCTGCCGCTCGTCGTGGGCGTCATTGGCGTCGTCTCTGGTCCCGCGCTCCCGCGCTCGGCTCAGGCCGCACCTCCGGGCTCTGCTCCGATCAAGCCGGCAGCGAAGCCCGCCTCTGCTCCTCCGCCGACGCAGGCGAAGCCGGCACGTAGCGGCCCGGCGCCGACCGCGAAGAATGCCTCGAGCACGTCGTCCACGGCCGCAAAGAGCGTGACGCGCACGTCCGACACCAGCGTCCGTCGTGCCGTTGCAGGCGGCCCGACCCTCGACGACACGTCCGCCGGCGCCGACACCCCCGAGCTCCGCGCGCTGCACGCTGCCGAGCGCGAGCTCTTCCCGCCGGCCTCGCCCGCGCTCGGCTCGCCGTGGCCGCAGGAGCTCCCTTTCCCCGTCGCCACGACGGAGGACCGCCCGCGCGTTCATGCCTCGGGCCTCTCGCCTGCGCCGCCCGCGAGCTCACCGACCCAGGCCGAAGGCGCCAAGGACATGGCGTGGCTCTCGAAGCTCGAGATGCCCGATCTCCCCATCCGCTGGGACGCGCGCGTCATCAAGTACCTCGAGTTCTTCAAGGACGACCCTCGCGGTCGCTCGACGTTGACGACCTGGTTTCGTCGCTCCGGTCGCTATCGCGAGTCGTTCCGCAAGGTGTTCCGCAAGAAGGGCCTCCCCGAGGACCTGACGTGGCTCGCGATGATCGAGAGCGGCTTCGAGCCCATCGCGCGCTCTCCCGTCGGCGCGATGGGGCTCTGGCAGTTCATGCCCGACACCGGGAAGATCTACGGCCTCTCGCAGGACCGCTGGGTCGATCAGCGCATGAGCTCCGCCGCAGCGACCGAAGCTGCCGCTGACTTCCTCGCCGATCTCCACCGGCGCTTCGGGAGCTGGGACCTCGCGATGGCCGGCTACAACATGGGCTACGGCGGCGTGCTGTCGGCGGTGCGCCGCTACAACACCAACGACTACTGGGCGCTCTCGAAGCTCGAGGGCAGCTTCCCCTGGGAGACGACGCTCTACGTCCCGAAGATCCTCGCCGCTGCGATCGTCGCGAAGAACCTCGCCGCGTTCGGCTACCAGGACGTGACCCCGGAGGCGCCGCTCGAGGGCGAGGATGTGCCCGTCGGGCCCGGCATCGCGCTCTCGTCGGTCGCCCAGGCCTGCGGCGTGACGACCAAGGAGCTCGAGCAGCTGAACCCCGAGCTTCGCGCCTCGCGCACCCCGCCGTCAGCGCAGGATGATTGGGCAGTAAAAGTCCCGGTCGGCAAGGCGAGCGGGTGCACGCAGAACCTGGCGAAGGCCAAGCGCGAACAGCCCGTGACGGAGAAGTACGTCGTTCGCTTCGGCGAGACGCTCGAGCAGGTCGCGCAGGCTCGGCGGGTCTCGGTCGCAAAGCTCGTCGAGCTCAATGCCATCGCGCCCGGTGAGGTCGTTCGTGGCGGCACCGTGCTGCTCGTCCCCAAGGACTCGTCCGTCGCCGACAAGCCCGCGCCCGTCGACCCGAAGAAGACCACCGACAAGCCGGTCGTCGTCGTCCCGCAGGACGTTTTCGTCTATCCGGATCGCCGCCGCGTGTTCTATCGCGTGCAGGTCGGTGACACCGTTCGCGACGTCTGCGCGACGTTCAAGGTCACGACCGACGAGCTTCGGCGCTGGAACGACATCGATCCGTCGGCGCGCCTCGTCGAGGGAATGACCATGCAGATCTTCGCGCCCCGGGACGCCGACCTCGCCCGCACCGTGGTGCTCGGCGAGAGCGACGTGCGCATGGTCGTCGCGGGGAGCGACGACTTCTTTCATCACTGGGACGAGAAGGGTCGCCGCCGCGTCGTCGTCACCGCGAAGGCGGGTGACACGCTCGAGTCGATCGGCAAGCAACACGGCGTGACGACGAACCTGATGGAGCGCATCAATCGCCGCGGTCGCTCCGAGGCGCTCGCGCCTGGGGAGCGCGTCGTCGTCTGGGTGCCCGGCAACGGCGCGGCGACGAGCGCGAACGCGCAGGCCGCGCTCACGCGTCCCGGCTCCGGCTCGGTCGCGACCCCGGAGCCGACGCCGCCCCTCGGCGCTGCGCCGTCGCCCGAGCTCCTTCCGCCGCTTCCCTGACGGCGCTCACTTCGCGACGCGCATGACGCGGCCGTCGGTGGTGAGCCATACGACGTACTTCGAGGTCAGCGCGAGCGCCTGTGCGCGTCCGTCGGTGAAGGCCGTCATGTAGCCCGTCGCGAGGGTCGTTATTTTGCGGTCCATGTGCGTCGAGCGTCGGACCTGGCCGTCGCCGGTGAGCCAGTAGAGCGCCTGCCCGTCCGCCGCGAGCGAGTGGGGCGCGGTTTCGTTCGTGGCGAGGTCGCTCGCGTTGCCCGTGACCGCCGTGCGGATCAAGCCGTTGCTCGGTCGCGCCCAGTACACGCCGGCGCTGTCCACGGCAATCGACTGGCAGTCCGACTCGCCCGATGCGACGAGGTCCTTGTTGGTGCTCACGCCGGTCTGTCCGCGCCCGATGCGTCCCGTCGCTGACTCCGTCCAGTAGAAGTCGGTCCCGAGGGCGGCGACGTCGTACGGGTTCCCCGTGGCGATGCCGACGGAAGGACCCGCGGTGAAGTCGAACGCGTACTGCTGGATCTCGCCGGCCCCCACGACTCCATCGAGGGTCACGGTCACGACCCGGTCTGACGCGATCGCGATCTGAAACGGATTCTTGGTCGACGTCGTGTGCGGGACGATCAAGCCACCCGCGAGGGGCTGTCGCAGGAGCTCCTTGCCGCCGTAGTTGCACCAGAAGAGGTCCGTCGTGGTCACTGCGAGCCCGGTCGGCGATCCGGCGTTCGTCGATACGTCGCCGATCGACCCGCCACCGATGGGGATGGAACGCACGCGACCCGGCGTCCGCTCCGCGACGAAGACGGTCGTCTCCGTTGCGGCGACGCTCGAGAGATCGACGAGACCTCTGGCAAGCTCGAGCGCCACGCCCGCATCGCCCGCATCGCCCGCGTCCGCCCCGGGCGCGTCGACCGTGCTGGTTTCGCTGCCAGGCATGTCGCCATCCGGGCCGCCGTCGGTCGCCGGGGCGTCGCTCGCGCTCGAGAAGGAGCCGCACGCGGCGGCGAACACCGTCATCAGGGCCGCGCAGAACGTGACCGAAGCGGATCGAGCGACGCTCATTCTCTCATTCTCAGCCACGCTACCGTCCGTCGTGAGCCACACCACGTAGCTCGACGTCCGCGTGCTCGCGCGGAACTGGCTCATCGTACCACGTCAGAATTTGTACTGCGCACCGACGCCGAGGATGATCGCGCGTGCGCTGTATTCGCCGCCGTTGATCGCTTCGGTCTTCGTCGGGTTTCCCTGCACCGGATTGACGCGTGGGACCTGCGCGGTGGCCGGATCCACGTTCGTGCTGTTGAGCAACACGAGCGCTGCGACGGCATCGAGGCGCCAGTTCTCTCCGGCGTGCAGGCTCGCGCCGACGCTGCCGATGATCTTGTTCGCGTCGTACGTGAGGGGCGAGACCCACTCCCGCGGGATCGCGCTCGTCTCGTACGAGACGCCGGCGCGGAGATCGGTGCGGTTCGACTTGAAGATGGTCTTCGTCGAGTACTCGCCGCCGAGGCGGAAGGAGTTCGAGTCCTGGAAGTTTCGCGGAAGCGAGATCGGCGCGACGCCGAACGGGCTCGGAAAGCCGGTGATGTTGTAGAGCTTCACGTTCTCGGGTCGAACGTCGATCGAATCGTGGAGGCTCCAGAACTCGCGCACGTACGCGACCTCGATCCGGATGGTGCTCTCCTCGCCGAGGTCACCGCGGTACTCGACGCCCGCACGGAAGATCGGCGGTAGCTTGAAGCGCACGCGCGCGTCCTCGCCCTCCTGGCGCGCCTTGTCGAACACGGCGGCGGTCGGAAGGCGCACCTGGATGGTGGCGGGCGCGTTGATGAAGAAGGGGAGCTGCCCGGAGAGCCCGAGGCGAACGTGCTTGTCCGGCTCGGCGAT
>JANXVA010000652.1 GCA_025351875.1 Myxococcales bacterium | reverse complement strand
TTCACGCGGTCGACCCACGTGCCATTGGTCGACGAGAGATCGAAGACCTTGAGGGCGTGGCCAACGCGCTCGAGACCGGCATGACGACGCGACACTTCGCGATCGGTCAGGCGGATCGCGCAGGCAGGGCTCGTACCGATGAGCGTGCGCGTCGGGACCGAGGGATCGAGGCGCACGCTGAGGCCTTTTTCTGGGCCTTCGGTGACCGTGAGGATGAAGATGATCTCCGCGTCGGCGTGCGGTTCTTGCGCGCTTCGCTGCTGCACCACCGTCGCGAGGAGATCGCGCTCGCTGTCTCGCATCCCGAACCGAGCATAGCGTTCTTTGCGAGGGTCAGTCGAAGCGCCGGAAGCCGCTCGGCGCTCCGGAGGGCTTTGGCGCCGTCGCCGGAGGTCGGGGCCGCGAGCCTTTGCCGAGTGGCTGCAGCGCGAGAAGGAGCTTTGGGTCGGTGTCCGGCACGATGGTCTGGGAGGTCGGTGCGAAGCCTTGGCTGCGGAGCTCGAGGACGATCGGCGCGGCGCTGCGGGCGACGCGCAGGTCGAGAGGGGTGGTGCCTTGATCGGTGCCGTCGGTGAGGACGTGGGCGCCGGGGGGGCGGGATTCGATGTGGATGAGGATGTCGGAGGCGGACGCCGACGCGGACGCGGACGGGAATGCGGAGGCGGACGCGGACGCGACAGGGACGTCGAAGCCGGCGGGGACGATCAGGGAAGAGGTTCTCGCGCGGTAGGCGAGGGCGATCGCGACGATGGCGAGGGCGGCGAGGGCGGTGAGGGCGGTGAGGGCGATGCCCAGCGGGCGGAGGCTTCGCGGGGATGCAGAGGAGAGAGGGAGATCGGGCGCGGGCGCGTCGGGAACGTTGGGGATGCGGATGGGTTCGTCGACTTCGCCGGCCGGGAGGGCGGGGAGAGGGTCGCCGTTCGTGACGCGGCGAAGGAGGTCGTTCTTTTCGACGATGCGATCAGAAAACCAGCGCTGCATGCGCTCGGCGAGCGACTCGACGGGCGAGGGGAGGGCGCGGGCGATCTCGAGGAGGTCCTTGCGCATGTCGGCGGCCGTCGCATAGCGATCGTCCGGCTTCTTGGAGAGCGCGCGCATGATCGCGGCCTCGAGCGCCGGCGGGAAGCCGTCGACGAGGCGCGAGGGCGGGATCACCGGCTCCTTCGTGATCGCCTCGAGGGCGCGTGTCACGCTCGTTCGCTTGAAGAGGCGGCGTCCGGTGCTGAGCTCGTAGAGGACGATGCCCATCGCGAAGATGTCGGAGCGTCGGTCGAGCGGCTCGCCCTCGGCCTGCTCGGGCGACATGTACTCGAACTTGCCCTTCACATCGCCGACCTCGGTGCGCGCGACGCGCTCCTCCGTGATCGCGACACCGAAGTCGAGGATCTTCACGTGGCCGTCGTAGGCGACGAAGATGTTTTGCGGCGACACGTCGCGATGCACGAGGTTCTGGCGCCTGCCGTCTTCGCTCACGAGCTCGTGAGCCGCGTGCAGTCCTGCGCAGGCCTCTGCGACCACGTGCGCGACGAGCTCGGGATCCATCTTCTCGCCATGCGCCGTCGCGCGCTTCAGCACGCTCGAAAGGTTCTCCCCCGCGACGTACTCGAGGACGAGGAACACTTCGCCCTCTTCCTCGCCTAGCTCTTGGACCGCGACGAGGTTCGGGTGCCTGATCTTCGCGACGATGCGCGCCTCGTCGAGGAACATCGCGACGAAGGAGCTCTTCTGCGCGTACTGGCGCAAGATGCGCTTGATGACGACCGCGCGTCGGAAGTCCGACGGACCCGACAGCGTCGCGAGGAGGATCTCGGCCATCCCTCCCGTCGCGAGCTGCCCGAGGACTTCGTAGCGTCCGATCCGGTTCGGAAGCACCGTCCCGAGCGTACCACTGCTACAATTGTCCCAGGGCGACCGTGAGAAACGCGTTCTGGCCGTTGCGCGCACGTGCGCGTCGAGGCCAACCGGATCTACGGTGGCGATCTGAACCGAACCGCGACGGGCAAGACCTTCCTCGTCGGCGTCGCGGCCTCGAAAGCGACGGAGGCGGTGATCGTCAACACGGAACGTGTCAACGCGCGTGAGACAGGCGAGAAGAGAATTCTATGTTGCGATCGCGGCGCTGAGCGCCGAAGCGCACGAGAACCACGTTTGTCCCTGACCCGCCTCCGATGTGGTCGCTCACGGCGACCACTCGGTCGCGCCATCGCAGGTCCAATGAGGGAGGGAGTGGACGCACTGGTCTCCCGTGGCGCAGTCTTCATCGCTGTGGCAGCCGTCGATGCACGAGCCTTCGTTCGAGCACACGTTCCGCGCGTCGCCCACGGTGGCCCCGGCTTGGCACTGGCCGTCGCGCGTGCAACTCACTTGCTGCGCAACCGAGGACGCGGCGCGCTGGTTCGGGGCACGCAGCGCGTACCAGAAGCGCCGTTTTGGAGACGCATTCTCGGACACGTCGCGCCGATGGAGCCCGACGACCTGGTTGTCCAGGACGTTCGCGACACCACGACTCTGGTACTCCACGAGTGGAAGACGAACGTGTGGCGCGAGTGTCCGGCGATCTCGTACGGCCTCGTGAACACGACGTCGCCGGGCTCTAGCGCGGCGGCGGCCGCGACGCGCCGCCACTGATGCTTTTGCTCGAGGTAGCTAGAGAGCGCCGTGGTCCATGTCGCAACGTTGGCTCCTTCGATCGAGCTGTTTTCGCCTCGGCCGAAGATAGGAGCGGCGGGCGCCCGGTGGGCTAAAATAGCCGGTCGCACACGATGTTGTCGAACTGCATGGCGAACGGCTGCACCGGGTTGAAGGCGCGGTCTCCGAGCTCGAGGACGAACGACGTGCCGTTGGGCGGGAAGTGCGTCGGGTTCGACGACGACAAGCCGTCCACCGACACGAAGCCCGTCCCAGCGTCCGTGTCAAAGGCGACGACCACGTGGTGGTAGATCCCGTCCGACTTGAAGTTCGTCGTTACCGGGCTTATGGTGGCAAAGTGATTCTCCCCTCCGTCGGCGCCCGCGTCGTCGATCTTGTATTCTTCGGTGAGCCGGAAGGCACTGGGAGCGTCGAAGCGTAGGCCGCCGGCCCAGAACGTGGTCGGCGATCCGAGTGGAAGATTGGCGGTCACGAAGAGGAAGTACGCCGCCTGACCGGGGCCGGGCATCTCCGTCGACATCGACGACACGTCGAGCTCGCAGCGGACGCCGGCGAGCGGACCGGCCATCACGAAGGTGACACGCGGGCCGTCGAAGGAGCCCGAATCGGAGGCCCCGACCGCGAAGCGCGCCGCGAGCGAGCCGCCGACTCCCCCATCGACGCGATCGGCGGTCCCTCCCATCGCGAGGAAGCTCGACCAGCGGCC
The DNA here is from genome assembly GCA_025351875.1 of Myxococcales bacterium. GTDB lineage: Bacteria > Myxococcota_A > Polyangia > Polyangiales > Polyangiaceae > Labilithrix. The sequence goes on along the minus strand of JANXVA010000652.1, from coordinate 2,806 downwards.
GGGCGGGAAGGATGCGTCGTCGTCGAAGTCGTCGCAAAAGAGGTGAGGCCCGGCGCACCGCGCTTCGTCGGCCGCGTCGGAGCTCTTCGTGGCCTCGGGCGGGACGGCACCGTCGGCGGGCACCATGCCCGCGTCCTCCGGGGTCGGCGCGTCCGGGGCGCCGGCGAACTCGCCGCAGGAAAGGACGGCGGACGCGAACGCGGTCCCGCTCGCGAGGCCCGCCGTGACCCATCGACGGAACGACATCGCTCGAGTTTAGCACGAAAGTTGGCTCAAGCATCGGCGCGAGTGCCCGTTACCTCACCGCAAAGGCTCCTCGGCTCGCTCCGTCGAGCGCGTCGCGAAGCTTGATCGCCGTCGACGCGTCGCCGCACGACGTTGACGCTCCACGGCGCGATCTTGCGCCGGACGTCACATTCTCCGGCGAAGAGCTTGTCAGCGTCGGAGCATTAGGGCGACGCGAGGAACGCTTCGCTCGCGGGCTTGCGGCTGGCTTCCACGGCGAGTTCATGGTCGCCGCGGCGTTACTCGTCCCACAGATCGAAAGTCCGCTGCGCTTCGTAGTGGAACGGAATGGAGGCAGAGGCTACGGGCGCGACGATGAAGGGCTGCAAGACGCCCACCTCCTCGACCGCCTGTTGGCGCTCGACATCGTCAACGGCATCTTCGGTGAAGACATCGTTTTCGACCTCCGGGGACTTCTCGTAGAGCGGTTCGGAGCGAATTTGCGAAACCAGGTGCGTATTCCGGCCATCGTGAACACCCGTCTCGGAGCATCGTGATCACCCGTTTCGGCCCATCGTGATCAAGATCGGCCCCGCGGGGTGCCAGCTGTTCAGTTGGTGTTCACCGGCTTGTCCCTTCGACGCGAGTTCCCTTTCAGGTCGACCTTGTACGCGTTGTTCACGAGGCGATCCTGGATGGCATCAGCGAGGCTCGGGTCGCCGATCCACTCGTGCCACTTCGCGATCGGGCAGCTGGCTTGTCACGACCGTCGACACGCGCCCGTAGCGGTCTTCGAGGACCTCGAGGAGATCATGGCGCTGCAGCTCCTTGAGCGTGCCCAGGCCCCAGTCATCGAGGATGAGCACATCGATCTTCGCAAGGCGCGCCAGCAGCCGCGCGCACGTGCCCTCGGCACGCGCGAGCGCGAGCTCGTCGAGCAGCCGCGAGACGCGGCGGTAGAGCACGCGGTGGCCTCGCCGACACGCGCTCTGGCCGAAGGCGCAGGCCATGTAGCTCTTTCCGACTCCGGTCGGTCCGCAGAGCAAGATGCTGAGGTGCTCGTGCACCGAGCTGCACGCACCGAGCTGGCGCACGAGCGCTTTGTCGATGCCGCGCGGAGGCGAGGTATCGATGTCCTCGATGCACGCGCTCGGCAGACGCAACTGCGCGTCCTTGAGCAGGCGGCCAAGGCGGCGGTTGTCGCGTGCGATGTGCTCGGCATCGACGAGGAGGGCGAAGCGCGTCGCCTCTGCCATTCAGCTTAGAGCGCCGTGTCATGCGCGGCGATTTCTGGCTCTGGCCGCGATGGTTCCGGAAAATCTGCAACCCCTCGAAAGGGATCGACGCATGATGGAATCAGTGCAGATGTCACGGAGCCCGGTGCAAGCGAAGGCGATGCTGCCTCTGGTGAAGCGCCACGAGATCCATGTCCCCCTCCGTGCGGGGCGTGGACGCACGGGCACGGGCGCGTCGATCGCGACGGTCCCGACGGGTGAAGCGCGAGAGCGAGGTGACGACCGACGACGACGACGAACTCACGATGGCGCACGCCCTCGCGGAGGCGGAAGACATGCCGTGCCGGTGGTGCGGCTCGTCCGCAATTGGTCTCGCGACCACTACGTGGCGAGGTAGGTCATGGCTACGAAGGAGAAGAAGAAGCAAACGCGGCACCAGGTTGTCGACGCGACGGGCAGCGTGCGCGAAGAAGCGACTCGGGCGCTGGAGAAGATGCATCGGGACGCCTCGCGCCTTCTTCGACGCGAGCGCGCGAACGCCCCGAGTAGGCCCGACGCGCCGCCGAAGGGCTGCAGCGCGCGCACGTGGCGGACGGCCGTTCACGAGGCGGGGCACGTCGTCGCGGCACACATGCTGGGCATACGGCTCGGGCCCGTGACGATTGTGCCTGGCAAGGGGCCGGATGGCGTCGCGTTCCTCGGGGAAGCGAAGCTCAACGTCGATGGTCACCGCACGCCCGCAATAGATGCACGCGTGTCGGTCACGCCGGAGAATGGCGGGAAGGTGACGGCGGTCGGCGTAGAAATCGATGACCTCGATGTCCACCGGCGTGTCGCTTGCCACGTTCTCTCGGACGTCGTCAATCTCCTCCGGAAGCAGGACACGGACGAGGTGTCCTCGTTTCGTCCGATCCTCGATCCGAATGCAACCCTTCTTGTCCATGCTGCGCAGCGTCTCTCGAACCTTGCTCTCGCTCATGCCACCCGCGCGTGCGACCGCGGCGAGGCCAACCCCTTCGCCTTCTGAACGATCCAGGTGCGGAGAGCTTGCTCCGTCAACTCGCTCGGTAGCTCATCCGACGAGTGCCTTCTCCATCGCTCCGCAAGAACCCGGCCGAGCACTGTGGGGTCGAGAACGTACGACTCTCGATGGCGACGTTGCAGATGCACGATCACCGTGGCTCTGAAGACGGGACTACGTCAGGGCGAGCTGTTGGCGCTCGCGTGGGATGACATCGACCTGGTTGCAGGTCGTCTCGTCGTCTCCCGCAATCTGTCCCGTGGTGAGATCACGACGCCCAAGAACGGCAAGACACGCGAGATCCCGCTGGGGGATGACGTGCTCG
>JANXVA010000647.1 GCA_025351875.1 Myxococcales bacterium | reverse complement strand
CTTCTACAACGAGCTCTCCACGTTCGTGCGCGGCGCGGGCGGCTGGGGCGGCGAGCGCGGACCGAGCGTCGAGCTCAACGTCGCGCCGGACCGCAAGCCCGACGCCGTCGTCGAGGAGAAGATCAGCGAGGGCCAGGCTCTCCTCTATCGCCTCTCGGGCGACATCAACCCGCTCCACGTCGACCCGAGCTTCGCAAAGGCCTTCGGCTTCGACAGGCCCATCCTCCACGGGCTCTGCACCTTCGGCTTCGCGACGCGCCACGTGATCAAGTCGTTCTCGAAGAACGACCCGCGCTTCTTCAAGAGCATCAAGGTCCGGTTCTCCGAGAGCGTGTTCCCCGGCGAGACGCTCGTGACCGAGATGTGGAAGGACGGCGATCAGAAGATCATCTTCCGCTGCAAGGTGAAGGAGCGGGACAAGGTCGTCATCTCGAACGCGGCCGTGGAGCTCTACAAGGAGATCCCGAAGGCCGTGGAGAAGAAGAAGGCGGTCGCGGCCGTGGCCGCTGGCGCCGCGCCGGCAGCGAGCGGTGAGCCGACGAGCGGCGAGGCCTTCGCGGTCATCAAGGACTACATCGAGAAGAACGCCGGCATGGCCGCCGAGATCGGCAAGACGTTCCTCTTCCGCCTGTCGAGCCCCGACAGCGCGTGGACGCTCGATCTCAAGAACGGCAAGGGCGGCGTCACCGCGGGCGGCGACAAGGGCGACTGCACGCTCGATCTGTCGGACGCGGATTTCTGCGCGATGGTCGCCGGCAAGGCCGACCCGATGAAGCTCTGGACCGAGAAGAAGCTGAAGATCGGCGGGGACGTGATGGCTTCGCAGAAGCTCATGTTCCTGAAGAAGATCGATCCGAAGCAGGCCGCCGAGGTCGTCGCGAAGATGCGCGGTGCAGCAGGCGGCGGTGCAGCGGCGACGGCAGTGGCGGCCCCGAGCGGCGAGCCGACGAGCGGCGAGGCCTTCGCGGTGATCAAGGACTACATCGAGAAGACCCCCGCGATGGCGGCAGAGATCGGCAAGACGTTCCTCTTCCGGCTGAGCGAGCCGGACAGCGCGTGGACGCTCGACCTCAAGAACGGCAAGGGCGGCGTCACCGCCGGTGGCGACAAGGGCGACTGCACGCTCGATCTGTCGGACGCGGACTTCTGCGCGATGGTCGCTGGCAAGGCCGATCCGATGAAGCTGTGGACCGAGAAGAAGCTCAAGATCGGCGGGGACATCATGGCTTCGCAGAAGTTGATGTTCTTGAAGAAGATTGATCCGAAGGCTGCGGCGGAGGTGGTCGCGAAGATGAGGGGCGCGGGGAACGCGCCGGCTTCGCCGGGCACGGGCACGGGCACGGGCACGGGCACGTCGAAGACAAAGGCGGCCAAGGCGCCGGCGATCCTCAAGGCACTGACCGAGCGCGTGGCGAAGACGCCGGGGCTCGCCAAGGAAGTGGGCGCGGTCGTGCAGCTCGTGATCACCGGGCCCGATGCGAGCTACGTGGTCGATCTCAAGAACGGCGCGGGGAGCGTCAAGGAAGGGACGGGAGCGGCGGACATCACGCTCAAGCTCTCCGACGACACGCTCGAGAAGCTCGCCAAGGGCGAGAACCTCCGCGATCACTACCAGCGAGGCGAGGTCAGGGTCGACGGCGATGCCCGCATCGCCCCGAAGCTCAACATCTTCAAGGGTCTCGTCTGAGACCGACAGCCGGACATAGAAGGAGCAAGCACCATGGGTCGTAGAGTCAATGTCATCGGCGTCGGTATGACGAAGTTCCAGAAGCCTGGAGCGAGCGACGAGTACAACGTGATGGCGGTCAACGCCGCCAAGGCCGCGCTCGCGGATGCGAAGGTCGACTACAAGGAGGTCCAGTCGGCGTACGTCGGGTACGTCTACGGCGACTCGACGTGCGGGCAGCGCGCCGTGTACGAGCTCGGGCTCACCGGCATCCCGGTGTTCAACGTCAACAACAACTGCTCGACTGGCTCCTCCGCGCTCATGCTCGCGAAGCAGGCGGTCGAGGGTGGGATCGTCGAGTGCGCCCTCGCGCTCGGCTTCGAGAAGATGGAAAAAGGCGCGCTCGCCTCGAAGTTCACCGACCGCACGAACCCGCTCGAGTGGTTCGCCGGCTTGATGAGCAACGTGCAGGGTTTCACCGCGGCGCCTCCCGCCGCGCAGATGTTCGGCGGCGCCGGCCGGGAATACCGCTTCAAATACGGTACCAAGCGCGAGACGTTCGCGAAGATCGCCAACAAGGCGCGCAAGCACGCGTCGAACAACCCGTACGCGCTCTTCAACCAGGTCCTCTCCGTCGAGGAGATCCTCGCCTCCGAAGAGGTGTTCGATCCGCTCACGCGCTTCCAGTGCTGCCCGCCGACCTGCGGCGCCGGCGCGGCGATCCTCTGCTCCGACGAGTTCGCGAAGAAGCACGGCATCACCAAGCCCGTCTATATCGCCGCCCAGGCGATGACGACCGACTACGACTCCTCGTTCAAGGAGGAGTCGATGATGAAGATGGTCGGCTACGACATGGCGAAGGCCTGCGCGAAGAAGGTCTACGAGGAGGCCGGCCTCGGCCCCAAGGACGTGCAGGTCGTCGAGCTGCACGACTGCTTCACGGCGAACGAGCTCCTCACGTACGAGGCGATCGGCCTCTGCCCCGAGGGCGGCGCCGAGAAGTTCATCGAGGAGGGCGACAACACGTACGGCAGCAAGTGGGTCACGAACCCGTCGGGCGGCCTCCTCTCGAAGGGCCACCCGCTCGGCGCGACCGGGCTCGCCCAGTGCACCGAGCTCGTGTGGCAGCTCCGCGGCACCGCCGAAAAGCGCCAGGTCCCGAACGCGAAGGTCGCCCTCCAGCACAACCTGGGACTCGGCGGCGCGTGCGTCATGACGATGTACCGGATGGACTGAGCGAGCGACGATGAGCAACGCGGCGACGGGTGTGATCGATGCGTGGATCCAGCACCCGTCGCCGAGGTTCATCAGGCACCCGATGTTCGCGTCGCTGCGGCGATGGGCGGGCGACGGCGACGTGCCCGACGAGATCCCCCTCGAGCTGACGGTCCACGCGCTCGAGACGGCCGGCGTCACCCGCGCCCTCCTGTCGGCGTGGTGGGGGCCCGAGGGCGCGCTCATCTCGAACGACGAGGTGGCCGAGAGCGTGCGCGCGCATCCCGATCGCTTCGTGGGCGTCGCGTCGGTCGATCTCCTGCGCCCGATGGAGGGCGTGCGCGAGCTGCGGCGCGCCGTGAAGCAGCTCGGCCTGCGCGCGCTACGGATGCTCCCGTGGCTGTGGAACCGGCCGCCGAACGATCGCCACTACTACCCGTTGTATGCAGAATGCATCGAGCTGGGGATCCCCTTCTGCCTTCAGGTCGGACACACCGGGCCGCTCGCGCCGTCCGAGCCGGGCCGTCCGATCCCCTACCTCGACGAGGTCGCGCTCGACTTCCCCGAGCTCACCATCGTCGGCGGCCACATCGGCTTCCCCTGGACCGACGAGATGATCGCGCTCGCGACCAAGTACCCGAATGTCTACATCGACACGTCGGCCTACAAGCCGTCGCGCTATCCCCCCTCGCTCGTCGCGTATCTACGCGGGCATGGTCGCCGGAAGGTCCTGTTCGGCAGCAACTACCCGATGATCCTTCCCGGCGCATGCCTCGAGCAGGTCGACACGCTCGAGCTCGATCCGGAGGCCAGGCGCCTCTTCCTCCACGACAACGCGGCGCGCGTCTTCGGGTGCGGCGCCTGAGCGACGCGGCCTTCGGTCGCAGAGACGACGCGAGCGCACGTGCTAGCGTCTTGGAGTGCGCAAAGACTCGGCTTCGCTCCGCGCCTCACGTGATCCTCTCGCGGACGTAGGTGTCGAGAAGGGCACGCTCGTCGGCGGTACCTACCGCATCGACGGCGTGCTCGGTGTCGGCGGAATGGGCGTCGTCGCCTCCGCGCTCGACGAGCGACTCGAGCGACGCGTCGCGATCAAGTTCGTCAAGTCGTCGATGACGAGCTTGCCGCTCATGAAGGACCTCTTCGCCGAGGAGGCGCGCGCGATGGCGCGCCTGTCCCACCCCAACGTGCTCGCTGTCTATGCCTTCGGCGAGCACGACACGACGCCGTATTTCGTCATGGAGTACGTCGACGGACAGACCGCCGAGCAGTGGCTGCACGGCCACGGTAAAGACGCGCTCCCCAGCGTCGACGACATCGTGAAGATCGTGTCTCAAGCCTGCGATGGCGTCGACGCCATCCACGCCACCGGCACCATCCATCGCGATCTCAAGCCCTCGAACCTCCTCATCGACAAGGCCTTCCGCGTCGCCGTCGGTGACTTCGGCGTTGCACGTACGCCCGAGCCCGGCGAGGCCCCAGGTCAGCTCGTCGGCACGGCCGCGTACATGGCGCCGGAGGCGGCGTTCGGCGAGGAGACGTTTCGCGAGCAGGCGCGAGACGTCTACGCGCTCGGCTGTATCGCGTACGAGCTCCTCGTCGGGCGACCTCCGTTCGTGGGCGCCTCCGACATGAACGTGCTCACGCAGCACGTCCTCCAGGCGCCCGTGCCGCCGAGCCAGCGCCGCCCGGGCCTGCCCGCGGTCTATGACGAGGCGGTCCTGAAGGCGCTCGCGAAGGACGTCGACGACCGATACCTGAGCGCCGGCGACTTCCGCAACGCGCTCCTCGCTGCGCATCGCGGCACGGCCGATCCGACGCGCATTCTCGTCGTGGACGACGATCCGGACTGGCGCGAGATCCTCGTGTCGTCGCTCAGCGCTCGCTTTCCGCGCTCGGTCATCGACCAGGCCGGTGACGGAGCCGCCGCGCTCGAGGCGTTCTGCGAGCGTCCGTACTCCGTGGTCCTCGTCGACCTCGAGATGCCCGAGATGGACGGCACCAAGCTCACGGGCCTCTTGCGCAACATCCAGAGCGCGCACTACACGCCCATCATCGTACTCACGGCCGCGGGCGGTCCGAGCGAGTGGAAGCGACTGTCGGCGATCGGCGCGGACGCGTTCCTCGTGAAGCCCGTGGATCCCGAGGATGTCGAGCTCGTGATTCGTCGCACGCTCCGAGCGCGTCGAGCCGCAGCCGGGCCGAACGCCTCCATCGCGCCGCCCCCGCCCTCGCCCGCGTCGTCGACGTCGTTGCTCTCGGTCGACTGAGCCGCGCGCACCCTATCGCACCCGCTTTTGCCGGCATTTTTGCGGTCTCCGACGAGTCGCCTTCGCCGGCGACGCGTGTATCATCGGCGTCGGTGAATGGAGGATAGGCAAGCTCGTCTATCTGACCGGTCCTGCGCACCGCTGAATTTTCGGGAGGGTTGATGAGCTCGAATCGTTCGCGTCTGGGAGTCTTCGCAGTCGTCGTCTGCGGTCTGGCCGTCGTGGCGCTGCCGCGTCAGGCAAGCGCGTATTCCGACAGGGACGGTGACGGGATCCCCGACGACGTCGATGCATGCCCCGACGTGAAGGGCGTCAAGACGAACGAGGCGAAGACCAACGGTTGCCCGAACAATCCGTGGGGTGCGCCTGCGGGCGCCTCCGATCGCGACCACGACGGCATCCCCGACTCGATCGACGCGTGCCCCGACCAGGCCGGCGTCAAGTCAGATGACATGCACAAGAACGGCTGCCCCGCGCCCGCGCCGGTGAACGGCCCCTGGGGTGCGCCTCCCGGTGCGCCCGACCGCGACAAGGACGGCATCCCCGACAGCCTCGACATGTGCCCCGACACTCCGGGCGTCAAATCCGACGACGCACACAAGAACGGTTGCCCCGCGCCCGCCGCGCTCGGCCCGTGGGGCGCGCCGGTCGGTGCGCCCGATCGCGACAAGGACGGCATCCCCGACAGCCTCGACATGTGCCCCGACACCCCGGGCGTCAAATCCGACGACCCGCACAAGAACGGCTGCCCCGCGCCGAACGGCCCGTGGGGCGCGCCCGCCGGCGCCTCCGATCGCGACAAGGACAACATCCCCGACAGCATCGACGCCTGCCCCGACACCCCGGGCGTCAAGACGACGGAGCCGAAGACCAACGGCTGCCCGAACAACCCGTGGGGCGCGCCCGCTGGCGCTTCCGATCGTGACAAGGACCAGGTTCCGGACAGCATCGACGCATGTCCCGACACCCCGGGCGTCAAGACGACCGAGGTCGCGACCAACGGCTGCCCGAACAACCCGTGGGGCGCGCCCGCCGGCGCTTCCGATCGCGACGGCGACAAGATCCCCGACACGCTCGATGCGTGCGCCGACGTGGCCGGCGTGAAGACGGCCGACCCGAAGACGAACGGCTGCCCCGCCGGAAAGACGGGCGCGGTGATCGCGGCTCCGGCCATCTCGCTCCAGCCTGCACCGGTCGTCGCAAAGGCGATCACGCCCGTCGCGGCCTCTGCGGCAGCGCCCGCCGCGGCTCCGGCTGCAGCCTCTGCGGCCCCTGCTGCATCGCCAGCCGCCGCCGCGAAGACCGAGACGGTCTGGTACAAGCCCTGGACCTGGTTCTGAGAAGAACCGCTCTCTCTGAGCTCCGACGCAGCTGCGCCACGTGAACGCGCGCGTGAAGCGAGAGTGCCCCCGCACCTGGTCCCGTGGACTCGCCGTCGCGATCCTGTCCTTGGCGACCGGCGCCTGTGCCTGCGCGGGGACCGGGGCGCAGCGGCCTCTTCGGGGCGCATCTGCGACGTCGACGGCGACGGTCGGGGCGACACCTCCGCGCGCGAGCGTCATCCACGACGTCGTTGCTCGCGACGACGTCCACGTCGATCTTCATCTGCCGGTTCCCGGCGACAAACCCGCGCCCTGCCTCGTCTTCGTCCACGAACGCGGATGGCCCGCGCCGGACGACAAGGAGCGCGTCGGAGCAGGCATCGCCGACGCACTGCAGCGGCGAGGCATTGCCGTCGCGGTCGTCTCGTTCGGTGTCAGCGATGCGCATCCGTTTCCCGGCCAGGTCGAGGCCGTCGCTCGTGCGGTCAAGGAGCTGGTGCGGCGCGCGAGCGAATATGCGATCGCCGCCGAGCCCGTGCTCGCCGGCGACGAGCTCGGCGCCTCGCTCGTGACGCAGCTCGCGCTCGACGCGCGCTTCGGGTTCGAGCCGACGAAGGTTCGCGGGGTGATCGCGATGAACGGCGTTTACGAGGCTCCGAAGGCACGCCCCGACGCGCCTCCGTTCATGGTCGTCTCCGCACACGGCGACTCACCGGCCTCGGCGCAGAGCTCTCGCGCCCTCGTGCGCGCGCTCGAGCGGGTGGGCGCGAAGCGGGTTCATGGCTACCACGCGTCGGCGCGCGACCCGCGCTCGCTGACGAATCTCTCCGGTGAGCACAACGACGTCGGCGACCTCGTCGCTGCGTTCGTACGCGGCGAGCCGGCCCCCGGAGGACCAGAGAGCGCGTGGGCCCTCAGCGATACCTGGAGCGCCACGGCGCCGATCTCCAGCGAGCCTTTCTGGAAGGACGAGCGTCTCGTCGTCCGCCGGCCGATCGACGCCCGCTTCCGCGCAATGCTCCGCGGCGTCTACGGCGAGATGGTCCGCGACCTCGAGCCGTGGCCGCTCGCGACGTACGACGCGATCGATCTCGCGAGCTACCTACGCGCGCACCCCGAGCTCGGCAGCGGTGAGTGGGTCGAGATGACGAACGCGCGCGGCGAGAAGGTCGTCCTCCGACGCAGCGAGCTCGACCGCAAAAAGCCCGTCATCGTCATCGGTATCGACGACGATCGGAATCTCTTTCGCATGTTCGTCACGTACAACGTGCACCGCAGCTACTCGTGGAAGCCCGAGACGGAGCCTCGACCGCTGATGGTTCGCCACATCGGAGCGTTCCTCTATCTCCCCGACGACGAGAAGGTCAGCCCGTTCCACGTGGCCACGCTCGCCGACATGGCGCTGACCACCGCGAGCTTCCGCGTGACGAACGTGGACCCGCTCGCCGTCGCGCGCGCCGTTCCAAAGCTCCTCGGCGCGACGCTCACGAACGAGCAAGGCTGTCTCCAGTGCCATTCGCTGCGCGGCGACGGCGCAAGAGCGCATCACCTCCGCGCGGCCGACGGCCAGGTGGCCGAAGCGCACGGGTTACCGTTCGAGGAATACCCGCGCGACGTGCTGCGGCGCTTCTTGTTCGAGCAGGAAGCGGTCTCGAAGAGCTTCGGCGTGAGCCCGCTCACGGTGAGCGAGGCCGTCGCGAATCAGCTCCTCGGCGTAGTCGCACGCTGAGGTGCTCGGTCTCACTGCGTGCGTACGAGGCTCACGTCATCGACGAGGAAACAGGTGCTCTCCGGCGTCGAGCCCACGGAGAATCTGCAAGCTTCGCCGCGAACCCGCCGAGCGCCTCCACAACTGGAGCGAGGCGCTACTTGAAGAAATTCTGGACGGTCCAGATGCGGCCGCCGCCGAGCGAGACGAAGCCACACGAGGCGCGCGAGTACTTCGTGCTCGTCATGTTGTCGTAGTGGCCGCCGCCCGGGCCCTCGTCGAACATCTGCTGGAGGCACTTGTCGAGGACGTCCTCGACGGAGCGGCCTGGGTAGTTGGGGCACGCATTCTGGGCGCGCTCCCCGCATTTGCCGAAGCTGCCGTGGGCGCGGTTCGAGCTGGAGTCGAGCCGGGACTCCTCGTCGTCGCAACCTTCGGTCGACGCGTCGCGCGCGAGCGGGCCCATGCGCACGCGCGCGCGGTACTGGTTGATGCGATCGACGCATGACTGGCGCGCCGCCGCGAAGGGATCGGAAGACGAGGGGGGAGGAGGCGTGACCGGCGGCGGCTGGGTGGGCGTCGGCCCGGGAGTCGGCGGCGGGAGAGGCGGAGCTGCCGGAGGTGTAGCCGACGGGGCAGGCGGAGTATTCCGCATGTCCGGCCAGCACGTGCCGCCGACGGGCGACGCGGCGCAGATCGTGTTCCGCTTGCACTGACTCACGTCGGAGCACCCGCCGCATCGGCCCCCGATGCAGCGACCGTAGGCGCACTGCAGATCGAAGTCGGACTGGCAGAAGAAGCCGAACGCGGGCGTCATCGGGGGTGGCGCGGGGGGATAGCCGGCGGGCGGGTAGTAGCCCGGGGGCGGCGCATACGGGCCTTGCTGTTGCTGTTGCGGGTAGCCGTACTGAGGCTGAGGCTGCGGCGGCGGCGTCTCGTCGTGACGCTTGCACGAGGAGAGAGCGATCGCCGCGAAGGCCGCCACCACCACACAGCGCTGCGTGAGCCTGCCGAAAGCCATGCCGGTTTGACGAGCGTAGCGTGTGACCCACGCGCGCCACGTGTGAATCTTCGGCCCAGCCCCGGCGCCTTCGTGGTCACGTCGTGGCGGACGCGACGACGGATTCCATCGCGTTTTATTCATCCGCAGTGTGCGGCATCGCGCTTGCTCATGGAGCGCCATGACGCGGAGACGCTCGGTTCTGGTGCTCGGCCTGGGAGGCCTCATGTTGTCCGCGATCTCGCGCGTCGCGGTCGCGGGACCCACCCAGATCGAGGCGGACGGTTACGCGGGGTCGAGCGTCGGGCAATGGACATGTGGTCCGACCGCACGCGCCAGATACGGAGGTGTCGGCGGGCACGTGCGCGTCTACACGGACGATCAACCGACGGCGGCACTCGCGCCTGCGCCGCTGCCCGAGGAAGCGCCCAACGGCGGGGCGCTCGAAGCCGACGGCGAGGGTGCCAGGCCCGCGGCGCCGCCTCCGCTGCCGCGCGGCGCCGAGCGTGAACCCGCGGAGCCTCCGCGGGTGATCGAGCCGATGGGGCTTTCGCTCGAGGCCGGGGGCGCCGGCGAGCACCGCTCGTTCACGCGCATCGCATGCAACGAGGTGCCCTGCTCTCCGAAGAACGACGCGATCCCGCCGGGACGGCTGCTGGGCGCTGGCCACGCTGGGCTCGGGTACGACTGGAAGTACTTCGGCTTGCGCTTCGGTGCGCTCGCGTTCCAGCGCTGGACCAACGGCTTTGATGCTTCTCCTTCGGTGAGCGTGCTCCCCGATATCGAGTTCCGCTTCGCGCGGCGCGCGGGGTTCCACGCCGGCGTGGGCTTCGGCGCGTACGACGCATCGACGACATTCCGTCCCGGCGGCTATCACTTCCTCGGCTACACGGGGGGCGACTGGGACGTCGACCTCCGGGTCGGAGGCCACCTCGTCTTCGACGATGAGGTGGGTCTCCGCTTCGCCGGCGCCGTCCGCTACGCCGTGACTCGCGGCGTGGCGCCGGGGATTGGCGTCGCCGTATCGAGCACGCAGCAGGTCTCCCCCGAGGGCCGTCTCTTCGTCGTGTTCACTCCCTGAACGCAGGACCTGGCGGCGGGTCACGGGCTGACGAGCGGGCACCGAGCCAGCGGCAGACGTGGTCCCTCGCACGCGAGCGAGAGCTCCTTGCCCTGCCCGCCCTGGAAATAGGCGACGCGCACCGTGTGCGGCCCTCGCTCGAGCGCGATCTCCCCGTCGGCGTCACGCGGCGCGTGCTCGCCGTCGTCGTCGACGACGCGCACGCCGTCGACGTCGACGCGAACGCCGTCGTCGGCCCGGGCGACGAAGCGAACGACACCGTCCTCCGGGACGACGAGCCACGCGTCGTAGACGACCGCAAAGCGCTCGGGCCGGAACACCGGATCGAAGGAGAGCGACGGCAGCCTTCCGCTCCGCTTCGCGGCGAGGCGCGCGAAGTCGGGCAGCGCGTGAAAGTCTCCCTCGAAGTATTTGTAGAGTACACCCTCGCGAAACATCGCTGGATTCATCGAAGGCTGAATGGCTGGCCGTGGCGCCGATTGCTCGAACGTCCCGCGCACCACCTTGCTCGCGCGACCGCCAGACAAGAAGAGGCGCGCCGCCGCCGAGGTCGCGGCGCGCAGCACGATGGGCGCGTCGTAGACGGGCGACATGGCGTTCGGTTCCGTGCCGTCGAGCGTGAACCGAACGACGCCCTCGGGGTGTAGCGCGGGAGGCGCGAGCTCGAGCGAAGCGCTCTCGATGAACACCTTCTTGCGAGAGAGCCCCACCGGTGGTTCGACGAAGTAACGAACGCCGCCCGCATCGAGCAGGCGGCGCTGGGCGCCGAAGCGCTCGACGAACGTAGGATCGCTCGGCCCGCTCCACAGCGCGTCCGACAGCGCAGCGAGCCGAGGGAGAAGCAGCGTATCGACGTCGGCGCTCGTCGCGACGTGCTCCGTCCATAGCGCCCCCTCGCCGCCGAGGACGAGCGCGGCCTGAGACGCGGACAGGCCACGCGGCATCGGGTCGAACGCGAGCACGGTCGTCCACGGCACGTAGCCCTGGTGCCCCGGCCCGTTCTGCGTCCGCGTCTGCCAGAAATTGAAGTACGTCGTGTCCGACGGCGCCATCACGACCTCATGGCCCGCGGTCACCGCGGCGCGACCGCGCTCGACGTTCTGCCACGCCACGACGACTCCGGAGGCGAGAAGACCGTCGAGGGGTGCATCGTCCCAGGCGACCGTCCGGCGGCCGAGCGTCGCGAGGATCGACCCGATTCGCTTCGTGAAGGCGCCCTGGAGGAGCGCGGGAGTGAGGTTATCCTTCGCCATGCGCGCGCGGCACTTCGGGCACGCGCTCCAGCGCGCCTTCGGCACCTCGTCGCCGCCCACGTGAACGAGCTCCGAGGGAAACACCTCGGTCGTCTCGCGGAGCACGTCGCCGAGCAGCGTGTACGTGGCCTCGTTGCCGGCGCAGAGCACGTCGTCGAACACGCCCCACGTGGAGGGCACGTCCTGCTTCTTCCCCGTGCACGACAGCTCGGGATGCGATGCGAGGATCGCGCGCGCGTGCCCTGGCATCTCGATCTCCGGCACGACCGTGACGAAACGATCCTGCGCGAACGCGACCACCTCGCGCGCGTCGGCCTGCGAGTAGGAGCCGCCGCTACCGACCTGCGTGAGCTCGGGATGCGAGCGGATCGCGAGGCGGAAGCCCTGGTCGTCCGTGAGGTGCCAGTGAAAGACGTTGAACCGATAGAACGAGAGCAAATCGACGTATCGCTCGACGAGCTCCTTGTCGAAGAAGTGCCGAGCGACGTCGAGGTGCATCGCCCGGTACCGATAGGCGGGAGCGTCCTCGATGTGCAGGCACGGAAATTTGTAGACGCCGAGATCAGGCGCGGCCGGCGCGAATGCGATCGGTCGCGAGCGCGCGAGCTGCGCGAGCGTCTGCGCCGCGTAGAACAGTCCTGCCGGGTGGCGCGCATGGACGAGGGCACGGTCGGGCGTGATGTCGAGCGTGTACGCCTCGTCGTCGGTGCTTCGCGGAGGCTCCACGGCGGCGTCGCGCTGCGAGGCGGCGGCCGGCGCGTCGAGGCGAAGCACGATCGCGTGGGCGGGCCCGGGCTCGCCGGCCGCGATCGCACGCACGAGCGACGGGCCGATGCCCAGCCAGCCCGCGAGACGCAACGCAACCGACCGCGCAGCGGGATGGTCGTCGATCACGATCCCGCTCACGTCACTGACGGCGAGGCTCCCGCTGCACGCGACCACCGACCGAGGCCGTGGCACGAGCGGCAGCGGCGCGCGCGTCGCCGACGCGATCGACGCATCGTCGGCAGCGCGGGCATGCACGCCCGCGCTGCCGGCATCGCTCGAAGCGCCCGCGGGCGGGCTCGGCGCGGTGCGCGGAACCGTGCATCCTGCACCCATCACGCACGCGACGCCGACCAGCGCCAGCACGACCGGCCATGCGGCCCGGACCTGGCACACATGACTGGGATGTCCGGGCGCGTGTGCCATTGGTCGAGCTAGATCGCCATCTTTCGCGGCATTTCGCGTGTTCCTTGGTGTGGCACGGGCCCTGCTCATCACGGTTCCGCTCGCACCCGTCTACGATACCCTTCCGAGGTCAGCATGAACCGCTTCCTTGCCGCCGCCCTCTTCGCCATGCCACTCGCGCTCAGCCTCACGGCGGGTTGCTCGCAGGACACCGAGGTCACCGCTCCCCCGATCACCGATCCGGAGAAGCTCGGGGCGCCGCTCAAGGGTCAGGGCTTCCAGTTCAAGACGCAGCTCTTCGCGGTGAACGCGGGCGACGAGATCCAGAACTGTTACTTCTTCAAGGTCAGTGACCTCGCGAAGTCGGGCGGTCTGCCCGAGAGCGATCCGGTGAACCTCCACCGCGTTCAGATCGTGCAGAAGTCCGGCTCGCATCACATGAACGTCTTCCGCGTGCGCAGCATCGTCGGGCTCGACCCCGCGAAGGGCGCCATCCAGGAAGCCAAGAACGGCACCGGCGAGTGCTTCAAGAGCCCGAACTGGGCCGACTGGCCGCTCGTCGCGAACAACCAGCAGGGCGGCGAGCTCGACTGGACGTTCCCGGACGGCGTCGCGAACGTCTTCCAGCCCGACGAGTGGCTGATGCTCCAGACGCACTACGTGAACGCCACGACGCAGAAGTCGCCCGAGGGTGGCGAGGTCGCCGTGAACTTCCACACGATCCCGAAGGACAAGGTCGTCCACGAGATGGGGACGCTCTTCGCGACGAAGCAGTCGATCCGCGTCTGCAAGAGCAACCCCTCGCCGAGCTTCACGGGGAGCTGCCAGTTCAAGAACGACAAGCCGGTGAACGTCATCGGCGCGAACGGCCATTTCCACGCCCGTGGAAAGCAGTTCTCGATCTACAACTGGGACGGCACGTCGGTCGGCCTCCCGCCGGAGTCGGACAAGTTCTACACGTCACGCACGTGGGACGAGCCGCCGATGCTCCGGTCGCCCGAGCTGAACCTCGAGGTGAAGCCGAACGGCGGCGTGATGTACGAGTGCGCGTTCCAGTGGACGCCCCCCGCGGACGAGGCCGGCGGCTGCAAGGCGCTCGACGACTACGACGTCCTCAAGCACAAGGATGCGGTCCCCGACTGCTGCTACACGTTCGGCCCGATCGTCGAGAAGAACGAGCACTGCAACGCGTTCGTCTACTACTACCCGAAGCAGGACAACGTCTTCTGCAACTGAGCCGCCTCATCGCCGTGTCCGTCTGCGCGTTCGCGCTCGGCGGTTGTCCCAGCAGCGACGACTCGCCGGCGACCGACGCTGGCGCGGAGGCGCACCCGGACGCGCCGACGGAATGCCCCGCGGGCTTTCTGGGTGACCCGGCGCAGCCCATCCAGATCGAGCTCCGCGCGCTGCGCGCCGACGGCACCGACGTCCCGCTGAACGAAGGGGACGATCTCGCGATCGTCTTTCCGCCCCAGGGCGGGCGCGTCGCCTTCGTCGGGGTGCGTGCCATCAACCTCGACGGCTGCGGCGTGCAGGTGACGGGGGCAATGCGTGACCTCGGGTCGAGACAGGTGCGCATCGACGGACGGACCGTGAACCTGAGCAAGCTACCCGACGGCTGGGGCACGACCGGTCGCGGCACGACGACGAACATCGAAGACTCTGCGGCGATCGGCGACTACTCGAACATCCCGCTCTGTCCGAACCAGTGGGCGGACGTGGACGTGTTCGATCACGCCTTCGAGATCGAGGTCCAGGTGAGAGACCGAACCAAGAAGAGCGCGACGAAGGTGATCAAGGTGACCCCGCGCTGCGCTGAGTCTGGCGCGAAGGAGACGGCGTGCCGCTGTCTCTGCAAGAAGGGCTACGTGCTCGGCGAGGCCTGCGGTGAGGATGCCGGCGCGCCCGACGGAGGAACGTGATGAAGAGAGCGCACACGGTCGCGGTCGCCGGGGCCGTCGCGTGCCTCGCGCTCGCGGGATCCTCGAGCCTCGGGTGCTCGCCGTCCCACACGGAGGCGGCCGCGGACGGCGGGGTCGACGCGCCTGATGCCACGCCCGCTGCGCCCGAATGGACGCCAGTGCTGGAGCACCTCGACGGCGCTCTCCTCTCCATCTGGGGAACCTCCGAGCACGACGTGTGGACCGTGGGCGGACCGCTCGGCAACTCGGGCTTCGAGTCGCTCGTCATGCGCTTCGACGGAACCACGTGGCGGCGCTCGAAGGCGGGCGGCACCGAGACGTACTGGTGGGTCCACGGCACGGCGCCGAACGACGTGTGGCTCGTCGGCGAGAAGGGTCGCATCACCCACTGGGACGGCACGAGGCTCGAGGAGCGCGTCTCCGGCACGACGGCGACGCTCTTCGGCGTGTGGGCCGCCGCTCCCGACGACGCGTGGGCCGTGGGCGGCACGCCCGATCAACCGGACGCTGCGAACGACGTTCTGCTCCACTGGGATGGCACCTCGTGGAAGCCCGAGACGCTACCCGAGCTGAAGAAGGTCGCCCTTTTCAAGATCTGGGGCTCCAGCAAGGACGACCTGTACATCGTCGGGGAGGCCGGCCTCGTGTGGCACCGCACCGCCGGCACGTGGAAGCGCGAGGCGGAAGGCGTGGCGAAGGGCCGGCTCACGACGGTGACCGGCTGCTCTGGGACCGAGGTGTTCGCAGTCGGCGGCCGTGATCTCCTCACGTCGGACGGCACGCAATGGAAGCGCGCTGACGCCGTGCTCGTGAACGACGTGAACGGCGTCGCGTGCGCTCCCTCCTCCGCGCCCGCGCGCGCGTGGGGGCGCGCCGTCATCGTCGGCGGCGGCAGCCTCAAGCTGCGCCTCGTGGGCGATCGCTGGGAGGACGACTTCGGCTCGAAGCCCTTCAGCGATCTTCACGGCGCCTGGGTCGACCCGACGGGCGCGTTCTGGGGAGTCGGCGGGAGCTTCAACGCGAGCCCGCGCGCCGGGGCTTCGCGGGATGGCGTCATCGCGCGCTACGGCGCGGGCACCGTGCCGAGCACGATCGCGGAGTAGCTACGAAAATCGGACGATCACGTTGTCGATCGTGGGCTCGGCTCAGCCGAGGACGCGACGCTTGATCGTCGTCTTGCGCATGAGCCCGCCGGGAGAACCGACGAGCTCCTCGAGCGCGATGCTCATCGCCTCGCAGATGCGGGACGCGACGAAGAGCGAGGGACCGAGCTCACCTCGTTCGAGGCGAGCGATGTAGTTGGGGGAGAGACCGGCCTGGTCGGCGAGGAACGCCTGGGTCCAGCCATGCTCCTGCCGAGCTTTACGGATGCCCTCGCCGACGACGTTGTTGAACGCGTGGTGCTCGTCCTCCCGGGCCTCGGGCGCTTTCGACGGCGTCTTCGGCTCCACGTCGAATTTCGGCCGCTTTCCGCTCTCCTGACCCATTGTTTCAAAGATTAGCGCAGCGCGGGGACGGACCAAGAGAGATTCTCGAATGGGCAATTCGGCAGGTTGTCGCACCTACGAGAACACGCAGAAAAACGGATCGCGGTACGCTCTTTCACAGTGCAGGTGCAGTTCGGTCAGATCGACGTCGGCCAGGTCGTCGCTGGGAAGTACGAGCTCGTTCGGCTTCTCGGCAAGGGAGCGATGGGCGAGGTGTGGCTCGCGAAGCACGCCTCGCTCGGCGGCGAGTTCGCGATCAAGCTCGTTCGACCCGAGGCCAAGGACGCGGACGAGAGCGCGATCGCCCGCTTCCAGCAGGAGGCGCAGGTCTCGGCGAAGCTCTCCCGAAAGACCCGCCACATCGTCTCGGTGATTGATCATGGCGAGGAGAACGGCCTCGCCTACCTCGTGATGGAGCTGCTCGAAGGCGAGTCCCTCGAGACACGCATCGATCGCCGCGGACAGCTCGACGTGCCCGAGACGGTCTCGATCGTCACCCAGATCGCGCGCGCGCTCGGCCAGGCCCACGCCGAGCAGATCGTGCATCGCGATCTGAAGCCCGCGAACGTCTTTCTCACGCAGGACGAGGACGGTCGACTCCTCGTGAAGCTCCTGGACTTCGGCATCGCGCGCGCCGCGGGGCCCGACGGCACGCGCTCGCCGTTCGCCACCGGCAAGGACATGGTGCTCGGTACGCCGAGCTACATGAGCCCCGAACAGGCGCGCGGTCTCCCGTCGCTCGACCATCGTTGCGATCTCTGGGCACTCGCGGTCGTCGGGTACGAGGCGCTCACCCGAACCATTCCTTGGGACGGCGAGACGATCGAGGACATCTTCCTCAGCATCTGCACGCACGCGTGGACTCCCGTCCTCAACCGACGCCCGGATCTCCCGCCCGAGCTCGAAGCCTTCTTCGCCCGATCGTTCGCGGACAACCTGAACGCTCGGTTCAGCACCGCCGCCGAGCTGTCCGAGGCCTTCGTGACGCTCGCGGGGTCGTCCGGCACCGAGAGCGTTCGCGCGAACGCGCCGAGCGCACCCGAGCTCGCGATGCCGCCGTCGTCCGTGCCGAGCGAGCACGACGTCGGAGCCGACCTGCACGAGGCCTCGGTCGGTGAGCCCACGACGAGGACGCGGAACAGGCGCGCCACCATTGGATGGCTCATCGCGGCTGCCCTCGGGCTCGCGACGATCGGCATCCTGGGCTTCGCTCTGGTCTCCTTCAACGCGCCCGCCACGGACAAGACGAAGCCCGCGCCGCCCGAGCCGGTCGGCACGAAGATCGATCAGCCGAGCATTCCGCCGCCCGAGGCGCCGACCGCCAGCGCGGTGATCACGACGGGGCCGACAGGGAGCACAAAGGGCCCCGTGCGTCCGAGCGCGAGGCCGACGCCGGGGACGCCGGCGCCACCTACGCCTACGCCGACGGCCGAGCCGCCGCCGCCTCCGGTCGCACCGACCCCGCCGCCGGTGGCCACCACGCCACCGAGCCCGCCGCCCCCTCCGCCGCCGTCTGCGCGACCCCCTCCCGACAAGTCTCAGGTGTTCTAGCCCGCCTGCTCGGGGACTCCTCGACTATCCCAATCGATGTTGGTAAAATCATGAACGTGCGTTGTTCTTGCCTGTTTCGACGCCTCGCCGTCGGCGCCTCCGTGGGTCTCGTCATGCTCGCGGGAGCGACCCCGGCGCGTGCCGATGCCGAATCCGACGCGAAGGATCTCTTCGCCCGCGCCAAGGACATGCGAACCGCGGGCGACTGCGCCGGCGCCGTGCCGCTCCTTCGCACGGCCTACAAGGTCTATCCGAGCGGGCTCGGGAGCGTCCGGAACCTCGCCGAGTGCGAGGAGCAGCTCGGCCACTACGCGTCGGCCCGTCGCGCCTGGCTCGACATCAAGCGCGCGCTCGTGACACTCCCCGCGGACACGAAGTACGACGGCTGGGACAAGGACGCCGAGACCGCCGCCGCACGGCTCAAGCCGAAGGTCGCGACCGTCTTCGTCGACGTCCTCCTCAAGTCCCCCGCGGGTGAAGGCCCCGCGAACGAGAAGTCGGGCGTCGAGGTGTTGGTCAACGGCGAGAACCTCGGCACGAACCTCGTCGGCAAGCCGCTCGAGCGCGACCCGGGCACCTACCGCGTGCGCGTTCAGGCGCAGTACGCGCAGCCCGTCGAGGGCGAGGTGACGCTCGCCGCCGGTGACACCAAGCACCTCACGCTCCACCTCGCGCAGGTGCCCCCCGAGAAGCCCGGCACCGAGATTGACACCGGCAAGGGCAAGCGCACCGCGGGCATCGTGCTCATCGGGGTCGGCGCCGCGACGCTCATCGGAAGCGGCATCACGTTCTTGATCCGCAACGGCGCGAAGAGCGATGTCGACGAAAAGTGTCCCTCGCACACGAACTGCGATCCCTCGCTGTCGGACACGGTCGACAAGGGCAAGCTGATGAGCACGCTCACGACGATCCTCTTCCCCGTCGGCCTCGTCGTGGCCGGAACGGGAGTCGGAGTCTTCGTGTGGGGCAACAGCTCGAAGGAGCCGGGCCCGCCGGCTACGGCACAGCGGATCGAAGTCACGCCCGGACTCGGCCGCGTCGACGCGACGTGGAGGTTCTGATGAAGCGCCGCGGAGCTCTGGTCTTCGCGTTCGTCTCCGCGACGATCGCGTGCGCAATAGGTGCAGCCTGCACCTTTCCGGACGTCGCGTTCGGGACCGCGGACGGAGGAGGCGGTGGAGGCGAGTCAGGTCCGGACGGCATGGGCGGCGGCACAGACGGCGCCCAGGACGGCCCGCAAGGCCTCGATGCGTCGACCGGGGACTCCGCTCTGGTCGAGGCCGCGACGCGCTCCGATGCCGACACGAAGATCGACGCCGCGGGTTGCCAGTCGTGCGACTGCGACAACGACGGCTATTTCGCGCGCGACGGCGGATGCGACGGCGGGCCCGGCGCCGTCTACGACTGCGACGACGGCGACAAGTTCATCAACCCCGCGCAAGGCTTCGTCGCCGACTTCACGTGGACCTCCGTGCATCCGCTGGTCTACGACTGGAACTGCGACGGCACCGTGCAGCGGGCCTACCCGACGAATCTCAGCTGCGGAGGCACCATCGCCACGGGATGCACGGGCGGACAGGGTTTCCAGGGCAGCGGCCCCAACTGCGGGAACAGCGCCGACTACTTCGAGTGCAAGCCCGTGGGCCCGTTCTGCGCGGCATCCAAGATCGATACACGCACCCAGCTCTGCAAGTGAGATGTCGCCGCGCGTCGTCATACTCGGGGCGGTTCTCTCGATCACGGCGGCCGCGTTCGCCGCGTGCAGCTTTCCGGACGTGACGTTCTCCACCGCCGGGTCGAGCGAGGCGGGCGGCCCGACGCCCGAGGGCGGCGACGAAGGGCAGGGCCACGGAGACGGAGGCTCGAGCGACGCACGCGACGAGCTTCCGCCTGACGTCGATCCGAACGGCACCAAGGCAGACGCCGCGACGCGCGGAGACGCGGACACGACGGTGGACGCCGCGGGCTGCACGACCTGCGATTGCGACCATGACAACTTTCTCGGCCGCGACGCCGGGTGCGCTGGCGGCCCCGGCGCCGTCTACGACTGCGACGACACCGACACGTTCATCCATCCGAACCAGTCCTTCGTCAGCGACACCAAGTGGCCCTCGAAGGTCTACTCGCTCGCCTACGACTGGAACTGCGACGGCAGGGTGGACAAGCAGTACCGGTACGGCGTCTCGTGCGGCGCGCTCGGCGACTGCACGGCGGAGGGCTTCTCGACGAACCCGGGCTGCGGCGTCGAGGCCGACTACGTGTTTTGCAAGGATTCGCTCGTGCTCGGCCTCGCATGCGCCGAGGACGCGCCCAGGCGCGAGAAGCGTGTTCAGGGCTGCCGCTGAAGGTCAGAGGCTCGCTTCGCGGCGCTCGACGATGAGGCTCTGGAGACCGCGCCCGACGTACCCCTCGACATCGAGCAGATCGCTCTCGGCGAGGCCAATGCCGTCGGCGCCGAAGCGGGTGGTCGCGTCGAGACCAACCCATTCGCCGACCAGCTCGCGTGCGAGGGAGACGGTCAGATCAGGATTGAGAAACGTGTAGTTTGCAGTATCGAGAGCGACGCTCGCTCCGTTGCCCGAGTCGGCAGCGCAGACGACGCGCTGGAGGGGGCTCGGCTCCTCTGCGGGGACGACCGGGACGCGCATGCGCATCCAGAGGGCCATGTGCCCGGTGCCGAACGTGCCGCCGAGAAGCCGCGTCTCCATCGCGGTGTGGTAACCGACGGCCGCGCGGAAGAACGGAAAGTCATACGCGGCGCACAGGTCCGGCGTACGCGGCGGTGTGCCGGGCGTCGCCGGGACACCCACGTCGGCGCGACGCATGAAGAGCGCCTCGGCCGTCGCGACGGCACGCCCGTTCGCGTCCGTGAGGTAGGCGCGCGAGACGCGGACCTTCTTGCCCTCGCGCACCGGCTCGACCGACACGCGGAACACGTCGAGCGCGATCGGGCGATGGAACGCGACGCTCATGCGGATCGGACGGAGCGGCAGCGAGGACTTCTTCGCGTCGAGCTCGAGCGCGCGCGCCAGCAGCGCGGAGGGCGGCCCGCCGTGCTGGTGCTCCGCGCTCCACGGACCACGCGTCGCCTCCGTCGCGCGGAAGCGATCGCCCTCGGGGAGATAGAAGGCCTCGGGGAGTGTCACGGCGCGTCCTGGAAGCGGAGGACCTCACGCCACTCGGCGACCATGTTGTCGTCGGTCACGACGGTCGCCGCGGCGGTGCGCGCGAGCACACTCTCGCGCGACTCGAGGCCCTCGTCCGTCGGTTCGACCTGGATCGAGTCCGGATAGGTGAGCAGCTCGTCGAAGAACTTCCTTCCGTCCTCGGTCGAGCGATCGATCGCCGGCTGACCCTCGAAGGTGAACGCCGCGAGGGTCTTCTCCCAGCGAGCCTTGTCGAAGGAGAGCGGCGAGTCGCTGACGGCCATGAAGTTGTAGACGCGGATCGCGTACGGGAACGTCGTCGCGGCGGTCTTCTTCACGTCGTCGGAGGACGTGGTGTTGAAGTAGAAGAGCCCGCCCGGCGCAAGGTGATTCCGTACGAGGCCCATGAACTCGGTCGAGAGGAGATCGGTGATGTGCGCGCGCCAGTGCCAGGTCGTGTTCATCACGACCACGTCGAAGCGCTCGCTCGGGTGGCGATTGAGCCAACGGCGACCGTCGTCGATGACGATGTCGACCTTGGGATCGCGGAGCACGCCCGCCACCTCGGGATGGCCGGCGATGAGCTTGTTGTAGCCGGGGTTGATCTCGACGATCGTGAGGTGCTCGAGGCCCGGGAGGTGCTGGATGACCGTCGCCCACGAGCCGGAGGCCAGGCCGATCATGAGGATCTTCTTCGGCGCCGGGTGCAGCGCGCCGATGCCGTAGGCGCGCATGATGCCGTTGCGATCCCAGCGGATGCTGGTGTTGAACCGACCGTCGTAGGCGCCGCCGCCGTAGACGGTGCCGTCCTGCGTGACGGTGATGACGCCGCTCTTGGTCTCGATGATCTCGGCGAACTTCGTGTCGGCCGCGAACTTGTCCTTGTAGAGGAGGCGCTCCCAGATGCGGTCGTACGCGCGGGGCGTGCCGACGACGAGGAGCACCGCGACCGCGCTCACTCCGGCGAGCCACATGCCGCGCGCGGCTCCGCGGAGGTCGGAGAGGATCACGAGGCCGCCGACGAGCGCGAGGCCGACGAGTGCGATGACCTCGCCAGTCGTCCTCAGCGGCCAGGCGTCGAAGAAGACGAAGCCGGTGAGCAAGCTACCGACGGCGGACCCTACGATATTTGCAAGATACACGTAACTGAGCCGCTGGCCGGCGCGGTCGTCCGCGGTGATGCCGAAGTGGCAGACCAGCGGGAGGATGGCGCCGAGGAGCCCGGCCGCGACCACCACGAGGCCGAGCGCGATCGGCCAGCCGCCGTGGCTGCCCGCGGTGTACCCGAAGAACGGGACGACGGCCCACGCGACCACATTGGCGACGAGCGCGAACAGCGCGAGCGCGCGGAGCTGGCGCGTGTCGCCGCTCTTTGCGTCGTCCTTGCAGAAGGCGCCCGCGACGCGCGAGCCGAGCGCGAGGCCGAGCAGGTAGGCCGCGAGGAGGAGCCCGAAGGCGCCCGGGAGGCCCCAGCTCTCGAACGCGATGACGCGATACCAGACAATCTCGTACGAGAGCGCGATGAAGCCGCTGACGCCGGCGACGACCAGGGCGAGGACGAAGCTCATGCCGCGCTCTCCGACTCGTCTTCCGATGCCGCGGCCGACGCGGCCGAGGCCAGGACCTCCGCGATCTCCGCAGGGCGCTGCGATCTCCGGTGCGCCACGTACGCGAGAAGGCTGACCGTGATGTTGAGCAGCGCCGCGGCCTGGACGGTGCCCTTGAGCCCGGCGGCCTTCATCACGAAGAGCACGGCCGCTGCCGACGCGCAGGCCGAGCCGAGCGTGTTGACGAAGTAGAGCGTGCCCACGCTCTTGCCGACGTTCTTGCTCGACCGCACGAGATGCGCGACGAGCAGCGGCAGCGTGCTGCCCATGAGCAGCGTCGGTACGAGCACGAGCAGGAACGTGACGACGAAGGTGGCGACGGC
>JANXVA010000624.1 GCA_025351875.1 Myxococcales bacterium | reverse complement strand
CTGGGTGCGCACGATGCGCTTCTTCCAGGGGTACCGCGGCAAGCGCGTCGTCTGCGGTCACACGGCGACCGAGAACCTCCCGCCCGAGCTCTCGAGCTTCACGCCCGAGGATCCGCTCGACATGTGGGTCGGTGAGAACGTCGTCGTGATCGACACGGGCTGCGGCAAGGGAGGGTTTCTCACCGTCCTCGAGCTGCCCGCATTGAAGGTGTTCGAGTCGCGCTGATGAGCGTGCGGAAGGCGCGCGTCGAGCACGCTGCCGACGGGCTCGGTGCGCGCGTCGCCCGGCGTACCCCTCTCTTCTACGCACGCGGCGCCGATGCCGCGCTCGATCGACCGGCGCACGTGCGCGCTGGCTCTGCCCTGGCGCGCCTCGGCCCGTCGACGCTCGCGGTCGTGCAGGACGACGCGAGCTTCCTCGCGATCCTCGAAGGCGTGGGCGGCGAGCTCACGGTGCGCGACGTGCCGCTCCCCGCGCACGATGGGGTTCGCCAGTTCGACGACGGCCGCGGCAACAAGGAGTCGAAGCTAGACCTCGAGGCGTGCCTCGCGTTCGACGGCGTGCTCGTCGCGTTCGGCTCAGGCTCGTCGCCGAAGCGCGAACGCGTCGTGATCGTGGAAGGTCCGACCGATGCCGCCCCGCGCGTCACGCTCGTGGAGGCCCACGCGCTCTACCAGGCGATGCGAAATGACCCTATTTTTGCGGGCGCCGAGCTCAACATCGAGGGCGCGGCGATCGCTGGTGACGACGTGATCTTCCTCCAGCGCGGCAACGGCGCGTGCGCGGGGGACCGCCAGCCCGTCGACGCGAGCGCACGCGTGGACCGCCTGGCCCTCCTCGCGTACCTGCTCGGCCTCGCGCGCGGGGCGAACGCTCGCTCGTGCCCTCCGCTCCGCGACGCCGTGCAATGGGACCTCGGGACTGCCGGCGGCACGCGACTCACGTTCACGGACGCCGTCACGACCGGGAGCCGCTGGACCGCGTTCCTCGCCTGCGCCGAGGCGAGCCCCGACGCCACGCGCGACGGCCCTGTCGCGGGCGTCTCGATCGGCCGGCTCGACGACCGCCGGGGCGATGCCGAGCTCGGCGTCATCACAGACGAGCGCGGCGTCCCGCTCCTCGACAAGGCCGAAGGCATCGCCTTCGACGTTCACGATCCTCGCCGCGCGTGGCTCGTCGTCGACCGCGACGACCCCGACTCTCCCGCGGAGCTGCTCGAGCTAGGCCTCGGAGACGGCTGGGCGAAGTGATTCGCCGCGTGAGCTACTTCAGGCAGGAGACGGGGGCGTAGAAGAGGTTCTCGCTCACCGCGCCGTCGAACATCGCGGTCTCGGTCCAGACGAGCTCGAAGTCGGTGAAGATCGCGGTGGGCGCGCCGCCGAGCGTCATCGAGGTACGTTGCACGCCGACGCGGTCCTTGAGCAGCGTGTCTGGCCCCGTCTGGTTGGCGCGCAGCGCCTTGTTCATCGCGTCGTACCAGATGAAGTTCACCCCCGGCACGCCCTGCCCCTTGCCGGTCGCGACGAAGTGGTCGCCGAGCCACCGCGAGTCGCCGCCGTCGGAAGGGAGCCTCGTGACCGAGTCGAACGAGAACGAAGCGGGGATGTCCTGGGCCACGAACGTGCCGAGCGCGCCGTCCTTCACCGGGCCGAGACGGAACGTGAGCGGCGCCGTCGACGAGGCGGTGTCGACTTCGATGAAGGCGAGGTTGTACGAGCCAGGTGTCGCGACCGATCGCCCGGCCGCGAAGAAGATGTTCGGCTTGCCGCCGGCCTTGCCCATCGAACGTGGCACCGCCTGCAACGCAGCCTGCGCGTTGTCCGGGGTGTGGATGATGCTGTCGGTCGTCGTCGGCGGACCGTTGCTCTCCTGCTCGAGCGGCATGAAGATCTCGCCGCCCGCGGGGAGCAGCACGCGCGGCGAGGCGGGGTTCATCGCGTCGTTCGAGGTGAAGAGCACCTTCTGCGGATTGGCGGCGAGCGCGGTCGAACGGCCGATCGAGAGATCGAACGGCCCCGTTTCCGACTTCGGCGAGCTGAACGTCCAGAAATAGTCCGGCGCCGCCGGCGTACCGAGGATCGCGAAGGCGCCTTGTGGGCCTCGCGTACCCTGAGGCGAGTTCTCGTCCACGGCGTTGATCGGCGTGAGCCCGATGACAACGTCCACGAACGTCGAATCGGCGATGCGATGGACCTGGAGGCGACCCGCGTCCGCGCCCGTCCCGACCGCGAGAACCTGGATCGAGTCGTTCGTGCGCTGCACGTCGTAGATGCGACCGCTCGTGAGGATGTCGAGCGAGTTGGGCATCCCGCCGCCGCCGTTCTTGGGATCGAACTCGTAGATCGTGAAGCCTTGCGACTGGCTCGGGCGGGCCACCACGCGCGTCTTGTTGGGGCCGAGGTGGAAGACGTGCGGGCTCTCGAACGAGAGCTGCCCGCCGCCACCGCTGCCGGACTTCGGCTTCGCCGTGTCGAGCAGACGAATGTTGCCCTTCTCGACGGTGCACGTGAGCAGCGGCGCGCCGGGCGCATCGATGGCGCCGTCGCTGCCCCCCTCCCCGTTCACTGGACCGTCCGTACCGGAACCGTCGACCGCGGCCGCATCCGGAGCGCTGCTCCCGACCTCGAAGGTCCCGAGCAGCGCACTACAGCCCGTGAAGAACCCAACGGCGCCCGTGAGCGCGGCAAGACTGCGAAGGAGACGCATCTTGCCAGGCTAGACGAAGTCGCCGCGCCTCGAGGCCCTCTTCCGATCAGTTCGGGGGCGTCGGCGGGGTGTCGTCCGCCTGGACGCAGCCCGAGAGGTCGAAGAACATGAACTCGAGCGCCTTCTGCTGCGCCGAGAGTCCGCCCGGAGCCGGGCAGCCGCTGGGGAAGGAAGCGCCGCCGGCGCTGATTCCCATGAGGTGGAGGTCCGAGTAGACCGCGCGACCGCACTGATCCTCGGGCGCCGCCGCCGTCGGGGCGTTGAACGAGAAGTAGCGGACCGCGTTGTCGCCCTTCTTGATCCAGCTCTGTGCCGGCGCGTTGATGTTCGAGAGGGAGTTGGTCACGTCCGTCAGCTGGATGGTGCCCTTGGTGGGCGACGCGTTCACGTTGACGAGCCAGTCGGCGAACGACGCGCCCTTCGGGAAGGTCTGGTCGACGTCGTACGCGCCGGAACCGCCGCCGCTGGCGTTCCAGTTGGCGACCTGCTGCCAGTCCTGCTGGGGCGAGTTCTTGAACCACGTGTAGTGGTAGTGCGTCGCGAAGATCTTACCGCCCGCGTTCGCGTAGTCCCACATGGCCTGTCGCGCGCCGGGGGGCTGCACGCCGCCCATGACCTCGCCGCCCTTGTTGTCGTTGTTCTCGCTGCACTCGCAGGAGAGCATGACCATGTCGTACTTCGACATCTTCGCCGTGTCGTTCCAGAGCTCGCCGCCGAGCTTGTCGGTCGTCGAGCCGCCCGCCTTCGGTGCGCCGACGAAGTCGCCGCCCTGGCCGTTGAACACGTGGATGTGACCGGCGGTGCTCGCGCCGGGCACGAACTCCTTGTCGTCGACGCCGATGCCGCGGAGGAGGCACTCGAGCGCGTCGCAGCCGCCCGCGGTGACCGCGATGTGCGGCATGTCACCTTCGCTGCCGTTCTTCGGAAGACGGAACTCGCGATCGGGGACCTCGTTCGCTTCGCACTTCTTGGTGACGCTGAACTTCAGCTTGCGCCGCCACTTGCCGACCTGGATGACGACCGGGACATCCTTGTCGACCGGCACGTCCTTCAGCTCGAACTCACCCTTCGTGTTGGTGAGCGCGCTGACCATCGGGCTGAGCGCGATGCTCGCGCACGTCTGGCAGCTGACGCCTTCGGTGATCTCGGGGAGATCGGCGTCGCCGTTCGGACCGCCCGGGATGTAGACCATGACGTTGTAGAGCGCGTTCGCTCCGGCCGGGTCGTAGACCTTGCCCGTGATCGTCGTCGTGGTCGACGGGTCGGAGCACTTCTCACGCTTGCACGCGAGGCCCTGACACGGAACGGCGCCGGGCGTGAAGCCCACGCCGCCCTCGAAGCCAGCGTCTTCAACGGTGGTCGTGAAGGTCGCACGCTTCACCGGATCGCCGCATGCCGCGAGGGCGATGGTGGCGCCGACGAAAGCAAGAGCGAGAGGGGCGAGGTAGGTCAGACGCGAGCGATGGAGCATGAGAGGCTCACTCCTTAGATTCCGGTGTTCCGACGGGTAGTGCGGACTTGCGCGGACTTGCGCGGACTTGCGAGGCGATTTGCGAAGTACTTCTAGCGAGATGGCTGCCAGCGTTGCTACCGCTCCTGACGGAGAGGTACAACATCTATGGATCTGACTTACACCACCCGACGGGGACCCTGGAATGACCTGGGAGCGGCCTCCGCGCAAATTTTTTGTTTGTCTCGGGCGAAGACAGTTCGTCGGCGCAATGGCCGGGGCGCTCGTCGTCCGTCAGGCGCGCGCTGACGAATCGCCCGAACTAGCCGAAGATCTGAGGAATTTGCGCCTGATCGACGGAACCGAAGCAGGCCGGCGCTTCGTCCTCATCACCCCCAAGTATCTGTCTCCTGGCCAGAATTTACCCGTCGCCGTCCTCCTTCATGGGCTCGGCGAGACGGCCGACGAGCGGCTCGGCGCCTACGCCTGGGTGGAGAAATACGGGCTCGGGAGCGCCTGGCAGCGGCTCAAGCGGGCGCCCATCCAGCGGACGAGCACCCGTGGCGAATGGACCGACGAGCGCCTCGCCGAGGTCAACGTCGAGCTCGGCGCCCGCCCCTTCCGCGGCATGGCCCTCGTCTGCCCCTTCATGCCGAACCCGAAGAGCCCTGCCGACCTCGACGCGTATGCGACGTGGGTCGACAAATCGCTCCTCCCGCGCGTGCGGAGCGAGACCCAGGTGGCGAGCACGCCCGCGCAGACGTACCTCTGCGGAGTCTCCCTCGGGGGGTATGTCTCGCTCGAGATGCTCACGCGCCTCCCGAACGTCTTCGGTGCGTGGGCCGGCGTGCAGACGGCCGTCGGGACGTTCGCCGCGCCGGGCTACGCAGAGAAGATCGCGACCGGCTGGAAGGGGACGACGCGCCCGATGCTCCTCCTCACCAGCACGCAGGATCACTGGAAGGCCTCGAGCGAGGCGCTCGCCGCCTCGTTCAAGGCGAAGAACCTCGCCGCCACCTCTCGCGTGATCCCCGGACCGCACGACCAGCCCTGGCTCCGCGAAGCGGGGACGATCGAGACCTTGCTCTGGCTCGACCGCATCGGGCGCTGACCCGAAGGTCGTCCAGGCCTGGATCGCAGGCGCTCGCACGGCAGATTTACGCCTGGAACGGCACTTTCACGCCCTCGGGAACTTCAGATGCGGAGCGCGGTCCTCCTCTCGCAGCCTGAACTGCGGAGGTTCCTAATGGGCGGAGTGAATGTCGACAGCGGCGGCAGAGGCGGACGTCGGTCGCTCGATACGGAGATCAACATGATCCCGATGATCGATCTCCTCATGGTCACGGTCTCGTTCCTGCTCATCACGGCGGTGTGGACGACGTCCTCGCGGATCGACGCCAACGCCAATGTGCCCGGACCCACCACCGAGACGCCGCCGTGCAACGATCCGTCCGGTGCGCCGTGCAAGCCGGAGGCGCGCCTTCACGTCCAGACGACCGACGCGACCAAGTTCCTCCTCGTGTGGAAGGAAGGCGTCACCGTCGTGCGCACCGCCGAGGTCCCGCGCGAGGCGAGCCGCACGAAGGTCGGCAAGGACGGCAGGACGATCGTGACGTTCCCGGCGCTCGCCGCGCGCATCAGCGAGGAGTGGAAGACGGCGGGCGTACATCGCGATCCGAGCGACAAGAAGTTCGACAAGGCCGTCGTGCATGCCGGCAACGACATGCCCTACGGCGAGATCGTCGCCGTGATGGACGCGGTCGCGCAGCCGAAGCGCACCTTCGCGACCGGGGGTCACGCGGCCCAGACCTCCGCGTTCGAGATGACGTTCGCCACCGACTGAGCTCGCCCTTACACGGCGGGGTCAGCCTCGCGGGTCATCTCGAGCATCGTCGTGCGGAAGCCGAGCTTCTTGAACAGATGCTGGGCCGCCTCGTTCTGGATGGCCGTGAGGAGCAGGACGCGCGGTGCCCCCTTCGCGGTGAGGCGGCGGACCATCTCGACGACGAGCTCCTCACCGAGACCGTGCCCCCGCGCGCCCTCGTCGAGGTAGACGTCGTGGAGCTTGCCGCAGGCGTCGAGCAGCTCGTTGTAGCTGCGCGGCTCGAGGCGACCGTAGGCGTACCCGACGAGCGCGTCCGTCTTCTCCGCGCTGGAGGTCCGCTCGGCCACGAGGAGCACGACGGCGTCGCTCTCGAGCTCGCCGGCGAAGTACCGCGCGTAGCCAGCCTCCGGATCGGGAAGATGGAGGAAGCGCCGCGAGTCGAGGTCGTGGTGCATCCGTACGAGCTTCCCCGCGAGCTTCGACGCCGCTGGCAAGTCGTCCCGGGTCATCGCGCGGATGGTGAAGGTCTCGTCGCTCACGGGCGGCGAGGATAGTCGTTCGACGCGGCGGCGGGTATGGCGAGCGTGTCGCGCCGATCGCGACGATGTCCTGGGCTCATCGCCGTCGTCGCGTCGAAGGGGCTATTTTCGAGGCACGAAAGGCACGACGACACGATGTGCCACGCCCGGCACGCACGTTGCGAAGGAGGCCTGCGATGAACAAATCGCTCCTTGCTTGCCTGGCGATCGCGGGCGCGGCCTCGGTGCTCGAGCCCGTGCGCGCAGAGGCGTGCGGTGGATGCTTCGTGCCGCCGTCGGAGCGCACGGTCGTCACGGACCACCGGATGGCGCTCTCGATCTCGACGACGCAGACCGTGCTCTGGGACCAGATCCGCTACAGCGGCGACCCGTCTGAGTTCGCGTGGGTCCTGCCGGTGCGCGCCGGCGCGACGATCGAGCTCTCGAACGACGCGTTCTTCAGCGCTCTCGACGCGAGTACCCAGCCCGTCATCTACGCGCCGCAGACGTACGGGGGCGCGTACGGCTGCGGCCTCACGGGCTGCGCGAGCGAGACGGCGGCCTCGAGCGCGAGCGACGGACCAGCGGCAGGCCAGGTTCAGATCCTCTCCCAGTCCGTGGTCGGTCCTTACGAGACGGTGACGCTACGCGCGACCGATCCCGGCGCGCTCCGCCGGTGGCTCACCGGCCACGCGTATGCGATTCCCCCGGCCATCGGTCCGACCATCGACGCCTACGTCGCCGAGTCGTTCGACTTCATCGCGCTACGCCTCCGGCCGGACTGCGGGGAGCGATCCATGCAACCGGTCCGTATCGTCACGAAGGGAGCCGACCCGACGCTGCCGCTCCGGATGGTCGCGGCCGGCATCGGCGCGCGCGTCGGCCTCACGCTCTACATCATCTCCGAAGGTCGCTGGCAGCCGCAGAACTTCCCGCACGCCGAGGTGGAGACGAAGAGCATCCTCTGGGACCGGACGCAGAACCGGTCGAACTACGAGCCGCTCGTGGAGGCGCTCATGACCGCGGGCGAGGGGCGAACGTGGGTCACCGAGTACGCGCAGCGGGCGCAGGTCTACACGTATCACGACCCGCGCTATGGCTTGCCGGCGCCGTCTTACGCGCCGGCACGTGGCGGCCAGACGCCCGGGCTCGCGGATGTGTATTTCAGCCAGTGCTTCGACGCGCGCGCGAGCAGCGGAAGCTCTGCGACGACGCCTCAGCCGTTCACGCCATGCCGTAACGGCGCGGATGCGGGGATCGACACGCAGGCCACGAGCGACGCCGGTGACGGGGCCAAGGACGCGGGTGTCGTCGACGCGGGTGACGTCGATGCGGGCGAAGCCGATGCGGGCGTCGTCGATGCGGGCGAAGAGGATGCAGGCGATGCGGGCGTCGCGGCGGACGGCGGTGACGCCGGCGGCACGGCCACGATGGGTACCCCCGACGCCGGCATCGCGCCGCCCTCCGACGTCACGAAGTGCGTCTACCTCGACGATCTCGACGTCGCGATGCGCGGGCTCCATGCGACGGACACCTGGGTCACACGCCTCCGCGCCTCGCTCCCCGCGGGCGCGCTCACCGGAGACCTCCGCCTCGAGGCGTCGTTCGTTCAGCGCGAGGTCGAGAACGTGCACTATGCAACGGGTTACACCGACGAGGAGAGCGCCGGCGCCGGCACCCGGAACGCGTGTGTGAGCGCCCCGAAGCAGCGCACGGCGTTCGGCAGCTGGGCGCTCGCCGCGGTCTCCGCGCTCGCCGCGGTCGCGCTGCTCCGCCGTCGTACCCGCCGCTGACGCCGCGCGGGAGGTCGGCTACGCTAGGACCCCATGCCGGAGCTTCCGGACATCACCGTCTACATCGAGCATCTCGAGCGGCGCACGGTGGGTCACGTGCTCGAGCGCGTGCGCCTCGCGAGCCCGTTCGTCCTCCGGACTGCCGAACCGCCCATCACCGCCGTCTTCGCGCGCGAAGTCCGCCGGGTCTCGCGGCTCGGCAAGCGCATCGTCTTCACCTTCGTCACGCCGAAGAAGGAGGAGTCGCTCCACCTCGTCATCCACCTCATGGTCGCGGGCCGCTTCCGCTGGAAGCCGAGTGGAGCCCCGATCCCGGGCAAGCTCGGCCTCGCGGCGTTCGACTTCGACGCCGCGACGGGGAAGAAGAATCCCGATCCCGCTGCCGGCACGCTCATCCTGACCGAGGCGAGCAGCAAGAAGCGAGCGAGCATCCATGTCGTCCGCGGTGACGCCGCCCTGCTCGCGCTCGCCCCCGACGGGCTCGAGGTGCTCCTTGCGAGCACCCGCGATTTCGCGGAGCGGCTTCGCTCGGAGAACCACACGCTGAAGCGCGCGCTGACCGACCCGCACCTCTTCAGCGGCATCGGCAACGCGTACTCCGACGAGATCTTGCATCATGCATGCATGTCGCCAGTGAAGCTCACGTCGCGCCTCACCGACGCCGAGATCGATGAGCTCCACGGGTCGATCCGCGAGGTGCTCGTCACCTGGACGGACCGCCTTCGCGCGCGCTCCGGCGACTTCCCCGAGAAGGTGACGGCATTCCAGCCCGAGATGGCCGTACACGGAAAGTACGGCGAGCCGTGCCCGCGCTGCCAAGGGCGCGTGCAGCGCATCCGGTACGCCGACAACGAGATGAACTACTGCCCCGCCTGCCAGACGGACGGTAAGCTCCTCGCCGATCGATCGCTCTCGCGCCTGATGCGCGGGGACTGGCCGAAGACCCTCGAGGCGCTCGAGGCCAAGAAGGAGCGCTCGCGCGGCCTGCCGCAGAGCTGACCCGAGCTCACGGCGGCGCCGTGGCGACCATGTTGAAGAGCTTCTTCTGCTTGTCGTCGATCTCGAACTTGCAGACGCCGACGCTCACGGTGTTGCCCTCGGGGTGACGGCACGCCTGGTCGCGGACGATCGCCTCCTCGCAGTGACAGGCCGTGCCGACCGCGACCCCGTTCTCGCACTCCGGCTCCTTCGGCTGCGTGAGGGCGTAGCGACGACGCGTGTGCGCGGCCGCCACGGTGGCCGGCACCTTCCCTTGCCCCGCGAGCGCCGCGAGCGCGAAGAGCTGCGGGCGCGCTCCGCCCGAGAGCGCGAGCACGTCGGCCGGCAGACGTGCGAGGTCCTTCGTTACGGCCTGCGCCAGCTGCTCCTTGGTGCACGGCGGCTCGTCCTGCTTGGTGGTCTCGCGCCCCGTGAGCGGCCCGTGGTCGTTGCAGCGGAACGAAGGCGTGCATGCGTCCTCGCCGAGCTGCGCGGCGACGTGCGGGCAGTCGGTGCCGGCGGCGGCGATCGCGAGCAGCGCGGCCTCGACGAGCATCTCGCGCCCGGGCATGTCGATCTCCTCGGGCGTGCCCTTCGCGTTGGCCGCGTCGAGGGGCTTTCTGCCGAGCACCTCGCACGCGATTGGCGCAGCCTGCCCCCCGGGGCCCTTCGACCTGTCGAGCGACGCGAGCGCGCGCAGCATGACCGCCACGGCGCGCGGCTCGCGTACAGGCTCTTCGAGCTCCCTGATC
Organism: Myxococcales bacterium; assembly: GCA_025351875.1. Taxonomy (GTDB): domain Bacteria; phylum Myxococcota_A; class Polyangia; order Polyangiales; family Polyangiaceae; genus Labilithrix. The sequence goes on along the minus strand of JANXVA010000624.1, from coordinate 13,144 downwards.
CGCGCCGCAAGGACCGCAGTGTCGCGGAGGGGCGTAACGAGCACGGCGCGCTTGAGGCCAGCTGTGGATTTACCGCGTTCGAGCAGGCCCGCGAGCGCGGTCTTCACTTCCGTCGCGCGCGCGTCGGGGAGCTTCGCGAACGCGTCGTCCCACTCGTGCCCCTCGGCTCCCGCTCCGTCGATGAGCATGCGTGCGACGCCAGCGTCGGTCCTCTGCTTGAGCACGTCGGCCACGAGCTGCGCCCTACGCTCCCCTGCCGTCTCGAACAGCGCGCCGAGCGCGTGGTCGAGGTCGGGCGAGGCGCGAAAGTCGATGGGACCCTTGGTGACCGGCCCGAGGTACGCGCTCGACGCGACGACGTAGACGAGCCGCACGTCCCCTTGTGCGCGCATGAACGCGAGGCGGGTCCCCGTCTCGTCCTGCATGATCGCGGGGTGCGCGGCCTCGGCGAGCTCACCGCTCGGCAGCGCGACGACGCGCTCCGCGATCGCGAGCTCCGGCGGCCCGGCGTCGCGCCATCGCACCTCGGCCGAGCTCGGTGTGCCGCCGCTCGGCGCCGAGGACGACGACGAGCCCTTGCACGCCGCGAGGGCGGAGACCGCGACGAGGAGGAGACAGGCCATTTGCCTGGTCGAGAAGCCTTGCACGGCCCGATGGTACCCGCGCGCCACCCGAGGCGGGCTGGCAAACCTCGTGTTCGTGGTTACGGTGGGGCCGTGTCGAAGCGCGTGGTCCTGGGGTTCTTTGCGGGTGTCCGCGCGCTCTTCGGAGGCGTGGGCTTCGTCGTGAGCACCCCGTCGGCGTGGGGCTGGGCGATGATCCCGGCGCTCGTCGCCACTCTCCTCTTCGGAGGCGCGACGGTGCTCGCGATCTGGGGCGGCAGCGCGCTCTCGGAGCGGATCGTCACCGACGCCGCTGCGCATGGCTGGTCGATGCTCGGGATGTGGGTGCTGCGCATCCTCTTCTGGGCGCTCGGCATCGTGCTCGCGTTCGTGATCGCGATGTCGCTCGCGCAGCCGCTCTCCGGCTTCGCGCTCGACGCCGTTGCCCGCAAGCAGGAGCTCGCGCTCGGCGGTCGGGTCTGGCCCGATCAGCCATTTCTCCCGAGCGCGGTTCGCTCGCTGCGCGTCAGCCTGACGGGGCTGTTGGTCGGTCTTCCGATCCTCGCGGTCCTCGCGCTGGTCACCGTGTTCATCCCGCCCGCGGCGGTGGTCACCGTGCCGCTCAAGTTCATCGTGGCCGGCGTCCTCACGGCCTACGATCTGCTCGACTACCCGCTCTCGCTCCGCGGTGAGGACGTGGGCGCACGCCTGCGCTTCATCGCCGCGAACTTCCCGGCCGTCCTCGGGTTCGGGGTGGCTGCCGCCGCGGTGATGCTCATCCCCGGGGGGGCCCTCTTCCTCCTGCCTTTTGGCGTGGCGGGTGCCGCGCGCCTCGTGAAAGCGGGGGAAAAGGGCGGGGCGGGCTGAGGCGCGGCTGGATCACAACTGACCATCTTGACCTGCCCACGCGGTTGGTGAGACGACGGAGATCCCCATGAGCACCCCGCTCGTCATCAACGACAAGGTCACGTTGCCCGGTCACGATCTCGAGTGGACGGCGGTGCGCGCGTCAGGCCCCGGCGGCCAGAACGTGAACAAGGTCTCCTCGAAGATCGAGCTCAGTTTCGACTTCGAGGACTCCATCGCGCTGACCGATCCGGTCAAGGCGCGACTCCGCGTCCTCGCGAAGAACGCGCTCGACGCCGAAGGCCGCCTCCTGGTGACGAGCCAGAAGACGCGCGACCAGGCGAAGAACCTGACCGATGCGCGTGACAAGGTGAAGGAGCTCGTCCTGAAGGCGCTCGTCGTGCCGAAGACGCGCAAGCCCACGAAGCCCACGAAGGGCGCGAAGGCGCGCCGTCTGACGACGAAGAAGAAGGTCGGCGCGAAGAAGGCGGCCCGCAAGGCGCCCCGTCGCGACGACTGAGCGACCGCGACGCCTGAGCGACTTACTCGGCGTCGGCCAAGGAGCGGGTCGAGATCGAAGAGATGCCCGCGAGGACGCCCTCCGTCTCGGGGCCCGGCGCGGCGGTCGCGCGCGCAGGCCTCTTTACAGGCACCGCGACGAGGTCGCCGTCGATGATCTTCTGCGACGGTACGTGCAGATCCCACACGATGCCCACGAGGGCAAGCGAGCGGAGCACGTAGTACGTCATGTCGATCTGCCACCAGTGGAAGCCCTGGCGCACGGAGCGCGGGTAGTAGTGGTGGTTGTTGTGCCAGCCTTCGCCCATCGTGACGATGGCGAGCACGGGGTTGTTCTTGCTGTCGTCCGTCGTCGAGTAGCGGCGCTTGCCCCAGATATGGGAGAGCGAGTTGATCGTGAACGTCCCGTGCCAGAGCAGCGTGGTCGACACGAAGAAGCCCCAGAGGAGCGCGTGCCAGCCGCCCGCGAAGAAGAGCCCGACGGCGAGCGCGACGGCCGGCACCACGTGCCACCTGTTGAGCCAGCGAAGCTCCGGGTAGCGCGCGAGATCGGAGACGCGCGAGTAGTCGGTCTCCTCCGTCTCGCTCGAGAGGATCCACCCGACGTGCGAGTACCAGAAGCCGTAGTCGCGGTACGAGTGCGGGTCCTTCGGCGTGTCCGAGTACTTGTGGTGATCGCGGTGATGGGCGGCCCACCAGAGCGCGCCCTTCTGGATGCTCGACTGCGCGAGGACGGCGAGCACGAGCTGGAAGGCGCGGCTCGTACGGTACGTCCGATGGGAGAAGTAGCGGTGGTAGCCGCCCGTCACGCCGAACATGCGCACGTAGTAGAGGGCCAGGGCCAGGGCGACGCCCGACCACGAGAACCCCATGAGCGCCACGCCGACCACTGCGGTGACGTGAACGGCGTAGAACGGGAGGCTCACGAGCCAGCCGAAATCGCGCTTCTTCATGCATTTACCCTACGCGACGCTTCGTCACGGAACGGTCAGGATACGGACACATATCGCCGTTCCCCGGGCTAGAGTGGCGCCAATGAGCGGCGAAGATCGCGAAAATTTGCGCGGGAACGCGGCCTCCAGCCCCAGGAGCGCCCGTCAGGCGCGCGGCATCGACTCCTCGGGGTCGGGAACCACCGAGGGCCAGCATGGCGGGCACGGGCCCACCGCAGGGCTGACCGGCCTCCTCGTCGGCGCGGTCGGCATCGTCTTCGGGGACATCGGGACGAGCCCGCTCTACGCGTTCAAGGAGTGCATCGCCGGCGAGCACCCGCTCGACCCGACGCGCGCGAACGTCCTCGGCGTCCTATCGCTGATTGTCTGGTCGCTCATGCTCGTCGTGACGGTCAAGTACCTCCTCTTCGTCATGCGCGCCGACAACGAGGGCGAGGGTGGCATCCTCGCGCTCCTCGCGCTGACCCCGGAGCGCATGCGCGGACGCGGGCGCTCGATCGGGGTGGTCGCGCTGCTCGTCATCGCGGGCGCGGCGCTCCTTTATGGCGACGGGATGATCACCCCGGCGATCAGCGTCCTCTCCGCCGTGGAGGGGCTCGGCGCAGAGGCGCCCGCGCTCAAGGAGTACGTCGTCCCGATCACCTGCGTCATCCTGCTCGGCCTCTTCCTGATGCAGAGCCGCGGCACGGGCACCGTCGGGCGCCTCTTCGGTCCGGTGATGGTCGTATGGTTCCTCGTGCTCGGCGGGCTCGGCGCGTACCACGCGTCGAAGAACCCCGCCGTGTTCGCGGCCGTCGACCCGCGCCATGCGATCGCGTTCTTCGACGAGCACAAGCTGCGCGGCATCACGGTGCTCGGCGCCGTGGTCCTGACGATCACCGGCGGCGAGGCCCTCTACGCCGACATGGGCCACTTCGGCGCGAGGCCGATCCGTCTCGCGTGGCTTGGTCTCGTCTTTCCGTCGCTGCTCCTCGCCTACTTCGGCATGGGCGCGATGGTGCTCACGGATCCGGCGACGGCCAGCAACCCGTTCTTCGCGATGGTCCCGCGCGGCGCGGCGACGTGGGGCCTCATCGTGCTGGCGACCGCCGCGACCATCATCGCGTCGCAGGCGCTCATCAGCGGCGCGTTCTCCCTCACGAACCAAGCCGTGCAGCTCGGGTTCTTCCCGCGCGTCACCATCAAGCACACGTCGGGCGAGGCCGAAGGGCAGATCTACGTCCCGGAGATCAACTGGCTCCTCGCCGCGGCGTGCCTCGCGCTCGTCGGGTGGGCGGGGAGCTCCTCGAAGCTCGCGGCCGCGTACGGCATCGCAGTCACCGGCACGATGGGGATCACGTCGATCGTGTTCTTCGTCGTGACGCGCACCACGTGGAAGTGGCCCCTCTGGCGCGCGCTGCCGCTGCTGGCGTTCTTCCTCGCCTTCGACATTCCGTTCTTCGTCGCGAACGCCACGAAGCTCTTCCACGGCGGCTACGTGCCCATCCTCATCGGTGCGGTCTTCTTCACGCTGATGGTCGTGTGGCGTCGCGGCCGCCGCATGCTCGCCGACGCGCTCGCCGAGCGGACGATTCCCGTCGACGAGTTCCTCGCCAAGTACCGCACCGACGGCGGCGGCGAAGGGAAAGCGCCACTCATCCAGTGCCGCATCGAGGGAACGGGCGTCGTCATGTCGTCGCTCGCGGAGGGCGTGCCCGCCGTCTTCGTGCACCACGTCGACCGACTGAAGGTCCTTCACGAGTCGATCGTCATCCTGACGATGGCGACCGCACGCGTTCCGTACGTGCAGCCCTCGAAGCGCGCGACGGTCCAGCCGCTCGGCGGCGGATTCCATCGCGTGATCGGGACCTACGGCTTCATGGAGACGCCCGACGTCCCTTCGCTGCTCCGCGAGGCGAAGCGGGTCGGGCTCGACGCGGCCATCGAGGACGTCACCTATTTCCTGGGTCGGGAGACGATGCTCGCCGGTCCCGGCGGGCAGATGGGGGAGGTCGAGGAGACCCTCTTCGCGTTCCTCACACGCAACTCGCGCCCCGCGACCACGCACTTCAAGCTGCCGCCCAGCCAGGTCATCGAGATCGGCACGCAGATCGACCTGTGACGAGAGCATCCGATGGCTGAAGGCGGAATTGTCGCCCTCCTCGCGAACCGGCGCTACGCGTTCTATCTCGCGTCGCGCCTCTCGCTCATCGTGGCGACGCAAATGCTCTCGGTCGCCGTCGGGTGGCAGGTCTACGAGATCACCGGCAAGGCGCTCGCGCTAGGGTTCTCCGGCCTCGTGCTCTTCGTGCCTGGCTTCCTCCTCGCGTTGCCCGGGGGGCACGTCGCCGACCGCCGCGACCGTCGGACGATCCTCCTCGTCTGTCACCTCGGCGTGGCATCGTGCGCGCTTCTCCTCGCGCTGATCGCGTTCCGCGGGACGCACGGCCTTCTGCCGATCTACGCCGTCCTCGCCGTCCTCGGGGTGATACGCGCCTTCAGCGGTCCCGCGGGACAAGCGCTCATGCCGAGCCTCGTCGAGCGCAAGGATCTCGAACGCGCGGTCGCGCTCGGTTCGTCCTCGTGGCAGCTCGCGATGATCGCGGGGCCGTCGATCGGCGGCGCGCTCTACGCGGCGACGGGACGCGCCGGCGTGGTCTACGTGGCGTGCACCGTGATGGCCCTCTTCGCATTCGCGTCGGTGCTCGCGATTGGACAGCCCCCTACCCGGCCCGAGGCGCGCAAGCGCGAGCCGGCGACGTGGAACACGCTGCTCGCCGGTCTCCGTTACGTGTGGTCGAATCGGCCCATCCTCGGCACGATCTCGCTCGATCTCTTCGCCGTGCTGCTCGGCGGAGCCGTGGCGCTCCTCCCCATCTTCGCTCGCGATCTGCTCCACATCGGTCCATGGGGCCTTGGCATCCTCCGCAGCGCCCCGGCTTTCGGTGCCGCGACCGTCGCGTTCCTGCTCGCGAGCTTTCCGCTCCGGCGTCGCGTCGGCATCCTCATGCTGGCGTGCGTGATGCTGTTCGGGCTGGCGACGATCGTGTTCGGCACCTCGCGGAGCTTCGCGCTCTCGCTGATCGCGCTCGTCGTGCTCGGCGCGTCCGACATGAACAGCGTCGTCATCCGTTCCACGCTCATCCAGACCCGCACGCCGGACGAGATGCGCGGCCGCGTGGGCGCGGTGAACCTGGTCTTCATCGGGGCGTCGAACGAGCTCGGCGAGTTCGAGTCCGGTGTGACCGCCGCCTGGCTCGGCCCGGAGACCGCGGTCGTGGTCGGCGGGATCGGCACCTGCGTCGTCGTCGTGCTCTGGGCGTTCCTGTTTCCATCGCTCCGCAAGGTCGACCGTCTCGACGAGTGACGCGTCTTCGAGCCGCCGCCACGGACGAGCTGGACTTCTAGGCCCAGCACCGGGTGCCAGGGCGCCTCGACTTTGGGGGGAAGGCGATGCAGAGTGACCGCCGGATGCGGCCGCCGAGCGAACCCGAGAATGAACGGGAGCGCCTCGAAGCCCTGCGATCGTACGGAATCCTCGACGCCGCGCGCGACGAGGCCCTTGACGCGCTCGTTCGCGTCGCATCGAGCATCTGTGACGTTCCCATCGCCGCCATCTCGCTCATCGATGCGCAGCGGCAATGGTTCCTGGCGTCCGTCGGCCTCGACGGCCTGACCGAGACGCCGCGCGACAGCTCGTTCTGCGGGCACGCGATCCTCGGCTCCGACCTCCTCGTGGTCGAGGACGCCCAGCAAGACGAGCGTTTCGCCGACAACCCGTTCGTGCTCGGCCAACCGAACGTGCGCTTCTACGCCGGCTGCCCGCTCGTCGACAAGGCGGGCTTCGTCCTCGGAACGCTCTGCGTCATCGATCGCACGCCGCGCACGCTCGCCCCCCACCAGGTGAGGGTCTTGCGCGAGCTCTCCACGGCGATGGTCCGCATGCTCGAGGCACGAAGAGTCGACGACGCGCTCTTCGCAGCTGAGCTCGCCGCGAAGAGCGCCAGGGCGGACCTGGCCGTCGTCCTGGACGCCGTGTCCGGCACGGTCGGGTACTGGGATCAGGATCACCTCAACCGCTTCGCGAACGGAGCCTACGTCGATTGGTACGGCCGCAGCGGCGCGTCCCTCCGAGGAAAGCATCTCCGCGACCTGATCGGCGACGAGGTCTACACGCAGAACCTCCCCTACCTCGAACGGGCGCTTCGCGGCGAGCGGCTGGAGTTCGAGCGGGACGTCGTCGACGCCGCGGGGAAGACTCGACACGCCGTCATCGCGTACACGCCCGACATCCGAAACGGCGAGGTCCTCGGCGTCATCGCGAACATGACGGATGTGACCGAGCTCACCGAGGCGCTGCTCACCAGCAAGCGGCGCACGGAGCTGCTCGAGCTCGCTGAACAGCTCGCCGAGGCGGGTCACTGGCGCTTCGAGCTCGGCAACGAGCACGTGTACTGGTCGCCGCAGGTGTACCGCATCCACGGTCGCGACCCGGAGACGTTCATCCCGACGCTCGCCAGCGCCATCGACCACTATCATCCGGACGATCGCGCAAAGGTCCGTGCCGATCTCGAGCGTGCGATGGCGAAGCAGCAGCCGTTCTCGTTCGAGCTCCGCGTCGTGCGCACCGACGGGCAGGTTCGCCGCGTCGAGGCCAGCGGACGCTGCGAGATCGACTCCGCGACGGGTCGAACCACCGCCGTGGTCGGTGTCTTCCGCGACATCACGGAGCACGAAGCCCTCCGCGAGACGCTCGTAAGGCAAGCGCGCCTGGTGACGACGGGCACGCTCGCCGCAGGGGTCGGGCACGAGATCAACAACCCGCTCACCTACGTCGGCGCGAACATCGAGTTCGCGCTCGGCACCGTGCGGACGCTCGCCGAGGCAGCACCGTCCGCGACGATGACGGAGCTGATCGAGGTGCTCGACGAAGCTCGCGACGGCGCAGAGCGGATCGGCAAGATCGTCCGCGGGCTCCAGGCCTTCGCTCGCGAGAACGCGCCGCTCGTGCCCGTCGATGTTCATACGGCGATCGAGATCGCTCTGAACATGGCTGTTCACGAGCTGCGCGGCCGGGTCAACGTCACGAAGGAGCTAAGCGACGTGCCGCTCGTCCTGGGTGACGACTCGCGCCTGTCGCAGGTCTTCGTCAGCCTCCTCGTCAATGCCGCGCAGTCCTTCCCGACCGCCGATCTCGAGAAGAACCGCGTCGTCGTGAGGACGACGCGGCTCGATGACGGGCGCGTCGCGATCGACGTCGAGGACAACGGTGCCGGGATCCCGGCGGATGTGGTCCCGCGGATCTTCGACCCGTTCTTCACCACCAGGGCGATCGGTCAGGGCACGGGGCTCGGCCTGTCGATAGCTCACAGCATCGTGGCTTCGCTCGGCGGCGACATCACCTGCCAGACTGACCACGGGAAAGGCTCGACGTTTCGCGTCGTCCTCGTCTCCGCTGGCCAGCCTCGTACCGAGGTGGAGCCTCGCGTCCGGACGAACGCCGGAGCGGTTGGCGCGCGCGTCCTCGTCGTGGACGACGAGGAGGCCGTGCTGCGCGCCATCGCGCGCCTCTTGCGGCCCGAGAACGAGGTCGTGGCCCTCTCCGACCCACGCGAGGCTCTACGGATGCTCGCGAGCGGTGAACGCTTCGACCTCATCCTCTGCGACCTGATGATGCCTCATCTCAGCGGGATGGCACTCCATGGTCTCGTCGAAGCGCGCAACCCGAAGACCGCTGCGCGGTTCGTCTTCATCACGGGCGGCACGATCCACGAGGAGGTCCGCGAATTCCTCGCGCGCGTTCCGAACGAGCGACACGAGAAGCCGTTCAGCCAGGGAACACTGCGCGACATCGCGCGGCGGTTCAGCGGCGGCGGAACGTGATGAGCTGAGCACGGACGCGAGCGGCACGTCGCGTCGCTGCCGTTCTTCAGGGCGAGCACGCCGGGACGGCGTCGACGCCGCCGAAGAACTCGTCGCGCATCAGTGCCCAGGCCCTTCCGTTCTCCGGGGGCCCGCACTTGAAGGGCTTGACCCTCGCTAGATCCCGCAGCGCGATCCGCTGCTCGCGGTAGTAGCGAAGCGCGAGCTCGGCGGCGTACTCCCTCACCCCGTTGCCGGGCTGGAACGAGTAGTAGGTACCGCCGCGCACGATGGTCCCGTTCGGCGTGTACGGCCCGAGGCACGCGATCGCCGTTCCGCACTTCTTCACGACCGCGTCGAAGACGCTCCCGAGCGCGACGGGAGACCAGTCTCCGTGTGCTGCGTCGTTCAGGTGAAAGACCTCGTGAAACATGGTCTCGCGGACGGCCTCCGCCGAGACGTTGAGGGTACCGACGAAGTTGTAGGCGATCTCCCAATCGTGCGCGTAGGCCGCAGGCGTGCGCGCGCCGACCGAGCGCATGAAGCGGAGCGTGATCGGCTTGAAGCGGTATGGCTTCGGCGATCCGCCCGTCGCGGAGGGAACGGCGGCGTGCGCCTTCTGGAGCTCGCCGAAGAACGTGTCGAAATCACGAATGGCCGCCGCGACCCACTCGAGGTGGTGACGGTTCTCCCCGACGGGGACTGCCGGCTCGATGCGGATCATCCCGCGATAGCCGCCGTCCATCGTGTGCGCGACCTCGACGCCCGCGACGACGCGCCACTTGACGTAGAGCTCGTGGGCGATGCTCGCGGCCTTCGGGTCACCCTTGTAGCGCTCGTCGTAGAGGCAGCGAACGCGCGCGTCGCCCGGCAAGGTCCCGGGGCACGCCGCGAGGATCGGCGCGGTCGTGGCGCGGTCCGCGAAGAGCATCGTGACGAGCTCGTCGAAGGTCGGCGCGGGGGGAGTCTCTGTCTCGGGCGTCGCGGCCTCGGCACCGCGCGTCGCGGCCTCGGCACCGCGCGTCGCATCGGCGCTCGCGTCCACGACGTTCGCGACGGATGCGGTCGCTTCGGCGCCGGCGTCCGCCGCGGTGGACGCCGGTGATGTCGACTTGCCCGGAGTGCACGCGATGGCGCCGAGCGCGAGCGCGACGAACGAGGTGCGCCTCACGGTCCGGGCGTCAGCGCACCTGGCGCCGCGCGACATCGGGCTCGGAAGCAAACTCGTCGTCGAGCACGTCGGCGGGCGCACCGACGCGGACGTTCTGTCCGGCACCGTCCGCGACGCGCGCGGGAGGCACGGCGACGCGTTGATGCGCGGCCGGCGCGTTCGGCGCCATCTGTCCAGCCTGCGGCACCGCCGAGCTGGGAGCGTTGGCGGCGAGCGCCGACCACGCCGCCGCCGCGAAGCGATAGTAGATGACGCCGTTGTCGTCGACCTCGATGCTCACGTGGTCGGAGATCTCCTTCGCCATCGCGGTGAGGATGTCGTCGGCCTCCTTCGGGGTGACGGCGATCGCCTGCGCGAGATCGTTCGGAGTGACCATGCCACCGCGCGTATTCGCGAGCGCGAACACAGCCTGGGTGCGGGTCGCCTTCTGCGTGTCGACGCCGGCCTGCTCGAGCTGCTTACCGCCCTTGAGGAGGAAGTAGCTCAGCACCCAGGTGATGAGCGCGAGCGGCACCGCGAAGAGATAGGTCGCGGCCGCCGCCATCCCGAACATCGAGCCGCATGCCGCGAGCGTCCCCGCCGCGAGCAGCGTGCCGACGATGAGCACGGCCCAGCCGAAGACGCGTGTGATCTGACCGCCGACCTTCGACGGCTGCCCGGCGAGGTTGACGGAGCCGCCCGCCAGCGGAGACCGGGGCGCGCCGCAGGCCGTGCAGAACGCGTTCACACCGCGGTAGACGATCGGCGCATTCTGTCGGCAACGAGGGCACACGTGGGAACCAAGATGCGCCCCGTACGCTGTGCGTCAAGGGTGATGTCAGCCGTTCCGCCCCTGCTCGACGAAACGCGCCTTGGCGGGCGTGATCTTGCGGATGCGCGGGGGATCGGTGCGGCGGCGCGGCTGGGGAGGCTCGTCGAAGTACGTCTCGCCGATCTCGGTGGGCGAATCGTCGAACGAGAGGTCCGCGATCGGAGCGGCCTGCATCGCGCTCGAGCTCGACTTGATGATCCCTAGCGGGTGCGGCTTGTCCGTGCTCCCCGAGAGCACGACCACGGGCGAGACCAGGATCGCGGGGGTGCTCGGCTGCGAAAAAGCACCGCTCGGCTCGTCCATGTCGATCTCGACTTCGAGCATCGAGTCTTCGAGGTCTCGTGAATCACACGAAACGAGCCCCTGAGGGTCGCTCAGCGGGGCGTCGTCGTCGCCGGCGTAGCCCATCTTCGCGAAGGCACGGGCCGAGAGGGCGTTCGACGGAACGAACGCGGGCGCCGCCAGCCCGAAGGCACGCGGCAGCGGCGTCTCGCGCTGCATCGTTCCGTACTGCGGGATGAAGACCACCTCGCCCTGGTGGGCGCGCCGGCGGGACGGGCGGCGGTTGCCGCGCCCGACGAGCAGCATGACGAGGACGAAGCCGACGACACCGACGACCGACCCCACCGTGAGCCCGGCGATCGTCGGCGTGATCGCGTGCGGAAGCTCGATCGCGAACGTCGACAGATGCGTTCCGGTAGCGGGGCCTGAATCGCCCGTCGCGCCGTCCACGCCGCCCAGAGAGGTAAGCAAATCGAAGAAGGTCATCATCGGCCCGGCAGTTGATACGCCGAGCCCTCACCTTTCTTCCCTGCGTGCCGGCGGCCGTCTGCAAAGACCCGGCCGAGACCTGCGCCGGACGGAGCGTCGAACGCTTCGTGTCAGATCGTGGTCTCGGCGGTCGACCTCACCGGACGACCGCGCCACCCGCCGCCGTTGTTGTTCAGGCGGACGAGCTGGACGGCTCGCTCCCGCATCCCGCGGGCCTGGATGCGGAGATCGGAGGCCTGGGACCGCTCATCGGAGGCCTGCGAGCGCGACGAAGACGCACGGGCTGCGAGCTCCTCTGCAAGGGCGAACATGCTGGCGCGATCGGCCGCGGAGACGAGCTGGGCCTGATTGCGGACGATTCGCGCGCGATTCGCGAGTGTCTCGGCGTCGCGCTCGAACGCGACCGCCTGCCGTTCACGCGAGGAAGCGGCGGTCTCGAGCTGCTGGGCGCGCTCGAAGAGCTCGGACGCCTGGAACGAGACATTCTGTACGACCGGCCGGCGGGGGGCCGGTTGCCCGTCATCGCTACCGACCGGACAGGCCATCGCCGAGCTGGCCGAGACGGTCATCGCGAGGGCCAGAGCACCGAAAATCCACGTCTTCATTGGTTTCTCCTCCTCGAGCTGACCGAAGTAACGGACGGCAGCCTGGCTTCTTACGCACCGCGGGACAAAAGGATCTGTCGTTCGGTGCGAGGGCAATGCAGCGCACACGACACAGTCTGCCGAAGGTCGGCTAGGCTCCTAACCGTGAGGGAGACTTGGGGTTTTGGCATCGTCCGGTCGATCGACTGGAGCGACGGGAAGGCCTCCTTCGAGGACCTCTGCGAGCTCGCGTCCGCGGCCGCCGGCATCCGCTTCACCCCGTTCGTCGCCTCCTCGTACGACGAGCTCTCGGCGGCCATCCAGGACGGCGAGGTTGGCCTCGCGTGGCTCCCGCCTGTGCCGACGATCGATCTCCAGGCCCGCGAGCTCGCCTCTGTCCTCGCGATCCCCGCGCGTCGTGGAGCGACCAGCTACCATGCTGCGTTCATCGTCCGCCGCGGCGGGCCGAAGACCCTCGCCGAGCTGCGCGGCCGCCGGGCCGCATGGGTCCAGCGCGACAGCGCCGCGGGGTACCTCGTCCCGCGCATGCACCTCGCCGCGCAGGGCTTCGACGTCCTTCGATTCTTCGCGCGAGAGCTCTTCACCCACTCGCACTCGGGCGTCATCGACGCCGTCTGCTCCGGAGACGCCGACGTCGGCGCGACCTTTTGCAACGTCGACGCCGTCAGCGGCAAGGTGATCCGCAGCGCGTGGCAGGATGACAACGGCACGAGCATCCGCCCGATCGAGGCCATCGCGACGATGGGCCCGATCCCGAACGACGCGCTCGTCGCGGCGGCGGACGTTCCGGCCGCGGCGCGCTCGGCGCTCACGCGCTGGCTCCTCACGCTCGACGGCCGCGCGAAGGAGATCTTCGACGCGCTCCTCGGCTCCGGCGACTTCAGGGTGCCGGCGACGAACCACTACGAGGTCCTGCGTCACGCCTTGCGCGCGGCGCACGCGCGCGGCCACGACGCGCTGCCTCCGAGCAGCCGCATGCGGATGCGCGTCGGTCGTTAGCGGGAGCCAAGGAGCGGATCGATCAG
>JANXVA010000494.1 GCA_025351875.1 Myxococcales bacterium | reverse complement strand
CGCGTCGCGACATGCTCGACGACCCGCAGGGCTCGATCGACGCCTACGAGCGCGCTCTCGAGCTCGAGCCGAACAGCGCGTGGACGCTCGACAACATGATCGCCCTCTACGAGGAGCGCAAGGACGCTGCCCGGCTGGTCGATCTCTACCGGCGGCGCGTGGAGCTCTGCGGGGAGGACGACGAGGGGTTGAAGCACCAGCTCCTGCTCGACGCTGCGCGTTGCTACGAGATGGGGCTGAACGATCGACGCGAGGCCGTGGTGCTCCTCGGGCAGGCGCTGGCCACCAGGCCCGGCGACGCCGAGGTCATGCAGCGGCTCTCCGCCCTCTACGAGGCCGAAAAAATGTGGCCGGAGTTGCTCGACAACCTTCGTGCGCAGGCCGACGCTGCGACGGACCCGGCGGCGAAGGCGGTGCTCACGCGCCGCATCGGTAACCTCCTTGCGAGCGAGCTCGACGACCACGCGAAGGCGCTCGAAGCCTTCCGCGAGGTTCTCGCGCACGGTTACGACGAGGAGGCGGCCCAGGCCGTTCGTGCCATCGGTGAGTCTCGCGACGAGCTGCGCCGCGAGGCAGCAGAGGTGCTCGAGCCTGTGCTCCGCGCCGCCGGCAATCACGTCGCTCTCGCCGATTCGCTCGAGATGCGCCTGCGCGCGCAGACGGATCCGGTCGAGCGTGCGGCGACGCTCCGGACCATCGCCCTGGTGTCGGAGACGTCGCTCGCCGATCTCGGTCGCGCGCTGACAGCGCTCCTGCGGGCGGTCTCCGAGCAGCCCCAGGACGGCGACCTCCACACGGAGATCGAGCGTGTGGCGTCGCTCCTCGGCAAGCCGGGGTGGGAACGCTATGCAGACGCGCTCGGCGAGCGCGCCGCCTCGATCTTCGATGCGAAGGTCACGGCCGACCTGTTCTTGCGACTCGGCAAGGTCTGCGAGCTCCAGCTCCAGGAGCTCCCACGCGCCGCCGAGGCCTATGCACGTGCGGCGGAGCAAGGCGGGGACACCGTCGATGTGCTCACCGCGCTCGAGCGCGTCCAGGGTGGACTCGAGGACACTCGCGCCCTCGTCGACGTCATCGAGCGGCGCATCGCCATCGAGAGCGGCCCGGTCGAGCAGGCCGACCTCTATCACCGACTCGCCAGCCTCCAGATCAGCGCTCTCGAGGACAAAGCCCAGGGCCTCGCCACGCTGCGTCTCGCCCTCGAGCGCGTTCCGGAGCACGACAAGAGCCGGGCAGCCGTGGAGAAGCTCCTCGGTGAAGACGCGCTCTTCGACGACGCCTTCGACACCCTCGAGGGCGTCTATCGCACGACGAACCGCGGAGCCGACCTCGGACGCCTCTATGCGCGTCGAGTCGACCGAGCCGATGGCGTTCGAGGACGCACCCGCGCCCGCCTCGAGCTGTCTCGCGTCCTCGAGAACGAGGGCGGCGACGTGAACGGAGCCCAGCGCGCGCTGGAGGCCGCGGTCGTCGATGATCCGCAGGACGCGGACGTCCTCGTGGAGCTCGAGCGCCTGGCCGAGCGGACACGCAACTGGACGACCGCCGCAGACGCGCTCGCCCGCGCGCTCGACGCTCAGGACAAGGCCGCGAAGCTCCAGTCGAGCCAGAACCTCGCCGCGGTCGCGACGGGCGGCAACGGCGAGCTCTGGGGCCGTCTCGGTCGCTGGCGACGCGACAAGGTCGTCGACCCGCGCGGCGCCGAGCTCGCGTTCACGCGGGCGCTCGATCTCGACCCCGAGAACGTGGAGCTCGTTCGCGCGCTCGACGAGCTGACTCGCGGCCCGGGGCGCGAGCGTGATCGCATTGCCGTTCTACGCCGTCTGCTCCGTCTCGAGGGTGAGCCCGCCAGGAAGCGCGAGATCGCTCGGGAGGCTCTCGACATGGCGGAGAACCTCGTTGCCGACCCCCGTCTCGGCGAAGAGGTGCTGCGCGAGCTCCTCAAGGACAACGACGGCGACGCCTGGGCGGTGGAGGAGCTGACGCGCCTTCGCCAGGACGCCGGTGATCACCAGGAGGTCGTCACACTCCTTCTGAAGCGCGCAGACGCGGAGGGCGACGGTGCGAAGGCCATCGAGCTTCGCCACCGCGCGGCGGAGGTCTCCGCAACGAAGCTCAACGAGCGCGATCGCGCGATCGCCCTCTACGAGCAGATCCTGGAGCAGGAACCGACGGACGCGGCTGCGCAGGAGCGCCTGCGTGCGCTCTACGACGAGCTCGGCAAGCACGAGGAGCTCGGAAAGCTCCTTCGCATGCTGATCGACGGCGCGCCCTCGCCCGAGGCCCGCGCAGCGCTTCGCATCGACCTCGCGACGCTTCAGCTCGAGAGGTTCGAGAACCCGCGCGACGCGTCGGACACGCTGCGCGCTGTCCTCGAGGAGGACCCGGACCACGAGGGCGCTTCGCGTGCCCTCGCCGGCATCTACGAGAAGACCGAGCGCTTCGGAGAGCTCGCGGAGCTCTGGACTCAGCTCGTCGGTCGCGCGCGCGCTCGTGGGGAGGACGCCCTCGAGCTCGCTCGCATGATGACCCTCGCGGAAATCATCGAATCTCGCGTGAAGGACGCCGGGGCCGCCCTGAAGGCATACGAGGACATCCTCGAGAAGGACGGCGCTCATCCGCTGGCGCTCGCTGCGGTGGCTCGGCTTGCCGAGGGCCGGAGCGCCTGGGACAAGGCGGCGGGCGCGCTCTCGAAGATCCTCGAGACGGCCTCCGGCACCGAGGCCGTTGCAATCGCGCTGCGACTCGCGAAAGCACGTGAGGAGCAGGGCGACGACGTCGGCGTCGAGCAGGCACTCAAGCGCGCGCTCGTGGCCGATCCGAAACAGGCGGACGTTCGTGCACGCCTCGGCCAGCTCCACGAGAAGACGAAGAACTGGTCCGAGCTCGCGCAGCTCCTCGTCGGTGACGCGGACATCCTCAACGACGAGAACCCGTACACCGCGCCCGTCGGTGCGGTGACAGGCGGGTCGATTCCGCCGCCGCCAGCGCATGTCGCCGAGCAGGTGAAGCTCCTTCGCCGCGCCGCGCAGATCCACCTGACCGAGCGCCAGGCACCGGAAGAGGCTGTGCCGCTCCTCGAGCGCGTCACCGAGCTCATGCCGAGCGACAGGGAGCTCTTGCTCCTCCTGACCGACGCCTATACCGCCGCGAAGCGCGATCGTGATGCAGCCTCGGTCCTCGAGCGCGTCATCGCTTCGTTCGGAAACAAGCGCACGAAGGAGCTCTCGCTCTATCACCACCGCCTCGGTCGCGCGCTCGCGACCATGGGGAACAAGGACGTCGCGCTGACGCAGTTCGACATGGCCTTCAAGATCGACCCAGGCTCGATCGAGGTGCTCCGCGATCTCGGGGTGCTCGCGCTCGAGTCGAACGATCTCGAGCGCGCGCAGAAGACGTTCCGCGCGCTGCTCCTCCAGCGGCTCGACGCCGGGAGCGGCATCACGAAGGGTGAGGTCTTCTATTACCTCGGCGAGATCTGCATGAAGCAGGGGGACAAGGCGAAGGCCGTCCAGATGCTCGAGCGGGCCGTCGAGAACGAACCGTCGCTCACGCGGGCGAAGACGATGCTCACGGAGCTCAAGGGCTGAAATGCGCGCGGTGCTGGGGGTGGCGCTCGGAGTCGTGGCGAGGCTCTGGCTCGCCACCCTGAGGCTCCGCGTCATCGTTCATCCGACGCTCGAGGCTCTCGGGGCCTCCGACGGGCGAGCGCCCTGGGTGCTCGCATTCTTCCACGGGACGCAGTGGCCGCTCCTCGCGTGGAAGCGACGGCGCCCGACGCTCGTCATGGTGAGCCACTCGGCGGACGGCTCGATGCAGGCGCGCGCGCTCGGCCTTCTGGGCTTCCTCGTCGTCCGCGGGTCGTCCTCGCGCGGAGGCGCGCGCGGGCTCGCCGCGATGGTCCGCCGGTTGCGCGGCGGAAGCGTGGACGCTGCGTTCGCGGTCGACGGGCCGCGCGGGCCGTACGGCGTGGTGAAGCCCGGAGCTTCGCTCGCGGCTCGCCGCTCGGCCGGGGTCCTCGTCCCGCTCGGAAGCGCCGTGGCCCGTGGGAAGACCTTCACACGGGCGTGGGACCGGTTCGTCCTCGCCTGGCCGTTCTCGCGCGTCGTGGTCGTGCTCGGCGCGCCCCTGGACGCGGAGGCGGGTGACGCAGCGTTGCAAAATGCCATCACGGTCGCGAATGCTACGGCGCTCGCGATGTTGTCCGAGCCCGACCGTAAGATGTTACCTTTGCTTGGTTTTTCGTCCGTCTCCGCGCGGGCAGCGGTCGTTTTCGACAAGAATTGAATGGCTTGGGCACGTTCGGGGTCAAACCCCGGGCATCCTCATCAGGAGATAGGGAAAATATGCGTACGTCATCGTCTCGCTTGGCTTGGTTCGGTGCGGCTTTCGGACTGCTCGTGTCGGCCTCCGGCTGTCGGATCGAGGCGCACACCCAGACCCAGTTCGAGGACAGCACCCAGCCCGCGAAGACGTCCACGAAGGACTGGGCGGGCGAGAAGATCACGATCAACAACGGCGGTGTCAATCCCGTCACCGGCAGCAGCGGCGTCGAGGTGACGTTCTCGACCACCGCGACGAAGATCACCGCGCAAGCGGTGTTCGCGGCCCACGCCGACGACGACAAGGAAGCCGACGCCAAGGCTGCCATCAAGGACGCCGTCGGCACGTTCGTCATCGAGGAGACGGCAGGCGGCTTCAACATCAAGTGCGGCCACGGCAACTCCCACGGCTCTGCGAGCGTCGCAGGTTCGGGCTGCAAGAAGCTCTCGGTCACGCTCCCCGCCGGGTCGGCGACCAACGCGCTCGACCTCACCGTCGGCGGCGGCAACGGCGACATGAACGTCGGGAGCTCCGGCGAGGCTCCGTACGTATCGAACCTCATCCTCGACAACAACGGCACTGGCGACGTCAACCTTCGCGCGCGTCCCGTCAAGGACGCCGTCGTCGTCGTCACCGGCGAGTTCGCGGTCGCCGTCGGGCTTCCCTCGGACTTCTCCGCGGGCCAGATCCTCTTCACGACCAACGACTCCGATCCGGTCAAGGCGAACGCCCGCGTCCACGCGGATGCCTTCCCGGGCATGGTGAGCGGCTCGCCCTATCCGGTGGCCGGTCCCACCGCCGATTCGGCCAAGTCGCTCAACGTGCAGTCGAAGGGCCTCCTCGGCGACGACACGGTCACGATTACGAAGTTCTGACCCCACGTCCCGTCTGACCCACCTCCCAGGGGACGACTCGCGCTACGCTTCGCAGTATGTCGCTGCGGCGCGTAGCGCTTGTCTTTGTGGTGACGACGAGCTGCCGTTCGCAGTCCGTCGATGCGCGCAGTCGCTTCGTCGAGGATGGCGTCCAGAAGTCCGCTACCGCGGCCTGGAGCGCCGAGCGCATCGAGATCGACACGACCGGCGTCACCACGGGCGGCGGCCTCGGGCTGGCGTCGACCGATACCGACCGCGTGGTCGCAACGGCGCGAATGCTCGCGGTCGCGAACACCTATGACAAGGAGAGCGCGGACAAGGTGATCACGTCGGCGACCGACGGCTTCCTCGTCGCGACGACCGCGGGAGTGACTACCGTGCATTGCGGGCATGGTGTGGCGGACAAATCGGCCACGGCGGAGGAGTCCGGCTGTGACGCGCTCGACGTAGCGGTGCCGAGGGGAGCTGCCGACAAGCGACTCACGATCATCGCCCGCTCCGGCACCGGAAAGGTCGGCGTGTCACTCGCCAGCGCGGCGCTCGCGGGGCTCGACGTCCACGCGAGCAACGGGAGCATCGACGCGAGCCTCTCGACGACGCAGGGCGCCATCCTCTCCATCGTGAGCGACACGGCCGACGTCGTCACCCTGCGGCTGCCTCTGGACTTCGCGACCGACGCGTTGGTGCTCATGGCACCGGCGGTGGACACGTCGGCCTTCCCGGACGTGCAGGCAGGGAAGGGGAGAGGCCAGGCGGGCGTCGGCGCGAAGAGCATCACGGTCCAGGCGGGCCGGGTCGTGCTCGTCGCGCAGCCGTGAGTGAAGGCAGCGAGTGCTACGTGGCGCGAGCGATGGCGTCGATCTCGACGCGCGCGCCCTTGGGCAGCGCCGAGACCTGCACCGTCGCGCGTGCGGGCGGGGCCGCGGCGAAGCGCTTTGCGTAGGTCTGGTTGACCGCCTGGAAGTCTCCGAGGTCGACGAGGTAGATGGTCGTCTTCACGACGTCGGCGAACGTGCAGCCGGCGGCGCCGAGCACGGCGGCGAGGTTGTCGAGCACGCGTTCGGTCTGCACCGCGATGTCGCCGACGACGAGCTCGCCGGTCGCGGGATCGATGGGGACCTGCCCGCTGAGAAATACGAGGTCGCCCGATCGGATCGCCTGCGAATAAGGACCGATCGCCGCGGGCGCCTGAGGAGTGCTGATGGCCTTCATCGCGGGCACTCTCTCACGACGCGCTTGGTGCCGACAAGTCGTGGAGGTCGAGTCCTCGGTCGTGGGTGTACGCTGTGACGATACGCCTTGCCGCCGTCATCGCCTGTGGAGCGACGCTCGCTGCGGGGATGCTCGCACTCGCCGCAGGCTGCGAATCGTTCGCATCGTCGCCCGAAGCGGACAGCGACGCACGAGAGGAGTCTCCGGTCACGCTCGAGACCGGAGGTCCCGATGCCGATGGCGCTGCCAATCCGGAGGCGGCGACGCTCACGACGATCTACGTGCGTGGCTTCGGCAGCGTGAACGACGCCGGTGAGGCTGGAGCGGCCATGACCCCCGCGGGGATGGTGGTGGACCCCGGCGGCGGAGTGGCGATCGTGGGCTCCTACGGGTTCGGGGCCGTCGACCTCGGCGGCGGAGCGACCCTTCCGGTGCCCAGCGGCGCGGACGCGTTTCTCCTTCGGCTCGACGGGAACGGCGCTCACGTCGTGTCGAAGGCGTTCACGGCCAATGCGGACCCGTACGGCGCTTCGGTCGCGGGCTCGAGCGAGACCCTCTGTCTCGGCACGAATGACATCTTCGTCGCGTGGCTCGACGGTCTTGGCAATATCGTCTACGCGCGGCGCTTCGGTGACGGGGCCGATGACGATGCCACGGCGATCGGCCTGAACTCCGCCGGCAACGTCGTCGTCGCCGGGCTGTTCAAGAAATCGATCGACTTTGGCGCGGGCGTGCTCACGGCGCGCGGTGCTACTGACATGTTCGTCGCCAAGTTCGCCCGCTGAGACGAGGCTCGCTCCGTCAGAGCGATTGGCGTCCAGCGAGGGCTCGGCTCATCGTGATCGGGTCGGCGTACTCGAGGTCGCCGCCGTGGGGGACGCCGCTCGCGATACGCGTCATCGACACGCCGAGAGGAGCGAGCTCGCGCTTGAGGAGCAGCGCGGTCGCCTCGCCGTCGACGCTCGGCGGCGTCGCGACGATGACCTCGGTCACGAGGTCCTCCTTGATGCGCGCGACCAGACGAGGCACGGGGAGCTGCTCGGGCCCGATACCCTCGAGCGGAGAGAGCAGACGCCCGAGCACGAAATAGCGACCTCTCATCGCGCCCGTGCGTTCGATCGCCATGAGGTCGTGGACGCGACCGACCACGCAGAGCAGACGTCGGTCGCGTTTTTCGTCCCTGCAGATGTCGCACACGACGTTCGCACCTGCAGCCGCGCCGACGGGGACCTCTGCGATGTTGCCGCATCGCTCACAGGGGCGCAGTTCGTCGTGCAGCGTGCCGAGCTCGGCCCCGAGATCCTTGGCAACCTGCGCGTCAGCGGTGAGCAGATGCAGGACGTAGCGCTGCGCCGTCTTCTCACCGACACCGGGCAAGCGCGAGAGCAGCGAGACGAGGCGACGGATCTTCGGGGAGTGCTGCATGTTGGCGTGAGCCTGTGACGGCTCAGACCATGCCGGGGATCTTCGCTCCGCCGGTCACCTTCGCGAGCTCGGCTTCCATGTCCTTGTCGGCCTGCTCGAGCGCGGTGTTGATGGCCGCGCACGCACTGTCGAGCGCGAGCTCGATGCCTTCGGCGGCGAGGAACTCGGGGTCGATCTCGATACGTGAGACCTTGCCGTTGAGCGTGACGGTCGCCTTGACCTTGTCACCAACGGCGCTCGCAGACACCTGCTTGTCGCCGCACTCCTTCTTGACCTGCTCGATCTTCCGCTGCATGCGCGCTGCCTGGCGCATCAGCTCATTCATCCCGCCATTGAACTGACCCATGACTCAATCCTCCTGCGCCGGAACTTTGATGTCCTTGAGCTCCGCATCGAAGATGGCGATTGCCTTCTGTACGAGCGGGTGTTTTTCGACCCGGCCGCGCGCCTCGATGAGCGCCGCCTTGCGTTTCGCGGCATCGAGCGATGCGACGCTCGCGCCCTTGCTCCCTCGCACCGAGACGTCGAACGTGACGTCCGGGGGCGCTTCCGCACGGAAGAAGGCCTTGGCCACCTCCGTGAGCACGGTCTTTGCGTCGCTCTCCTCGGCGCGCCCGTCCTCGAAGGAGCCGGGCTCGAAGCCGAGCAGGATACGGTCACGCGTCACGACCGTCGGCGCCGCCAGCTCGAGCGTCGCGGCGATCGCCGGGCGAGTCAGCTTCACGACCGCGAGGATCGCGCGCCAGCTCTCGATGCCCCCGTTCTGAAGGCTCCGGTCCACGGGAGACGACTCGGCGACCGCGCTCACCGGCACCGGGGTGGGCTCGGGGGGGGCCGAGCTGAGGTCGAGCTCGGGATCCTCCGCGAGCGCGAGCGCGCCGTTCGTATGCGGGTGTGTCGGCTGGGTGACCAGCCGCGGCGCAGAGGCTGGAGGGGGCGGTGCCTTCGCGGGAGGGACGCGCTCGGAGACCGCCGCGCGAGGCGTGAAGTCGGAGGACGCGTCGAAGGATGACACGCTCGCGTGCGGCCCGGCCTGGGCGCCTGTCTGGCCTCCCGTCTGGAACGACGGCTCACGCGGACGTCCCCCCCCGCCGGAGCCCGGTCCCGCACCAGAGCCGCCGCCGCGCGTGGGCGGAGGCGCACCCGTCGCGAGGCGCTTCTCGAGATCGGCGAGGCGCCCGAGGAGGTCGTCGAGGGGGAGAAGCTGCGGTCGCCGCGCAAGGCGCACGAGCGTCATCTCGAGGGCCGCGCGCACTTGCCCGCTCTTCACGATCTCGTCGAAGCCGCGCGAGAGACCGGTGAAGAGGCGCGTCAGGTCGTCGGCGTCGGTGTTCTGCGCGAGCGCGAGGACGTCGCCGACCTCCTCGTCGGCGAGGTCGAGGAGCTCGCGCGCCTGCGCCTCCGTGCAGACCTTCGCGACGACGACGTTGCGGATGTGGTGGAGGAGATCGCGACAGAGGTGCACGAGGTCGAAGCCCTGGCGCGAGACGGCGTCGAGCACCTCGAGGGTCGTCGGTGCGTCGCCGACGAGGATTGCCCCGGTGAGCTTCGTCAGGATCTCGCGATCGGCGACGCCGAGCACTCGAGCGACGTCCTCGGCCGAGATCTTCGCGCTGCCGTAGGCGATGACCTGGTCGAGCAGGCTCATCGCATCGCGTACGGACCCCGCCGCTTCACGGGCGATGATCGATACGGCGCCGTCGTCGGCCTCGAGCTTCTCGCGTCCGAGGACGTCCTTCAGGCGCGCGCCGATCTGCTTGGCGGAGACGAGCTTGAAGTCGTACCGCTGGCAGCGGCTCAGGATGGTCACCGGGACCTTGTGCACCTCGGTCGTCGCGAAGATGAACTTCACGTGCGGCGGGGGCTCTTCGAGCGTCTTCAAGAACGCGTTCCACGCCGCGTTCGAGAGCATGTGGACCTCGTCCACGATGTAGATCTTGGAGCGGTCGCGGGCGGGGCGGAAAGCGAGGCCTTCCTGGAGGCGACGGACCTCGTCGACGCCGTTGTAGCTCGCTGCGTCGATTTCCTGGACGTCCATGTCGACGCCGGCGCCGATCTCGGTGCAGGCAGCGCACTTCTGGCATGGCGTTGCCGTCGGGCCGGTGGCCTTGCCGTCCGGACCGAGGCAGTTGAGGCATTTGGCGAGGATGCGCGCGCTCGTCGTCTTGCCGACGCCGCGGACGCCGGTGAAGAGGAAGGCGTGCGCGACGCGGTTCTGGGCGATCGCGTTCGCGAGCGTCGTCGTGACGTGCTCCTGACCAATCAGATCCTCGAAGGACTGAGGCCGGTACTTGCGAGCGAGAACGAGGTAGCTCACCGCTGCGAGAGGTAGCGCAACGGCGAAGCCCCGTCGACGGTCAACCGACCGCGCGGTCTCAGCTCTGCTTCTTGAGCTCGGTGACCAGCTCGGGCACGGCCGTGAAGAGGTCGGCGACCAGGCCGTAGTCCGCCACCTGGAAGATCGGTGCGTCGGGATCCTTGTTGATCGCGACGATGGTCTTCGAGCCCTTCATTCCGGCGAGGTGCTGGATCGCGCCCGAGATGCCGATCGCGAAGTAGAGCTTCGGTGCGACGACGCGGCCGGTCTGTCCGACCTGGAGCTCGGCGGGCGCGTAGCCCGCGTCGCATGCCGCGCGGCTCGCGCCGACCGCGGCGCCGAGGAGGCCAGCAAGCGGGTCGAGCACCTCGGCGAACTTCTCCTTCAGCGCTCGACCGCCGGAGACGATGACCTTGGCCTCGCCAAGGTCCGGACGCTCGCTCTTCGCCTCGCCCAGCGCGACGAACTCGACGCGCTCGGCGGCGGGATCCTTCGCGGCGAGGGGTGCGTCCTCGATGGGGCTCGCCCCGCCGCTCGGCTCCGCGGGTGCGAACTCACTCTGACGAACGCTCACCACCTGGACGGCGGTCGTGACCTCACAGGTCGCGAACGCGTTGCCGGCGTAGACCGGACGCTTGTACGTGAATTTACCGCCTTCGGCGCTCACCGAGCTGATGTCCGAGGCGTAGCCGGCCGCGAGCTTCGAAGCGACGCGCGGCGCGACGTCCTTGCCGAACGAGCTTGCCGTGACGACGACGACATCGAAGCCGCCGCTCTTGGCGACCGCAGCGATGCTCGGCGCGAGGCGCTCGGCGACCGGGTTTGCGAGGTAGGCGTCGTCGACGACGATGACCTTGGCCGCGCCGAAGGCGGTGACCTCCGCGGCGGCCGCCTTGGCGCCCTGACCGAGGACGAGGATGGAGAACGGGTGGCCGGCCTGGCGCGCGAAGGCGATCGCGGAGTGCGTCGACTTGCGGACGTGACCGTCGTGGAGCTCAGCGATGACGAGAATGTTGGACATGGTGTGCTCGTCTTCCTCTCAGAGTGCCTTGGCTTCGGACTTGAGCTTCTCGACGAGCTCGGCCACCGTCTTGACCTTGATGCCGGCCTTGCGGGCGGGCGGGAGCTCGAACGCGTCGTACTTGATCTTGAGGGCGGTATCGGCGCCCACGAGATCGGCGAGCTTCATCTCGACGAGCGGCTTCTTCTTCGCCGCCATGATGGCCATGAGCGCCGCGAAACGCACGCCGTCGGCGTAGGTGTGGGTGTCGGCGGTGTGCTTCGACTTCACGCTCTTCGGAGCGACGATACGGAGGTCGACCGAGACGACCGCGGGGAAGCTGACGCGGAGGGAGATGGTGCCGCCGTCGACCTCGCGAACGACGAGGAGCGACTTGTCGTCCTCGCTGA
Organism: Myxococcales bacterium; assembly: GCA_025351875.1. Taxonomy (GTDB): domain Bacteria; phylum Myxococcota_A; class Polyangia; order Polyangiales; family Polyangiaceae; genus Labilithrix. The sequence continues at coordinate 22,940 of JANXVA010000494.1, read as the reverse complement.
CGATGCTGCCGGCGAACGTCGCCTGCGGCCAGCCGAGGTACTCAGCGACGAGCTGACCGACCTGGTTCGCGTCGCCGTCGACCGCCTGCTTGCCGCAGAGGATGAGGTCGGGCTTCTCCTGCTCGGCGATCGCCTTGAGGGCGCGGGCGATGACGTCGCCGTCGAGCTGGTCGTCCGTGGCGTCGACGCGGATGGCGCGATCGGCGCCGGTCGCGAGCGCGCCGCGCAGGGTCGTCTCGGTCTCCTTCGGGCCGAACGTGACGACGATGACCTCACCGAGGCGGGCCTTCGTATTCGCGCCGTTCTCGGTCAGGCGAAGCGCCGTCTCGACGGCATACTCGTCGAACGGGTTGGGCTTCCACTCGAGACCAGTCGTCTCGAGCTTGCCGGCGTTGACCTTCACCTTGTTCGCGTTGTCCGGATCGGCGACGCGCTTGAGCGGAACGAGGATCTTCATAATGGCCTGCGCTGCTTAGAAGAGGGGGTGGCGGGGGATGGTCGCGCCACCGTCAATGAATGGCGATTCAGTTCCGGGCAGTTTTAGGGAGAGGGGGCGCCGGTGTCAACGGGGGCTTGGCCGGCGCCGAACGCGGTACCATGGTGGCCCCATGTTGACGTGTGACTTCCTTGTCATCGGCAGCGGCATCGCCGGCCTGTCATTTGCGCTCGAAGCGGCCGCCCACGGAGAGGTGATTGTCGTCACGAAGCGGGCGCGCGAAGAGTCGAACACGAAATACGCGCAGGGTGGGATCGCGGCCGTGCTCGACAAGGACGACTCCTTCGAGAAACACGTGAACGACACGCTCGTCGCGGGCGCGGGGATGAGCCACCCGCGCGCGGTAGAGCTCTGCGTACGCGAGGCTCCGGATCGCATCCGCATGCTCCAGAGCTACGGTGCCCATTTCGACCTTGCCCAGGGCGCGGCGCACGCCGATGAGTCGAGCCCGCGGCCCCCTCCGCCGAGCTCGCCCTCGGGTACGCCCGAGCTCGACCTCCACCTCGAGGGCGGCCACAGCGCGCGGCGCATCGTCCACACCGGAGACATGACCGGGCGCGAGGTCGAGCGAGCGCTCGTCCTTGCCGTCTCGAGCGCGAAGAACATTCGCGTGCTCGACGAGCACATGGCCATCGACCTCATCACGCTCGCGAAGTACGGCGGTCCCGAGGTCTGCGCAGGCGCGTACGTCTTCGACGTTGCCCACGGCAAGGTCGAGAAGGTGCTCGCGCGCGCGACCGTGCTCGCGACCGGCGGGGCAGGGAAGGTCTACCTCTATACGACCAACCCGGACGTCGCGACGGGGGACGGCGTCGCGATGGCGTTCCGCGCCGGCGCCGAGGTGGCCAACATGGAGTTCTACCAGTTCCACCCGACGTGCCTCTTCCACCCGCAGGCGAAGAACTTCCTCATCTCGGAGGCGCTACGCGGTGAGGGCGCCATCCTCCGCCGCCTCGACGGCACTCCGTTCATGAAGGAGTACGACCCGCGCATGGAGCTCGCGCCGCGCGACATCGTCGCTCGCGCGATCGACCACGAGATGAAGAGGAGCGGCGCCGAGCACGTTCTCCTCGACATCACGCACAAGGACCCGGCGTTCATCAAGGAGCACTTTCCCGGCATCCATGCACAATGCATGGGTTACGGGATCGACATCACGACCCAGCCGATCCCCGTCGTCCCGGCGGCGCACTATCTCTGCGGCGGGATAACCACGGACCTCGACGGGCGTACGACTATCCCCGGCCTCTGGGCGATCGGCGAATGCGCGCACACCGGCCTCCACGGCGCGAACCGGCTCGCGTCGAACTCTCTGCTCGAGGGAATGGTCTTCGCCCACATGGCAGCACAGGCGCTCGCCTCGATCGAGCGAGCGAAGCCCTGGCCGGACGTTCCCGACTGGGACGTCGGCGAGGCGGTCCCGAGCGATGAGGCGGTCGTCATCACGCAGAACTGGGACGAGCTGCGGCGGCTGATGTGGAATTACGTCGGCATCGTGCGCTCCGACAAGCGCCTGCGCCGCGCGGCGCGTCGCATCGCGCTGCTCCAGGAGGAGATCGCCGAGTACTACTGGACGTATTTCCTCACGCGCGATCTCCTCGAGCTTCGTAACATCGCCACGGTCGCGCAGCTCGTGGTCGAGTGCGCGGCCGCGAGGCGTGAGAGTCGCGGACTGCACTTCACCATCGATCACGCCGAGACCGACCCGAAGATGGCTCGCGACATGGTCGTGAAGCGCGGTGTCCCTGCCCATCTCGTGCCTGGCGGCAGCGCCGGCGCGGAGCGCGGGCCCTGAGCGTGGCGAGCGACCCCCCCGCGTCGCAGGAGCGCCCGCTCTCGTTCCTTGCCGCCGCCTTCTGGACACTGCTCGTCGCATTGCTGCTGAGCGTCATGGTCTCGGTGATCGACGCCGCGCGGCCAGGTGCCTACGTCGACGTCGTCACGTTCACCACGTGCAAGCTGCTCGCGTATTCGGTGGTGCTGTTCGGGCTGCTCCGTGTCCACGAGCCGGAGTCCTCGATCCGGCATCTGCTCGCGCTGCGACCTCCGCCGGCGGCGCTCGTCTTCCTCGGAGCGCTCGTCGGCTGCGGACTCTCGCCTGCGTCGATGTGGCTGGACGGCGTCTTCGCGAAGCGATTCCCGCCCACCGCGGCCGAGCTAGAGGCGTATGAGCGGATTCTGGACGCGCCGACGCCCGGCAAGAAGATCGCGCTCGTCCTCACGCTGGTCATCGTCATGCCGGTATGTGACGAGCTCTTCTTTCGCGGAGCGCTCTTCACGCCGCTGAAGCGCGGTCGGCGAGCCGAGTCGGTGATTCTCGCGACGGCCGCTTACGACACGCTCCTCGTCGGCGCGAACCCGCGTGAGATCGCGTCTATCCTCGTCACCGCGCTGGCGATCTCGTGGATGCGCGCCGTCTCGGGCAGCGTCTTCCCTTCGATGGCGGCACGGATCACGTTCTTCGGGGTGCAGGTCGTGCCGCTCGTCATCGCGCGCGAGCCGCAAATCTCGGGCAGGCTCGCGCTCGTCGGTGTCGCGCTCGCGGGGCTGTCGCTCGCGGCGATTGCCGCCGTAGGGAAGCGAAGCACGAGGGCACGCGACGCCCGCATCGAAGACGGCTGACTGACGCAGCAGCCATCGGCACGCTTGCGACGCCGGCGTCGAAAATATTTCAGCTCGTGTACAGCGGCTCGATCAGCGCGAAACGCACGTTCGGCGCGAGCCGGTAGCGGGTCTTGCCGTGCTCGCCGGCGTCGCGGACGCGCTCGATCGCCGCCGGATCGCCGAGGAGGTCGCGGACGCGCGAGATGAGGACGCGGACGCGGTGCTCGGCGTCGGCGGATTCGGGACCGGGGCCGCCGGCGGCGCGGAGGATCTCCTCCGCGCTGAGCCCGTCGCGCGCGCGACGGAGAAGCTGCACGACCAGGGGCTCGAGCGCGCGGCGCCGTTCGAGCGAGACCTCCCGACCTTCGACGCGAAGCTGGTGCGTGATGGTGTCGACGACGAGGTCGGTCCCCTCGACCGCCGTGGCGAGCTCCGTCGAGCGCACCCGGGTGACGCCCAGCGCGGTCGTGACGTAGATGAGCGTCTCGCCCTCCGGCAGCATGTCGAACTCGGAGGAGTCGTCGGCGGTCGCCGCGGCAAGCGCCGCGAGGCTCGGCACGGAGTTCCGGGATGGGGGAGGGATGCTCGGGTACGAGTTGCGCGCCGGGGGCGGCATGCTCGTGCGTGAGCCGCGGCCATCGACCGACGGCGGCGGCAGGCTGGGCGGCGCCGCGCCAGTCGTCATGATCGCGATCATCTTCTCGGCGTAACGGACGACGCGGCTGTCACCGCTCCTCAGCGCCATCTGCCAGAGTGTCGCGCTCGGCTGCCGGTCGGGGAGAACCCATCCGTGACGATCGCCCGAGAGTGCAGCACGCTCCACGGCGACCCGGGCGGTCTCGGCGTCGCCGATGGCCAGCGCGCAGCGGGCGATGACGAGGTTGAGCGACCCGGTGACGAAGGCGTCGGGCAGGCGCTCCGCGTGGGCGATCGAGACCTCGAGCGCCTCCGCGGGAGATTCGCAGGCCTCCAGCGTGCGCGCGCGCGTCGCGACGAGATCCTGCTCGTCGATCGCATCGACCTGGAAGAGCTCCGCGCGGAGCTTGTCGGTCTTTGCGAGCCACTGCTTGGCGGCCTGCGCGCGTCCGAGCATCGCCAGCGCCAGCGTGCGATGACCGGCGAGCTGGTAGCGGAGCGTCGGCTGTTCGAGGTCCCCGAGCGCGGCGTGAGCGTCGTCCAGCGCCTGGAGCGCAGCGACAGGGCGGTCAGCGGCGATCTCGACGATCGCGAGGACGTCGTAGGCGTCTGCATGGCGCCAGCCGGCGGCGATCTCTCCGGCGATCTGGCAGGCCATCGACGCGTTGTTGCGTGCGTCGTCGAACTGACCGATCGAGCCGAGCGCAATCGCGAGGTTTCCGTGTGCACGCATTGCGGCGAGCCCGCGGGCCGCCGAACGCTGCAGCGCGACACCGTAGTGCTTGGCGGCCGTGCGCGGGTCGGCGAGGCGCATCGCGAGATGGCCGAGCGACATCGATACGGCCACGCGCCAGGCGCCGTCCTCGAGGCGTTCGGCGACGTGCTCGGCGAGGCGCAGGGCCGCCTGGGCCTGCTGGACGCGGTTCAAGCGGAGCTCGAGCTGGGCGCTCGTGAGGTGCATGTCGAGCTGCTCACGCAAGCCCGCGCCGCGCGGCGCGACGGTCAGCGCGCGCGAGGCCTGACGGAGCTCGGCTTCGGCATGATCCGCTCGGCCGTCGATCGTGCAGAGGATCGCGCGCTCGATCGCGAGGCGTGCAGTGTCGAGCGGGTTCCACGAGGAGGGGGAGCTCGGAAGCGAGGCAGCGAGGTCGCGAGCCTTGTCGACTCGACCGGTCTCGCGATACGCGCGGAGCAGGCGCACGGCGAGCGCGGGGTCGAGGCGCGAGCGCCCCGTGAGCATCTGCTCCGTCCATGCGACGAGGAACTGCGACTCGTCGGCGGCCGCGAGGCGATCGAGGAGCTGCGTGACCGCGTGCATCGCGACGGTGTCGGTGCCGGGTGGCGACGAGAGGCGATCGCCCTGGCGCTCACCGTGCATCGACGATGGCGGCATGCTCCCGCGCGTGGACGGCGGCGGCATGCTCCCGCGTGTGGACGGCGGCGGAACGCTCGGACGGCGGTCCCCACCGACCGACGGCGGCGGAGCCTGGCTTCGCGTCGACGGAACGGACGGAACGGGGGGTGGCCCGGCCGGCGGAGGGATTGTCGGAAGAAAGGCGCGACGCGCCATGCGGTGGATCATACGCAAGTCGACCTCGCAGCACCAGATCACGAGAGGGCACCCCTTTGACGCACACAGCCCAAGCTCCCTCGGCGCGTCATCTCGCCCACCGCCGATTCGCCGAGACGGCGGTCGCCAAGGCTGTCACGAGAAACGGCGTGCCTTGCACGCCGGTCGGCGCGTAGTGCCGAATCTCCCTGGGGGAGGCTCGCCGCGAAAGCGGTGAGGGGGACCGGAGGTCCCCTACACGGAAAGCGTGGTAAGGTCCGCCGCCATGGAGCGCGCTCCTTCACCCACGATGTCCTCCCTCGCGACCGCATCGGCAGAAGCAGGGGATGGCGGCGTTGGCGGGAAGGACGTGGCTCCGCAGACCGGCCTCGCCGCGGGCCGCGCGCTTTATGCCCATGCCGCTCGGGCCCGCCTTCTCTCGGCCCGAATGACCTTCCTCCAGCATGCGGGCCGCGTGGCCTTCCACGCCGCCTGCATCGGCGAGGAGGTCGCGATCGCCGCGACGGCGATGGCGCTTCGCGAAGGCGATTGGTTCTTCCCGGGGCACCGCGAGTGGGCCGGCGCGCTCGTCCGCGGCATCCCGACTGCGACCTACGCCCATCAGGCATTCGGCACAGCCGTGGACGTGGTCAAGGGCCACGGCGCGCCCGACCACCCGGCGAGCCGCGCCCGTCACGTCGTTCCAGCGAGCGGGCTCATCGGCGCTCACCTCGTGCAGGCCGTGGGCGCCGCCTGGGCCGCACGGATGCGCAAGGACGACGTCGTCACCCTCGCGATGTTCGGAACCGCCGCCGCCGCGACCGGCGATTTTCACAACGCGGTCAACTTCGCCGGCGTGTTCAAGGCGCCCTGCGTGCTCGTGTCGCGCGCCAGCCGGCTCGGCGCGAAGAAGGCCGACCTCGCGGACCGCGCCGCGGCGTACGGCGTCGCATGCGCGAGCGTGGACGGAGGCGACGGGCTTGCCGTCCTCACGCTCGTCCGCGAGGCCGTTGCACGTGCGGCCGCGGGCAAGGGCGCCACGCTCGTCGAGGTCGCGACCGAGCGCTTCACCTCGCTGCCCGACGAGTGGAGCGCACCCGAGCTCCTCTCTCTCGGGGCCGCGGGGGCCGACCCGCTCGCGCGCCTACGCGCCGCGCTCGAGCGCGACGGCGCACTCGACGCCGCGGGTCACGAGGCGCTGGTCGCCGAGCTTCGCGCAGAGATCGACGCCGCTGTCGCCGCCGCCGAAGGCGCCGCGCGCCCGCCGATCGCCTCCATGTTCGAGGACGTCTATGCGGAGCTGCCGGCGCATCTCCGGGCCCAGGCAGAGGAGGCTTCGTCGTGACCGTGAACGAGTCCAAGACCCCGCATGCGCCGCATGCCAGCGGGGCCCCACGCGTCATGAACATGGTGCAGGCGATCAACGAGGCGCTCCACCTCGAGATGAAGCGCGACGAGCGCATGATCGTTCTCGGCGAGGACGTCGGCCGCGTCGGCGGCGTCTTCCGCGTCACGCAGGGCCTGTGGGACGAGTTCGGCGACGATCGCGTGATCGACACGCCGCTCTCGGAGGGCGGGATCCTCGGAACGGCGATCGGCATGGCGCTCTACGGCCTCGTTCCGGTCCCCGAGGTCCAGTTCGCGGACTTCATCTTCCCCGGCTACGACCAGATCGTGAGCGAGCTGGCGAAGATGCGCTGGCGCTCCGGCGGCGAGTACTCCGCGAAGATGGTCGTTCGCACACCGGTCGGCGGCGGCATACGCGGCGGGCTCTACCACTCCCAATCGCCCGAATCGCTCTTCATCCACGTCGCGGGCCTCAAGGTCGTGTGCCCGTCGAACCCTCACGACGCGAAGGGCCTGCTCCTCGCCGCCATCCGCGATCCGGACCCGGTCCTCTTCTTCGAGCCGAAGCGGATCTACCGCGCTGCGCGAGGTGAGGTCCCCGAGGGGGACTACGTCGTGCCGCTCTCGAAGGCGAAGGTCGTCCGTGAGGTCGACGCCGCCGACGCCGGGCGCGCCGCCGTGACGATCCTCGCGTGGGGCGCGATGCTCTACGAGGCAATTGCGGCCGCCGACAAAGCGGCGGAGCAAGGTATCCAGTGCGAGATCGTCGATCTCCGCACCCTGTGGCCGGTCGACATCGACACGATCGTCGCCAGCGTGAAGAAGACGGGCCGCGTCATCGTCGTCCACGAGGCGCCAAAGACGTGCGGCTTCGGCGCCGAGCTGATCGCCTTGATCAACGAGAAGTGCTTCTTGTCGCTCGAGGCGCCGCCCGTTCGCGTGACCGGGTTCGACACGCCGTTTCCGTACACTCTCGAGATGGATTATCTGCCGCTGGCTCACCGGATCCTTCCGGCGATCACCGAGACGGCTCGTTACTGATTCAGAGGAGCGAAGATGGCTCGCTGGGAATTCAAGCTGCCGGACATCGGCGAGGGCGTGACCGAGGGCGAGATCGTCAGCTGGCTCATCAAGCCAGGTGACATCGTCAAGGAAGACCAGCCGATGATCGAGGTGATGACCGACAAGGCCACCGTCACGATCACTTCGCCGAAGGCCGGTCGCGTCGTCGAGACGGTGGGCGCTCCGGGAACGGTCGTGGCCGTCCACTCGGTGCTCGTGGTCTTCGAGCTCGACGCGACCGTCACGGCGGCGTCGGACAAGACCTCGGCACACGCGAGCGGCGGCTCGGGCGCGCGTCACGCGAACGGCGGCGCCGCGAAGAACGAGCCTGCCGCAACAGCGGTCGGTGACATCAAGGAGCACCTCCCCGGAATGGGCGCCGCCTCCGCCGCGCCGCGCACCGCGAGCAGCGTGAGCGCCGGTGGCGACCTTGCGAGCAGCTACTTCAACGCAAAGCCGCTCGCGACCCCCGCGACGCGCAAGCTCGCGCGCGACATGGAGATCGACCTCCGCGCCGTTCCACCGACAGGGCCGCAGGGGCGCGTCACCAAGGTCGACGTCGAGACGTTCGCCAAGGAGCCGAACGCGAGCCCGGCGGCATTGGCACCCGTCAGGAGCGCGACGATTCCGATGCCCGCCCATGAGCGCGCGCGTGACGCCGTGAAGATCACGGCGCCGACGGCGGCTCAGGGGGCGCTCGAGGAGCGCGTCCCGTTCGCGGGCGTCCGCCGGAAAATCGCCCAGAAGATGGCCCAGTCGGTCCACACCGCGGCCCACTTCACGTTCGTCGAGGAGTGCGATTGCGCGGCGCTGAAGGCGCTTCGCAAGCGCCTCCAGCCGGCGGCGCAGGCGCAGGGCGTCAAGCTCACGTTCCTCCCGTTCATCGTCAAGGCGGTGGTCGCCGCGCTGAAGAAGAAGCCGATCCTCAACAGCGCCCTCGACGAGTCCACGAACGAGCTCGTTTATCGCAAGTACTACAACATCGGGATCGCTGCCTCGACCGAGGCTGGCCTCATCGTCCCGGTGGTGAAGGACGCCGACCGGCGCTCCGTGCTCGACGTCGCACGCGAGATCGAGCGCGTCGCCACGGACGCGAAGAACGGGAAATCGAGGATGGAAGACCTCCAGGGCTCCACCTTCACGATCACCTCGCTCGGCGCCGACGGCGGTCTCTTCGCGACGCCGATCATCAATTTCCCCGAGGTGGGCATCCTCGGGGTCCACCAGATCAAGCAGAAGCCCGTCGTGAAGGACGGGCAGATCGTCATCGGCGACGTCATGCTGCTCTCGCTGTCGTTCGACCATCGGATCGTCGACGGGCACGTCGGCGCGGCGTTCGCGTACGACATCATCCACTACCTCGAGGATCCCGACCGTCTCTTCCTCGAGATGGTGTGATCTCGCGACTTCCTCGGGTGTAACCTTCTAGGCATGCGACGTGGGGGGAGCAGGCTCGTCGTCGTGGCCGCTGCGTGCGCTGCGCTCGCCGCGACTACCGCGAGCCCGCGCGTGTCTGCGGAGGAGCCGCCGTCGGCCGACCGCCTCAAGTCTGCGGCCGACGAGTACGATCGGGGCCGTCGCGCGTTTCTCGCCGATGACTTCGACGGCGCAGCCGTGCACTTCGAGGCTGCCTTCCGCGATGCCCCGCGCGCAGAGACGGTTCGCCTCGCGATCCGCGCGCGCCGCAAGGCCAAGCAGCTCGGACGCGCGGCGACGCTCGCGGCGATCGCCCAGCAGCGATACCCGAACGACCCTCCCACCGCGCAGATCGCGAAGGAGACGCTCGACGAGGCCGCGCCCGTGCTCAACGAATACGCCGTCGACTGCAACGCCGACTGCGCCATCGCTGCCGATGGTCGCGTCGTCTCGCAGTCCGACGCGCAGAAGCACCGCATCTTCCTCGACCCGGGTCCGCACGAGCTCGGTGTGAGCTTCAAGACGGGCGGCGTCGCCCGGCACATCGACGCCAGGCGAGGCGGGAAGGACACGCTCGCGTTCGAGGCGCCGCCGGCGCCGCCGGTCAGCGCTCCGTCGCCCGTCAGTCCTGTGGCCGCGGCGCCGATCACGCCCGAAAAGCCCCCGTCCAGCGCGAAGCCGCTCGGGCCGGTCGTCTTCTTCGTCGCGCTCGGGGTGACCGCGGCGGTGGGGGCCGGAACGGTCGTCTCGGGCATCGACGCCAAGAACAATCCCGGCGTCGACGCGGTGCGTCGCGCGTGTGCGGGAAAGGGCGAGAGCTGCCCCGAGTACCAGGACGGCAAGTCCGCCGAGCTGCGCACCAACGTGCTTCTCGGCGTCACCATCGGCGCAGCAGCGATCACCGGGGTCATCGGGCTGTTCTTCACCCAGTGGTCGAGCTCGGGGCCGAGGGTCGACACGACCGGTGTGACGCGCGGCGTGCGCGTCGGGGCCGCGCCGATGCCGGGGGGCTGCAGCGTCGGGGCCGCCGGGACCTTCTAGGAGTCTGGATCCCCGAAGACCCACCTTGTCGCACGCGATGTCGCCGGCGACAGCAAAGAGTGATTCAATCACGGAGGAGGGATGACGAAGCTCCTCGCCAACGACGGAGAAGGGGAACGCCTCGACCGCTTCGAGCTCATCGCCGAGCTCGCCAGCGGAGGGATGGCGACGGTCTTCCTCGCTCGTCTCTCGGGCGTCGCTGGCTTCCAGCGTCTCGTCGCGATCAAGCGCCTCCACCCGCACCTCGCGCGCGAGCCGGAGTTCGTCGAGATGTTCCTCGACGAGGCGCGGCTCGCCGCGCGTATCCACCACCCGAATGTAGTGCCCATTCAAGAGGTTGGCGAGAGCGACCAGGGCTACTACCTGGTGATGGACTACATCGAGGGCGATACCCTTGCGCGTGTCCTCGCAAAGGCGGCCAAGGCGAACGGACGCGTTCCTTACGGAGTGACGATCCGCATCCTCCTCGACGTCCTCGCCGGCCTCCACGCCGCGCACGAGATGCGAGATGACCACGGCGACCCGCTCCAGATCGTCCACCGTGACGTGTCTCCGCAAAATATCCTCGTCGGCGTCGACGGCGTCGCGCGCGTCGTCGACTTCGGCGTGGCTCGTGCGGCCTCGCGGCTCTCGACGACGCGCTCCGGACAGCTGAAGGGCAAGCTCGCGTACATGGCGCCGGAGCAAGCGCGCGGCGGCGCCGTCGACCGGCGCGCCGATCTCTTCGCGTGCGGAATCGTGCTCTGGGAGGCCCTCGCGACGAAGCGGCTCTTCAAGGGCGACGGCGAGGCCGAGACCCTGAACCGCGTGCTCTACGACGCCATCGCGCCGCCGAGCAGCGTGCGCCCGGACGTGCCCAAGCCCCTCGAGGCGATCTGCATGAAGGCGCTTTCGCGCGACGTCGACGAGCGCTACGCGACCGCCCAGGACTTCGGCGATGAGCTCGAGAAGGCGGCACGCGCGCTGAACAGTGTCGGCTCCGTGCGCGACGTCGCGGAGTGTCTCCAGGAGGTCATCGGCGCGGACTTGAGCCAGCAGCGCGACGCGGTGCGCGCGTGGCTTGCGCGCAGCGAACCGAGCGACAGTACGGGACCGCGCACGGGGCCCCGCTCGAAGCCGGTCCTCGACTCGGTGGTCACGCGCGTCGACGGAGGCAGCAACTCCGAGCCGTCGTCGACGTCCCGCGGCGGCCGCCGCGGAAGCCTTCCGCCGCGCACCGGCCCGCAGCAGGCGGGGTCTGTCGAGGCCCACGAACGGATCACGACCGAGCGCGCGTCGACGGCGCCCGAGAAGGTCTCGAGCGTGTCGTCGGCGGTCATCATGGTTCCGAGCAGCCATGGCCCGAGCCAGCTCGGGACCGCGCCGCGTTCGCCCGCGCGAACGGGAGGGCGCATCGCGCTCGCCGTCGTCGCGGCCATCGTGCTGATGGGCGTGGGCGCATGGGGCGCGAAGAGCCTCGGGACCCGTCCTCCTGCGAGCGGCGGGGTCGCGACGGCGCCTGCGGTCGCCCCCACGCAAGCGCCGAGCGGAACGTTGCCGTCGGGAGGCGACCCGGCCGCGGTCGCCTCCATCGCGAGCGCGACGCCACCGGCCAGCGCGCTGCCCACCGCCCCGAGCGTGCTCCGCCCGGGCGCGAGGCCGACGCGGCCCGTCGTGCCCGTGAAGCCCGTCACCACCAAGCCTAGCGGCGGCGGGGTGCCCGACGACCTCAACAACAATCCCTATCGCTGAACGCGATCAGGTCATGCGCTTCGCGAAGCTGTAGGCCGTGTAGGCCGCCGCGAGGTGGAAGATCCATCCGAGGGTCCCCGCGGAGAAGATCCAGAGCCCGGGCGTGACGATGAACCAGAAGATACCGCGCAGGAACGCGCCGTTGTAGATCTGGCCGACGCCCGGAATGAAGAACGAGAGGACGGCTGCGACGCCCGGGTTCGGAAGTGACTTGCTCACGAAGCGGCAAGATGCGGTCGTCCTTGCTCCAGCGCAAGTGGCGCACCTCCAACAAACGCTGTTGAAGTGGTACGCCGCGTGCCGGCGCGATCTGCCGTGGCGCCGCACGCGCGATCCGTACGCGATCTGGGTCAGCGAGATCATGCTCCAGCAGACCCGCGTGGAGACGGTGATCCCGTACTACGAGCGGTTCCTGCAGCGCTTCCCGACGGCGATCGCGCTCGCGGAGGCTCCCCCCGATGACGTACTCGCGGCATGGAGCGGGCTCGGATACTACCGGCGAGCGCGGCTCCTCCTCGACGGAGCGCGGACAGTGGCCCTGCGGGGCGGGGCCCTACCGGGTGACCGCGCGGCCCTTCTCGGTGTTCCTGGTATCGGCCGGTACACCGCGGGCGCCATCGCGAGCATCGCGTTCGGCCAGGCGGTCGGTCTCGTCGACGGAAACGTGGCGCGTGTCTTCGCGCGGCTGTTCGCGATCGACGAGGACATGCGGAAGGCCGGCATGCGCACCGCTGAGGCGCTCGCAGACGACCTGGTCGCAAAGGACGACCCCGGGGCCTGGAACCAGGCGCTCATGGAGCTCGGGGCAACGATCTGCACGCCGCGATCGCCGACCTGCGGCGCGTGCCCGCTCGCGTCGTGCTGCCGCGCCTTCGCCGAGGGACGCGTCGCCGAGCTCCCGATCCTCTCGGAGAAGAAAGCACCCGTTGCGCGACGGGTCCAGGCCGTCGTCGCGACCCGTGAGAAGGACGGCGCCATCCTCCTCGCGCGGCGGCGAGGGGAGGGCACGTTCGCCGGCCTCTGGGAGCCGCCGTCGATCGAGGGCCCCGCGAAGATGCGCGCTCGCCTCGCCGCGTGGCTCCCCATCGGCAAGCTCCGGCGGGTCGGGGTGGTGGAGCACGTCCTCTCGCACCGAAAGCTCACGGTCGACGTCCTCCGCGCCGACCTCGTCGGCTCACTTTCCAAGGCGGACATCCCTCCCAACGCCGGCTACGACGACGTTCGAGTCGTCCGAGAAGCGACCTTCGACGACCTTGGCTTCTCGACGCTCGCGCGCAAGGTCGTCGCCGCCGCCCGCCCTAAATGAACGTCGCGGTCCGACCGGGCACGGGCGCCTCTCCTCTCGTCTCCACGTGCCCGTGCCTGTTCTCCTCTCGTCTTGCCTGTTGCCTGCCGCTCCCCCCGTAGGGCATCGTGTACCTCTCGTGGCCCGCTCCGAAAAACCCGCCTACGACGACGACGGGCTCTCGGGGGACCGCGAGTCGACCATGCTGCGCGCCGCGATGGCCGCGGACGTCACGTCGCGGTCCTTCCAGACCGCCGTTGACGCCGAGGGGCCTGCGCGTGTGCTCGTCGCCGATGACGACGCAGACACGCGGGAGCTCATCGCGAGCACGCTGCGAGCCAGCGGCTACGAGGTCGAGACGGCCGCCGACGGGCAGGAGGCCATCGCGCGTTTCGCGAGCGGCGGCCTCGACGTCGTGCTCCTCGATGCGGTGATGCCGCGGGTCAGCGGTGTCGACGCGTGCCGGACGATCAAGGGCCTGCGTGGCGACGACTTCGTCCCTGTCGCGCTCGTCTTCGCGAAGACCGATCCGAAGAGCCGCGCCGAGGCGCTCAAGATCGGTGCCGATGCGTACGTCTGCAAGCCGTTCGAGCAGACGGAGCTACTGCTCTGCGTTTCGTCCGCGCTTCGCGTCAAACGCGCGCACGATCGCATGCGCGCGGCGCGCCAGAAGCTCGAACGTCTGCGCTCGTTCGATGAGCTCACTGGGGCCCACTCATTCCTCTACCTGCACGAGCGACTCACCGCCGAGTTCGCGCGCGCCGAGAAGCACGCCGAGCCGCTCGCGTGTTGCATCCTCGACATCGATCGCCTGAAGGTCCACAACGAGCGCGGCGGCCGCTCGCTCGGCGATACCGTCCTGCGCGGCGTCGCGGAGGTGATCAAGAAATCCGTTCGTGACACCGACGTCGTCGCGCGATACGGCGGAGACGAGTTCTTCATCATGCTTCCGGCGACCCACTTTGCCGGGTCCCTGGTCGTCGCTTCCCGAATGTGGCGGGACATCGCGCAGACCAAATTCGGTGGGGACGGCGAGGTGTCGGTCACCGCCTCGGTCGGCGTCGCTCTCTTCCCGAGCCGCGACGTCCGCACCAAGGACGCGCTCCTCTCCGCCCTCGAGGCCGCGCTCCTCGAGGGAAAGCGCCGTGGCGGAGACCGCCTCTGCGTCTTCCAGCAGGAGGGCTTCATCTACACGCCGACCGGGGAAGAAGCACCGCAGGCGCGCTGAATGGGCTCTCGAGCTCCCCACGACATCGATGTCAGGGGGCGGGACCGCGACGTCCTACGTGGTCACGCCGTCGGCGGTTTGATAGTGTCGCGCACCCGAGATGCCGTCGACGCGCCGTATGCACCGACCCAACGCGCGCACCGCGACGAGGGCGAGCCGCCTCGTCGCCGCGACGCTGCTTCTCGGCGGACTTGGCCTCGTCGCGGCCCCCGCGCACGCCGGCGACCTCGATCTCGACGACGACGCGAAGTCCGACAAGAAGGACGTCCCGAAGAAGGGCGAACCGATCCTCCCGCCCGGGCCGATCGCCACCATCAGGCCGCACGCCTACACACTCCAGGAGTGCCTCACGCTCGCGGAGCGCAACCACCCCAACCTCTGGGCATCGCGCGCGCGGCTCGCCTTCGTTCATGCGCAGCTCGACGAGGCGAAATACACGCCGTACTCCTACTGGTCCGCGAGCGCGACCACCGGTGTCATCCCGACGATTGGCGGCACTCCGTTCTACAATGCGGCGCCGCGCTCGGCGCTCAACCAGGGCTTCGGCTCCGACTTCCAGCCGTTTCTCACCTTCGGCGTCCGCGGCACGATCCCCATCTACACGTTCGGCAAGATCGACTCGATCAAGCGCGCCGCCGAGGCGCAGGTTCGCTTCAACGAGTGGGATCTCGAAAAGTACCGCCTGCAGGTGCGCGCCGACGTGCGCCGCGCATACTTCGGCCTGATGCTTGCGCGCGACGCGCTCTATATCGCGGACGACGTCCTCTCGAAGCTCAACAAAGCGATCGAGAACGTCGCGACAAAACTCGCCGCGAACGACACCTCGGTCGAGGAGCCCGACCGCCTTCGCCTCGAGATCTATCGCGACGAGCTGCTCGCACGCGTCGCCGAGGCGAGGAAGGGCGAGTCCTATGCGAGCGCCGCGCTCCGCTTCTTCACCGGAGTGCAGACGGCCTTCGACATTCCGGACGAGCCGCTCAAGCGCCCCGAGAACACGCTCGGGCCCGTCGTCCGTTACCTCACGGCCGCTCGGCTCTTCCGTCCGGACATCAACCTCGCGCGCGCAGGCGTCGCTGCCCGGCGCGCGCAGGTTGATTTCGCCCGCGCCCAGCTCTACCCGAACATCGGCGCCGGCCTAGGTTTCTCGTATTCGATCGCGCCGAGCGCGACGCAGCAGAACACCGCGTGGATCGGCGACCCGTTCAACGGCTTCGGCGCGGCGGCCGCGTTCGGCGTCGAGTGGGGCCTCGATCTCTTGCCGAAGAACGCCCGGATCAACGGCGCCGAAGCCCAGCTCGAGGAAGCTCGCGCCCTCGAGCGGTACGCGCTCGGTGGCGTCGCGGTCGAGGTCGAGAACCAGTACGCGACGGCGGCCGAGGCCAAGGCGCGCGAGGAGAACTGGGACCGCGCCGAGCACCGCGCCAAGCGGTGGATCTCGAGCGTCCAGGACGCCGTGGACCTCGGGACGAAGGACGAGCGCCAGATCGTCGAGCCGTTGCGTGCCTACGTGTTCGCGCGCGCGAACCACATCCAGGCGCTCATGGACTACAACGTCGCGCTCAGCGAGCTCGCGCGCGTCACCGGCTGGGAAGCTGCCGCTCCTCCCAGCTGAACGCGTCGCCGCGCTGCGATCACCAGGGGCAAGATGCGAGCGCGAGCACCGCGAGCACCCGCGACTTCACGAGCTCGAAATCGCGCAGCGCCAGCTGGATCTCGGCTTCGCGAAGCGACTGCGCCGCGGTGATGAGCTCGAGGCTGGTGCCGCGACCCTCTTGATACGCGAGGCGGACGAGGCGGTCCGTCTCGGCCGCGAGGTCGCGGGCGGCGCCGGCGACGCGGCGGCGGTCCTCGGAAACGGTCACGCCGCGCCGCGCCTGGTCGACCTGGATGATCGCGGTCCGGCGGCCGGCCTCGAGCTTCTGCTCGGCGACGGCCTCCTGCGCATGCGCGTCCCGGAGGTTGCCGTACCTCGCACCACCCTCCCAGAGCGGGACGGAAAGCACTGCTTGCACGTTCCAGGTCGTGTTGGGGGAGGAGCCGGTGTCCGTCGTCGTCGTCGCGAGCGCCGACTGGAGGTTCACGACGGGCGCGAACTGGTACTTCACGTCCTTGATGTTCCGGGAGGCGACGTCGAGCTGCGTCCGCAGCGCCGCCACGTCGGGGCGCTCGTCGACCGTCGCTGCCGGCTTGCACGTGGCGCGTGCGTCGCGCTCGAGGCCGCTGATGTCGACGTTGGTAGGGACGCCGACCTGTTCGGGCAGTCCGACCGCGAGACCAAGCGCCTCGCGCGACTGGCGCAACGACTCGTCACCGGCGACGAGCGTCGCGCGCGCGATCTCCACATCCTGTCGTGCGCGGATCACGTCGAGCCCAGTGGCGCCACCGAGCGCCGACTTCCGCGCGGTGAGCTCGACGCGCTGGAGCGCATTCGCGAGCCCGACGCGATTGAGCTCGGCGATGCGCTCGGCCGTGACCACGCCGACGATCGAATTGGCGACCGATAGCGCGATCTGGCGCTTCGCGTCCTCGAACGAGAGCCGCGACGCGTCGGTCGCGACGCGTGCCGTCCCGATGTTGTGCCACGCCCGCAGCGCGAGGATCGGCTGCGTCGCGACGAGCTGTCCCGTGAAGTAGTCGGACGCCGGCGACGTGAACGTCTTGTACTGGACCCCTCCGGCGCCGAACCCGATGGGCTGAGGGGTGTCCTTGGTGATGATCTGGTGCGTGAAGGCTCCCGTCCCGTTGAGCGACGGCAGCGTGCCGGCGAGGGCCACGCGCTGCTGCGCCTCGGCACGCTCGATCGCGTAGGCCGCCACGCGAAGATCCGTCGAGCGCGCCCGGACGTGCTGGAGCGCGACCTCCCAGGTCGCGATCTCGATCCTGGCGCGCGGCACCGGCAGGAGCATCGGGTCCTGGACGCTCGGTGGAGCTGGCACGTCCGTCCCCTGCGCGTGAGCGCTCGGAGCGAGGAGGAACATCGAGAGCAACGCAGCGGCGAGTGGCCTTCGCATGATGCGGGGCATTATGGACGAGGATGCGGTGGTATTCCGCCTCGTATTCGGCGTCTTCCGGAAGAGCTCAGAAGCCGCCCGTGCGGGTCGACGCGTACCGGGCGTCGCCGGGGATGATGTCGAGCTTCGCGCGGAGCTCTGCGAAGCGACCGCGCAGGCGCGCGACGGCAACGCGGAACGGCGCGGCGACCTCCGCATGCGACAGCGGCAGGTGGTCGACGTAGACGATGGCGTAGGCGACAGCTGCGGCGAGGCCAGCGACGTCGTCCCCCCTTCGCTTCGCGGTCCGCGCCACGGCCTCGGCCACGGCCGTGAGCTGCTGGGCATCCTCCGCCTCGGCGAGCGCGTCGCGCGCGAGCACCAAGGCACGCTTGCGTTGTCGTGCGTCCAGAGGGAGGTGAGAGAGGCCACGCACGAGGACCTGCGCGAGCTTGCGGTCCTTCGGGAGCTTCTTGTCCGTCGCCTCACGAGGCTTCGACGTCGGCGAGATGGGCGTCCGCTTGCTCGCGCTACGAGCGTCCCGGCCTTCGCGAGCCTCTCCGGACGGCGCGCCCTGATCGAGCCACCGGAGGAGCGCCTCGAGCTCGCGGGAGTCGAAGCGGTCGAGCGCACGCTCGAGGATTTCGCGCGCTTCACAGGTCTTCCCTGCACGCGCGAGGGCGTGCACGTAGGACGCAACGATCTCGGAGTTGTCCACCTTCGCGCCGTAGGCAGAGCGCAGCCACGGCAGCGCACGCTCGGGAGCTCCAAGAGCGACATCGAGGAGGTGACCGAGGTTGTGCGCATACCACGGGTTCCCGGGGGCGGACGCGATGGCTTGCTTGTACGCCGTCGCCGCGCAACGGAAATTCCCGAGGAGCGTCTGGCAGAAGGCGAGGACGGCCCAGGCGCGATCGTCGTCCTTGCGATGCGCGAGCGCACGACGAGCGTAGATGGCTGCACGCCACGGATGCCGCTCGACGAGCAGCTCGGCGAGCTGACGATGGGCAAAGACGCCGTCGTCGCTCGCGGCAGGGGCGAGGCGCGCGAGGCGCGCGAGACGCGGGAGCACATCTGCGGGGTCGAAGGCGCGCCGCAGCGCGCGCTCGATCTCCTCGCGCAGAGCGCTGATGTGATGACTCTCGCCCCCGGTTTCCATGGCTGGAGACTAGGGTCTAGCGAGCGGTCATCGCACGCGCAACGAATCGTTGGCTCTCCGACGATTTGGGTTGCGCGTGCGAAATCAGCCTTCGATATCGCCGATCAGAGCCAGTCGTAGCCGAGGCCGCCAGTGATGAAGAGCGCGGCGTCGCCCGGCGTGAACGACGGGTGCACGTTGCCCTCGATCGTGAAGCCACGACGACGGCCAGTCTCCTCGTTGCGACCGCCGAGGTGGAGGGCGACCTTGCCGTGCAGGCCGAAGTACACGCTCGAGAAGCCACCGACCGTCGAGCCGCCGGGGCCGACGCTCGCGCCGCCGCCGGTGAGGTAGTCGAGGGACGGACCCGCTGCGACCTCGAAGATGTCGGCGGGCGTCAGCGAGAAGAGCGGCGTGAGCTGCGTGCCGGTGATGGCTCCGATGCTGACGTTGGACGCACCGGCCGCGCTCGAGCTGCCGATCCAGATGAACGGCGAGATGTTGCCGTAGAGGCCCATGAGTCGGTCGAACTGCCAGCCAATCTTGAACGTGGCGCCGATGAATGGACCCGAGAGATCGCCCGCGGACCCGATGCCGGCATTGAGGAAGTTGAAGCCGATGCGGAGGCGGCCCTGCTCGCCCTTCTCCGCGTCCGCGGGTGCACCCGCTGCAGGAGCTGCAGGAGCTCCGGCTGCGGGAGCGGCTGCGGGAGCGGCTGCGGGAGGCGCGCCCTGGGCGCTTGCGACGTTCGCGAAGCAGACGACGCTGGCGAGCGTCAGGACGACAGCGGAAATACGAAAGGAATGGCGCATGAAAGGAAACCTCCAAGGTTCGAAACCACTACCCAAACCTAAGGAATCACAGCGAAATGCGTCGGCTGCTTCCCGTGGTGTGGGCTCTCACAGGCCTCGATGCCCCGCTCGATGGTATGCAAGCGGCACACGGCCTGTCCGAAAAAGTGACGCGTTTCGCCGCATGTTCATGCGGCGCACGGCCCCGCCAGAAGCGGTGCCGCTATGAGACTGGCTGAGCTCGCCACCTATTCACACACAGGGGCGCAATCGCCGTTGGAGCAGGGTGAATTCCGTGCTCAGCGGAACGAAATAATGCGCTGCTGGGCGAGCTCGGAGAGGATCCGCAGCGCGTCGAGGACGGCCATCCCGCTCACGTCGAGGATCATCTCGAGGCTCGACACTCCGTCGACCAGCGAGAGCACGAAGCCAGCACGGTGGTCGATCGAGAGCCAGCGCATCTGGTCGCGCGCGACCATCACGATGGGCACGCGATCGAGCGGTCCAATCCGTGTAATATACATCTGCTTGAGGATTCCGCGGCAGCTCTCCGCGCAGACCCTCACGGGCTCGTTGGTCGGATCCGTCTCGAGCAGTTGCTCTGCGATCTCGAGGGCGCCCGAGTAGTCGCCGAGGGCGATCCGGTCGTTCATCTCCTGCGCGCTGGGTGGCGGAGGGGGGGCCGGCGGAGCTGGCGGAGGGGAGGTCGGGACCTGGTTCTCGGGTGCGGGTACGGGTATCGAGCGCATCGCCTCCGCGGAGGCCGCCACCGCCGCGGCGAGCTCCGAGGCGCTCTTCGTCGACGGAGCGCCTTCCGCGCGCTCCTCACGCGCGAAACCGTCGATGATCGCCTGCTCATACGGCGGGGGAGGGCTCGTCGCGAGCTCCTCCCACTCGCGGTCCACGGCTCCGAGCGACTCGTAGCTGACCTTGCGTGGCGGGATGTTCGACGGGATGCGGGCGTTGGCGAGCGACAGCAGGCCCTGGGGCGTCTTGTTCGCGGGAGGGTGAGACCCGATCGACATCTGTCGAGCCTCCTCGAGCTCGGCCGGGTCGCTCAGCGTCGGCATCATCGGCCTCCCCACCCCGAGGGGCGTCTTGCGGCCTGAGGGAGCGCCCTGGGACGGCGCGGACCGGCCGCCCCCGGACGCCTGCGCAGCGAGCCCGCCCGGCGGGGTCTTCGTCGCTGCGGCCATGCCGCGAGCGGGCGACGGCCTGCCCCCGAGAACGCCCTTCGCGAATTCTACGGGGTCGAACGGCGGTGCGACCGTCGGACGGTCCTCCGCCGACTCCTCTTCCTCCTGGTCCTCCCCGCCAGGCTTGTCGTCGGGCTCGTTCGGCACGGAAGTCTCGTTGCTTGCGACGATCTCGGAAGCGCGCTGTCCACGGAGCGCCGCGTTCAAACGGCTATCGAGCGGGCGCCCCCGTCACGTCTTGGCAACGACCCCCTTGAACATCCGGTGGGTGCGCGTGAGGCCTTCGATCTGCTCCTTCACAGCGGCGGCGTCGCGCTTCTCGATCGCGGCGCGGGCCTTGTCGACGATGGCCTTGGCCTTCTCGATCGCGTCACGGCCGAAGTCGCTCGAGGCGACGATCTGCTGAACCTGCGGGAAGAGCTTCTCGATCTCGGCGATGAGCTTCTCGGCCTCCTGCTTGGCGGCCTCGAACTCCTCGGAGGTGCGACGGTCGACGAGGTCGTCCTTCGCGTTCTCCATCATCGACTTGATCTCGTCCTTCGTCAGGCCGCTCGTCGCCGTGACCTGGATCGACTGCTCGAGCCCTGTCTCGAGATCCTTCGCGCGGACGGAGACGATACCGTCGGCGTTGATCTCGAACGTCACCTCGATCTCGACCTGGCCCTTGGGGGCGCGGCGGAGGCCGGTGAGGATGAACTCGCCGAGGAGCTCGTTGTCCTCGGCGCGCTGCGACTCGCCCTGCATGACGAGGATCTTCACCGCCGTCTGGTTGTCGCGGCTGGTGGTGAAGATCTTCGTGCGGTGCGTCGGGACGGTGGTGTTCTGCGGGATCAGCTCCTCGAAGTAGCTGCCGAACGTCATGATGCCGAGCGCGTGCGGCGTGACGTCGAGCAGGACCATCTCCTGCTTGTCGTCGACGAGCGCAGCGCCCTGGATGGCGGCGCCGAGCGCGACGACCTCGTCCGGGTGGACGCCCTTGTTCGGCTCCTTCTCGAAGAAGGCCTGCACCGACTGCTGGATCTTCGGCATGCGCGTCATGCCGCCGACGAGGACGACCTCCTCGACCTCGTCCTTGCCGAGCTTCGCGTCCTCGAGGGTCTGCTTGCAGATGTCGACGGTCCGCTCGATGAGGTCGTCCGAGAGCTCCTCGAGGGTCTGCCGCGTGAGCGTGCGCTGGAGGTGGAGCGCCTCGTTGCGGCCGCTCGAGATGATGAAGGGCAGGTTCACCTCGGTCTCGCGGACCGAAGAGAGCTCGCACTTCGCCTTTTCGGCGGCGTCCTTCAAGCGCTGGAGGGCCATGCGGTCCTGGCGAAGGTCGATGCCGTGCTCCTCTTTGAAGCCGGAGACGAGCCAGTCGATGATGCGCGCGTCGACATCCTCGCCACCGAGGAACGTGTCGCCAGCGGTGGCGATGACCTTGAAGACGCCGTGGGCTCCGATCTCGAGGATCGAGATGTCGAACGTGCCTCCGCCGAAGTCGTAGACGGCGACCGTCTTCTCGATGTTGCGGCCGAAGCCGTACGAGAGCGCGGCGGCGGTCGGCTCGTTGATGATGCGGATGACGTCGAGGCCGGCAATCTCGCCCGCGTCCTTCGTCGCCTGACGCTGGTTGTCGTTGAAGTACGCGGGGACGGTGACGACCGCCTTCGAGACCGTCTCACCGAGGTAGTCCTCGGCGATGACCTTCATCTCCTGGAGGACCATCGCGCTGATCTCGGGGACCGAGAACTCCTTGTCGCGGAGGACGATGCGCACGTCGTTGTGCGGACCCTCGACGATGCGGTAGCTCGACGTCGCCACGGCGTTCTTCACCTGCGGCGAGTTCCACTTGCGCCCGATGAGGCGCTTGGCCGCGTAGACCGTGTTCTCAGCGTTCGTGATCGCCTGGCGCTTCGCGATGTGACCGACGAGGCGCTTGCCGGCCTCCGTCACCGCCACCATCGAGGGCGTGGTCTTGTACCCACCACGATTCGGGATCACGACCGGCGTGCCGTTCTCGACGATGGCAACACACGAATTCGTCGTCCCGAGGTCGATGCCGATGACCTTCTCCATACGCGCGCTTCTCCTTACCGAGACCGGAAGCCTACAACGGCTACCTTACAATGTGTCGATCGTGTCTCCAGAAAGGAGATTGCCCGACAGCCCTCACCCCTTCGTCACCCTCTTCGAGACCGCCAGAAGGATCGCATTCTTCGGATCCAGCGCGAGGCCAGTCTCCGCCGCACGCCTTGCCGAGGCCATCAGCCCAGCCTTGGCGTAGATCTCCGCGAGGGTCGCGTGATGGTCGACCATGGCGGGCTCGGCGGAGACGGCGAGCTTCGCGTGCTCGGCTGCCTGGTGCATGTCGCCGCTCTCGGCCTTCAGGAGGCATTTGGCCGCCTGGGCATTGGCGTGCACGTCGCCGACGCGGATTTTGGCGACTTTTTG
>JANXVA010000485.1 GCA_025351875.1 Myxococcales bacterium | reverse complement strand
CGGGCAGAACTCCTCGCACACGATGCAGGGCGTGCCCATGCTCCACGGCAGGCAACGCCCGATGTCGTAGAACGCAGTGCCGATCTTGATGGGCGGGACGCCCTGACCGAGCTTCTCCTTCTCGCTTATTTTCTGGATCGCGCCGGTGGGGCAGACCTGGCCGCAGAGCACGCAGGAGTGCTCGCAGTAGCCGATGCGGGCGATGAGGATGGGCGTCCACAGCCCCTCGATGCCGGCCTCGAACATCGCCGGATGAAGCGCGTTGTTCGGGCACACCTTCATGCACTCGGCGCAGCGGATGCAGCGCTCGAGGAACGCGCGCTCCTCGACGGCGCCCGGCGGCCGGATCACCTTCGCGTGGTAGTTCACGTCGAGGGAATCGGCGATGCGCGCCATCGGAATGAACGCGGCACCGGCGGCGGTGGTCGCGAGGAGCGTGCGGCGCTGGAGCGCCGGCGCGCTGAGGGCGCTCACGCGGTTCGGAAGGAACCGGAACTTGATGACGTCCTCGGGGCAGGCCGTCTCGCAGTTGAGGCACACGTGGCACTCGTCCTGCCGCCACTTCACGCCGCCTTGCGGGCTGTCGGCGCCCTGGCAGTTGACGAGGCACAGGTTGCAATCGGTGCACTTTGCATGGTCTTTCTCCATGCCGAAGAGGGCGAATTTCGCGAACACGCCGAGGAACGCGCCGAGCGGGCAGAGCACGCGACACCAGAACCGCGGGACGAAGCGGTTCATGAAGAGGATCGCGACCAGCAGGACGACGATGAGCCAGGTCTGGTGGAAATAGAACTGATGCGAGCCCCAGACCGCGGTGGCGAGCGCGTCCTGGGTCTTGTCGGCGGCGGCCTGGACCGGGCGGAACGGAACGTCCTGCACGGCGCCGAGACCGCGGTGCGCGACGTACTGCACACCGGGGATCACGCCAAGGCCGATGGCGCGGACGGCGATGCAGATGGGATCGAAGAGACCACCGATGGCGCTGCCCGCGACCGACGCGAGCAGGAACGCGTACATCAGGTAGTACTTCACGTTCTGACGACGCTCGTGCGTCTTGTTCGCCTCGACGCGGAGCGCGCCGCGCCCCTTCCGAGACGGCAGGATCCAGCCGAAGAAGTGGTGGAGCGTACCGAACGGGCAGATCCATCCGCAGAAGACGCGGCCGACGACGAGCGTGACCCCGAGCAGCCCGACGCTCCAGAGGAGGCCGCGATAGACCTGGTGCGTCGAGAGCACGGTCATCGCGCTCACGAACGGATCGGCGAGCAGGAAGGCTTCGACGGGCAGGGCCAGGCGCACCGGAGTGTCCGCCTTCGCCGCGAAGCTTCCGTGGAACCCCGTCTGAAAGAGGAAGTACATGAAGACGGCGAAGAAGCCGACCTGCGAGGCGCGCCGAACCCACACCAGCGTGCGGATGCTCTTGCGGGCCGGGATGCCCGAGCCGGGAAGCTTCGGATCCTGCTTCTTCTTCTTCGCTGGGGGCGGCGTGCCCTTCGGGTCAGAAGCCGGTTCGCGGTACGCCGGCGCGAGGCCGAGCTCGGCCTCGGCGGCACGGATCCGCTTGTTCTCCGCGGCGGCCATCGTGGCGGCGAGCTTCGGGTTTGCCGGAGCCGTACTCGTGGCGGGGCCTGCGCTCCCCTTCTTCGCAGGCGACCACGTGGTCTCGCGGTCGATCGGCTTCACGGCGCCGACGTCGCCCGTCTTCCACGGGATCGGCTCGACGTGCGCGTGGGTGTGCTCCGGATCGTGCAGCGCCGCGTGGTCGATCGCCGACACGTCGAGCGACACGCCCGCGTGGGGCTTGCCCTGTCCGGAGCCGCTCGACGTGGGCGAGGCCGCCATCAGACTTCCTTCACCCGGAGCTGCTCCCAGTACATCGTGCCGAGGCCGCGCTCGTGGCCCATCTTCACGTAGGGGAGGTTGTCACGGTGCTGCCCAATCAAGGTGGCGCCGTACGCGTCGGCCGCGACCTGATCGACGGTCGCGAAGACGGTGTTCATCACCTTCGTGTCGTCGATGTTCCCGCCCTGCGGGCCGTTACGCATGAGGACCCGCATCGCATCCACCACGACGAGCGTCGGGCGCATGAACGTCGCGAGGTCGGCGATCGACACGTCGATGTTCTGGTGCAGACGATTGCGACGGCCGCCGAGCACGCCGTACCAGTTCTTCATCGCGGCGGTGTACTTGGCGAGGTTGTGGTGCTTCGCGACCGGCACGTTGATGACCTTGTCGCAGTCGACGAGCGTCGTGAAGATCGGCCACTCGTCGAGGATCTCGCCCTTCATGCGCGTGGTGCGGAAGCGATGCTCGGCGGGGAGCACGACCTCGGCACCGAGGCCGTAGGCCTTTCGCCAGATGCCGGAGCGCTGGAAGCAGCGGTTGGGCTCGTTGCACGAGGCGTCCGTGACCACCACGTGCTTGGCCCCCGCGTCGTAGGCCAGGCGCACCACCTCCGCGACCACCTGCGGGTTGGTGTTGGCGGCGTGGATGGGGGTGCGGTCCCAGCCGATGTTGGGCTTGAC
>JANXVA010000477.1 GCA_025351875.1 Myxococcales bacterium | reverse complement strand
TTGATGCCGCGGCTCTGCTCGCGGACTTCGATCTTGTCACCGACGGACACGAGGTACGACGGGATGTCGACGCGCTTGCCGTTGACGAGGATGTGCTGGTGCTTGACGAGCTGGCGCGCCTCGTAGCGCGACGAGCCGAAGCCGAGGCGGTGGACGACGTTGTCGAGGCGGCTCTCGATGAGGCCGAGCATCTGCTCGCCGGTGCGGCCCTGACGGCGGGTCGCGTCGAAGTAGTACTTGCGGAACTGCTTCTCGAGCACGCCGTAGATGCGGCGGGTCTTCTGCTTCTCACGGAGGCGGACGGCGTACTCCGTCAGCTTGATCCGGCCCTGGCCGTGCTGGCCGGGCGGGTACGGGCGACGCGTGACCGAGCACTTGTCGGTGTAGCAGCGCTCACCTTTGAGAAAGAGCTTCATGCCTTCGCGGCGGCAGAGCTTGCAAACGGGACCGATATAACGAGCCATTGAGCGTCCTTTTGCGGGCTTTTCCCTGCCGCCGCGGGTCACGTGACCCGAGGGAGGCAGGAGAAGTCCGAGAAAACCGGTTTACACGCTTCCGCGCGTCATCCCGGCTTGCCCCTCTTCCTCGGAAAATCCGAGGGGTCAGGGCGGGGGATGCGGGTTTTAGTCGAAGCCCTGCAAAACGCAAGGGATCCAGGCTCAGGGCGGCGTCTTCGCTTCCGCTTGACGCCCTCCGGGGGCGTTGGCAAGCAGCACGGCTCGCGCGCACTTCCGCTTTCTTCGCCCCTTCCGAAAGGCCCATCCATGCGTCAGCACCTCGGTCTTCTCCTCGTCATCGCGACCACTGCGGTGGGCGGGACCATCGCCGCGGGCTGCGCGTCGCGCATCCAGACCATCATCATCGACAACGAAGGCGGCACCCCGACCGAGGGCGGGACGAGCAGCGGCAAGACGAGCAGCGGTACGTCGGGCACCTCCGGAACCTCCGGTACGTCGGGCACCTCCGGAACCTCGGGCACCTCCGGAACCTCCGGAACATCGGGCACCTCCGGAACCTCCGGAACCTCCGGCACGAGCGGCGGCATGTGCCCCGACCCGACGCCGATCGACGCGACGCAGCTCCCCTGGAAGACCCCGGCGAAGAGCGTCGGGGCATGCTCCGCGGCGGAGCTCAGCGCGCTCGTCACCTACGTGAACAACAACTCCACGGCGACGTACGCGCAGTGGAAGTCCGCCGGCGTGAACAACCCGACGTGCCGCGCCTGCATCTTCGGCCTCGAGTCGGCGACGACCTGGGCTCCTCTCCTCGAAGACGCGGCCGGGCAGCTGGTCGGTCTCAACGTCGGCGGCTGCATCGCGATCGCGAGCAGCAACAACAACTGCGGCAAGGCCTACCAGAACTGGTTCGACTGCCGCTTCCAGGCCTGCGCGGGCTGCCCGTCGGGCGACACCGCGGCTCTCCAGAAGTGCCTCGCGGACGCGAGCAAGGCTGGCGCCGCGTGCAACAGCGCGTTCAGCGCCGTCGACACCGTGTGCGGCTCGACCGCAATCTCGGACGCCGAGACGAAGTGCACCGGCACCTCCTTCGTTTTCGAGGGGCCGGTCAAGGCCCAGTGCGTCGGCGGCATTCCCTGATCTGGCGAGGGGCTCCGGCCCCCTCTGACCCCGAGATTCGACGGGAGGGCCCGCCCCTCAGATCTCGCTGTACGCGCGCTGAACGACGCGCCGAGCCACGGTCTGGATGCCCGTGTGCTCGAACGTGTTGGTGCCGAGGTCGAGCGCGGCGGCGACGAGGTCGAGCTTGTCATCCGCGATCGCGATGTACTCCTTCACCTTCTCCATCACGCCCTCTTGCGTGATGCCGTGGTCCGCGACCATCGACTCGAGATGGCCTCGCGACTCCTCCACGTTGCGCTTGATGGTGTCGCGCTGGTCGGAGACGCTGCCCGGTAGGTGCCCGGAGACGAACTTGAAGACGCGGTTGTTCTCGATGTCCTCGAGCGGGCCGTCGAGCGCGTCGAGGATCTTCTGGATGAAGCCGGGGCCGAGCGGCAAGACGCAGTCGACCGCGAGCCAGGCCGCGAGCCGCATCTTTTCTTCTTTGCCGTAGTTGGCGAGGGCGGAGACGAAATCCCCGACGCTATCGCCCGGAATGCCGTTGGTGAGCGCGAAGGCGACGAGCTCCCCCGCGAGCTTGATGCCGGCGTCGATGCCCTGGGTGGTATCGGGCTTCGGCGTCACGTCGGTGAGAAACGAGAGGATCTCGAAGCGCTGTCCCGCGAGGTTCGCCATCGCGGCGACCCCGGCGACCGTGCTCGCCGAGTCGATGCCGCGGTACACGGTGACCGCGCGCTGGTAGCCGTTGCTCTCGTCGGCGTAGAGCTGCATGGCCCGCTCACCGACCTGCTGGATGAGCGCGTCGTCGGTCTCTCCCGTGACGTCCTTCACCAGCTCCTCGAAGTTGGTGATGTTCCGCCACTCGCCCGGCACGATGTAGTCGAGCGCGCCGAGGATGTGCGTCGTCAGGCTCGACTGCGGAAGAGACTCGAGAACAGCGTGTAGCGACTCCGTCATGTGCCGAGACCTTTCAGATCGAACGTTGCGAGAATGGCCTTGCGAGCGTCGTGCTCGAGAGTCTGACTCGTGACCTTCACCTGGTAGCGCCCCTTCACGAGGACGGTCGACTGATTCTTGCCGACGGTCATCAGGGGAAAGCCCTCGATTTTTTCCGTCGCTCCGTCGAACTTCGCCTTCGCGTACGCGAGCCGCTCGGCATCGGAGATGGAGAGGATCGCGACCTCCTTGCCGTCCTTCTGGAGCTTCGCCTCGGCGTAGCCGTCCTCGTCGGCCGCGAAGACGCGCTTGAAGCCACCCTCGCCGTCCTTCGGGAAGAACTTGTTCAGCGTGCCCGCGGGGGCGAGCGGCACCGCTCCCGACGCGTCTCCGTCGCTGGGTGACGCGGAAGCGACGGTCGCCGCGGCGTCGTCCCAGCGCGTCGACTTCGGCTCGTCCTTCTTGCAGCCGCCCGTGAAGGCCGCGCAGAGGAGGAGCGCGGTGACCAGAATTCTGCGCGAGCTCATCGCCGGCCATTCGGCACCAGGAGACCGAGGCCGTCAAGCCCTCGCGCGGCGTGACCCGCGTTCACGCAGCGGCACGTTACCGCGCCAGGAAGCTGGCCCCACGCGCCGCAAGCGGTGATATCTCGGTACGCAGAGAAGGAGATTGGACATGCGAATCGACATCCGCACCGGGCTCTTGGCGCTTGCTCTCGTGATCGGCACCGCGGCCTGCGGGAACAAGGCCGAAGAGGCGAAGAAGGAGGCCGACATGAAGGCCGCCGAGGCCGCAAAGTCGGTCAAGGAGGCCGAGGAAAAGGCCGCCGCCGGTAAGAAGGAGGCCGACGAGAAGGCCGCCAAGATGACCGCCGAGGCGAAGGCGAAGCTCCTGAAGGACGTCGATGCGGCGAATCGCAAGGCGACCTACCTGAAGGAGAAGGCCGCGAAGACGACGGGCGCCGCCAAGAAGAACGTGGACGCCGCGGTGGCCGAGCTCGACACGCGCGAAGCCGCCGCCAAGGCGAGCATCGCCAAGCTCGATGGCGCGACGGGCGCTGCATGGGACGCTGCCAAGGTCGCCGCCGAGTCGGATATCGCCGCGCTCAACAAGGCCGTCGATTCGCTCGAGACGACTCTCAAGTCAGCGAAGTAGGCTTCGTAACTCGACCACCAAAGAGCGGAGAACAGAGATGTCAGACTTCGAGCACAACTCCGAAAAGTTCGGTTACATCAACCTCGAGGACCTCGAGGGCGTCCAGGACGCGCTCACCAAGCTCGGCTACGACCCGGGCAAGGTGGACGGCAAGGACGGCGCGAACACCCAGAAGGCCGTCCGCGAGTTCCAGGCGCACGTCTCGGTTCAGATTGACGGCATCGTCGGTCCGGTGACGCGTCAGGCCCTCGTCGACGAGCTCGCGGCAAAATCCCAAGACGCGCCGCCGCCCGAAGCGACCTCCTAAGTCCCGAGGCCCTTCAGGTCGAAGGAGGCGAGGATCGCCTTGCGTGCGCTCGCGTCGAGCGTCTTGCTCAGCACCTTGATCTCGAAGCGATCTCTCACGAGGATCGTCGACAGGTCCTTGCCCGACGTGAGCAGCGGGAAGCCATCGACCTTGTCGGTGGCATTCTCGAACCTCGCCTTCACGTACGCGAGGCGCTCGGCGTCGGAAATGGAGAGCACGGCGACCTCCTTGCCGTCCTTCTCGAGTGAGGCCTCGGCGTAGCCGACGCGGTTCGCGCGGATCACGCGCTTGAACCCACCCGCTGCGTCCAGCGGAAAGTAGTCCTTGAGGGGAGCCGTGGGGACGCCGGACGCGATCCCGCCCGCTTCCGGCAGGCCGGCCCGATCGCTGATCGCGACGCTGAGCGATGGAGCGTCCGGCGTCTCCATCGACGTCGGCGTCGGTGGGGTCTTCTGGCATGCGGTTTCGAGCATCGAGGAGAGCGCGAGCGCAGCGACGAGAATCGTCCAGGTGTTCATCGGCGTTCGCCATCTCGCCCGAGGCCCTGGGGCCCGTCAAGAAAAGGGCTCGCGGTGTCGCGGCACGGAGACGGAGGCGGGGTTCCCGCGATCCGGGCGGGCCGGCGCATCCCCGGATCGCGCCGATAAACTGTACCGCCGGGCCCGGAGCCGGGTTGGCACCAGCCGTGCTGTAGAGCCTGTCATGACGAGGCCGAGCAGCAGCGCGACCGGGATGACCAGCGCCGTGCTCGCAGGCCTCGTCGCGACGGCCTTCGCGGCTCAGGGCTGCAGCGCGCCCTCCGTCCCCGGGCAGGACGAGCTTCTCGTCGGCGACGACGCGAACGGTGCGAAGGCCAGCCGGTCGCAGGGCTCGGACGCGCCCGAAGGGACGCAGGGGGAGAGCATCGAGCTCGGGCAGGGCACCAAGTCGAGCGAGCCCCCGCCGGACGCCGACCGCACGAAGGGCGACGAGGGCTCGAACGACGCTCCCGCCCAGTGCACGATGGATGCACAATGCAATCAATCCGGCCGTATCTGTACGGCCGGAAGCTGCGTGAAAGGATGTCGTAGCGCCGCAGGCTGCGCGACGAACGAGAGCTGCAGCGCCGGTCAGTGCGCGCCCGTCGACGCGAGCGTCGAGTGCACGGCAGACTTCGACTGCGACTACGGCACGATCTGCGTCTCCACCAAGTGTGTTCCCGGCTGCTACACGAGCTGGGACTGTCCGATCGGCCAGAGCTGCAGCGCGGGGATGTGCAAGGTGAACACGACCACCGGCACCCCACCTCCTCCGGGCGCGACTCCGTGCACGTCGGACGGGCAGTGCAACCCAGGGCTCAACGGCTCGGGCCAGATCTGCTCGGCGCAGGGGACGTGCGTGGCCGGCTGTCATCGCGACAACCAGTGCCCGGGCATCAAGATCTGCGTCAGCGGCGACTGTCGCTGACCGCTGTC
The DNA here is from genome assembly GCA_025351875.1 of Myxococcales bacterium. Lineage (GTDB taxonomy): Bacteria > Myxococcota_A > Polyangia > Polyangiales > Polyangiaceae > Labilithrix. Next base: position 12,858 of record JANXVA010000477.1, on the reverse strand, counting down.
GCGTATCGTGGACGAGATGTCTCGTCCGTCGCACACGGTGACCGTCGCCCCCGTCACGCCCGAGGAAGCCGCTCCTCCTCCTCAGGTCGAGCTCGAGACGCCCGACGCCGCGCCACGCAGTGGCGGGGAGGCGCGCTATTCGGAGGGGACGGTCATCGGCGAAGGCGGAATGGGCAAGGTGCTCCTCGTCCGCGATCGCTACGTCGGGCGGCAGATCGCGCTCAAGCAGCTGAAGGACGACCAGCGGTCCAACGGGCGGGCGCTCGCGCGCTTCGACCGAGAGGCTCGCCTCCAGGGTCAGCTCGAGCATCCCGCCATCGTTCCCGTCTACGACATCGGGCGAGGCTCCGACGGCAGCCCGTTCTTCACGATGAAGCTCGTGTTGGGCGAGTCCCTCGCGGAGCTGCTCGATCACATGGCTGCCGGCAAGCCCGCCCGGTTCTCCCAGCGAAAGCTGCTCTCGGCATTCAGCCAGCTCTGCGTTGCGGTCCACTACGCGCACGAGCGCGGGGTCGTCCATCGGGACATCAAGCCTGCGAACATCATGCTCGGCGCGTACGGCGAGGTGTACCTGCTCGACTGGGGTGTCGCAAAGGTCGGCGGAGAGACCGCGGAGCCGCTCGCCGCCGAGCCCTCGCCGGAGAACGCCGACCCACTCCACACCGGCACGGGCACGGTCGTCGGCACGGTGAGCACGATGGCGCCCGAGCAGGCGCTCGGCCGCGCGGTCGACGCGCGCGCCGACGTCTACGCGCTCGGCGCCGTGCTCTTCCACATCCTGACCGGCGAGCCGTTCCATCCGAAGGGCGAGCTCTCGACGGTGATCGGTCAGATCCTCGCCGGCATCGAGGCGCGCGCCAGCGTTCGTACGCCGGACGTCGAGGTCGCTCCCGAGCTCGAGGCGCTCTGCATCGCGGCCACGCGCCTTCATCCGGCGGATCGACTCGCATCGGCGGCCGCTCTCCACGAGGCGATCGAGGCGTATCTCGACGGCGACCGCGATCAGGAGCTGCGTCGCGCCGCCGCCAGGAAGCACAGCGACGCAGCGCGCGCGGCCGCTGACACCATCCTCGAGCGCGCCAAGGGAGCGAGCACGAGCGGCGACGAGGCGATGCACGTGAGGGCGCTCGGCGAAGTCGGCAAGGCGCTCGCCTTCGATCCCACCAACAAGGACGCGCTGGGAACGCTCGTCGAGCTCCTCACGAGCCCGCCGAAGGTCGTGCCGCGCGAGGTCGAGCTCGAGGAGCGAGCGATGACCCGCCGACGTGTGCGCATGGGCGGCGTCGCCGCGGCCGTCGTGTACGGCTACATCTCGTTGAACGCGTTCACGACCTGGCAGCTCGGCGTGCACGACATCGCGTCGTTCACGACCGCGCACGTCCTCTGGGGTTGCGCGTTTCTCGGCGGCCTCATCACGGTGTGGAAGTCGTCGTACGTTCCGCTCTTCATCACCTTCCTCTTCGGGATCTCGGCGTGCGTGTTCGTCACGAGCATCTACAGCCCGTACCTGATGGTCCCTCCCCTGCTGACGATGCATGCGGTGCTCTTCGCCCTCGTACAGAGCTGGCGGTTGCGCATCGTCATGATCGTCCTTGCCTCGGTCGGCTGGACGGCGAGCGTCTTCGGCGAGCACTGGCGGCTGCTCCCGACGACGGTGCGGTTCACGAACGGCGACATGCTCATCCACTCGCCGGTCATCTCGCTCCCCGAGACGCTCACGACGTTCTATCTGTGGCTCTCCGTGCTCGCGATGGTGATCGCGCCGGCGGTGGTGATCGGTTCGCTACGAACGGCGTGGATGCGCTCCGAGCAGGCGATGAGGATGCAGCTCTGGCAGCTACGCCGTCTCGTATCGAACGAGGCGACGACCACGATCCGGCCCCCCGCCGTCACCGCGAAGTGAACGGCGCGCGGCGGCCAATGACCCCGCCGAGGAGCATGGCCGGTGCCGAGCATCTCGGGACGGACCAGGCGGTCAATCGAGCGAAAATCAGGGCGATTCCGGCGGTCGCTTACCCCGGCTCACGTTGGAGGCAAGGCGTACCGGAGTCCGACGCGCGCATGACACCCGGTTCGAAGCGCGATCCAGAACCGGTCGCACCCCGCGTAGTCTGCGATCCGTGAGCAAGGGTAGCGAGCCGACCAAGACCGTCATCTCCACGCCGAACAGCATGAGCGTGCGGGCGGTGACTCTTCATGTGACCAAGGGCCCGGACGCGGGTCGCGTCGCGCGCGTCGATCAGCCCACGTTCACGATCGGCGGCGGCGACTCTGCCGACTTCCGCCTGACGGACCCGGGCATCTCGCGCGCGCACCTGCACCTCGCGCTCGGCCCCGGCGGCGTGAGGCTCCGCGACGCGGGCAGCAAGAACGGCACGTTCATGGGGAACGCGCGCGTCCACGAGCTCACACTCACGGGCGACGCCGCCGTTACCATGGGCGGCACCACGCTCGCGATCGCCATCGCCGCACAAGTGACAGACCTGCCGATGAGCGCGAATGATCGCTTCGGCGAGGCCATCGGCAACTCGCCCATCATGCGCCACCTCTTCGCAAGCCTCGAGAAGGCCGCCGCCTCCGAGCTGACGATCTTGCTCGAGGGCGAGAGCGGCGTCGGCAAGGATCTCCTCGCGCGTGCCATCCACGCGAAGAGCCCGCGCGCACAGGGACCGTTCGTCGTCGCCGACTGCGGCGCGATCCCCGAGAACCTCATCGAGAGCGAGCTCTTCGGTCACGAGCGTGGTTCCTTCACCGGCGCGGAGCAGGCGAGGCGCGGCGTCTTCGAGGAGGCGGCCGGGGGAACTCTCTTCCTCGACGAGATCGGCGAGCTTCCGCTCGACATGCAGCCCAAGCTTCTTCGCGCGCTCGAGGCCCGCGAGGTGCGTCCGGTCGGAGCGCAGGCGACGCGGACGATCGACGTACGCGTCATCGCGGCGACGAACCGACGCCTCGCGGAGGCCTCGCGCACGGGCGAGTTCCGCAGCGATCTCTTCTACCGGCTCGCGGTCGTACGAGCGACGATCCCGCCGCTCCGCGAGCGCTCCGAAGACATCCTGCCCATCGCGCGCGCGCTGATGCGCGCGCTCAAGCGCGACGAGGCCGCTGACTTTCCAGAGGACTTCGCCTCGATGCTCGCTGCGTACCCGTGGCCGGGGAACGTCCGCGAGCTCCGCAACGTCGTCGAACGACACGCCGCGCTCGGCAACGACGGTGACGCGCTCTTCGCACAAGCCGAGGCAGTCGCGATGTCCGCCGACGACGAGCTCGCGCGCCTCCCGTACCACGAGGCCCGCAAGATCGTCGTCGACCGCTTCGAGGAGGCGTACGTCCCGCGCGTCCTCGCCCGCGCCAGCAACGTGGTGAGCCGCGCCGCCGAGTACGCCGGCGTGTCCCGCCCTAGCCTTTACCGCATGCTCGAGCGCCTCCGTCTGACCACCGACAAAGGCTGAGCGATCGGAGATTTTACACGGAGGCTCCGTGTGATCTCGTCTCTTCTCGCGGGCGGCAAAACGCGAAACGCCGACCTCCTCGCGGGGGTCGGCGCTCGTGCGAATCGCCCTTCGGGATCAGACGCGGCGGCGCTTGGGCGGACGGCAGCCGTTGTGCGGAACCGGCGTCACGTCACGGATGAGCGTGACCTTGAAGCCGGCTGTCTGGAGGGCGCGGAGCGCGCTCTCGCGACCTGCTCCGGGGCCCTTCACGAAGATCGCGACGGAGCGCATGCCGTGCTCCATCGCCTTGCGCGCGGCCTCTTCGGCAGCGAGCTGAGCGGCAAAGGGCGTCGACTTGCGCGAGCCCTTGAAGCCACGGGAGCCAGCGCTCGACCACGCAACGGTGTTGCCGTTGACGTCGGTGATCGTGACGACCGTGTTGTTGAACGACGACTGGATGTGGGCGATGCCCGTCGCGACGTTCTTCTTGACCTTCTTCTTGGCCGGCTTGCCCTTGACGGGTGCTCCGCCTGCCGCTGCTGTCTTCGCGCTTGCCATGACTTGATACTCCAGAACCGTAACGAAAGACTTCTCGGGTCAGAGGGGCGGAGCCCCTCGAACCTGGGTAACGGCCATAAAGCGAAGCTTACGGCGTCTTGCGCGGACCGCCGCGCGAGAGGATGCCCTTGCGGGGGCCCTTGCGTGTGCGCGCGTTGGTGTGCGTGCGCTGGCCGTTCACGGGCAGCCCACGGCGGTGACGGAGGCCGCGGTAGCAACCGAGGTCCATCAGGCGCTTGATGTTCATCTGGACCTCGCGACGGAGATCGCCTTCGACGCGGTACTCGGTCTCGAGCAGCTCGCGGATGCGCTTGATCTCGTTCTCGGAGAGATCCTCGGTCTTCTTGTTCTCGGGGATACCTGCCTTCTTGCAGATCTCCTTCGCGAGGGTGCGGCCGATCCCGTAGAGGTACGGCAGCGAGTAAGCGATGTGCTTGTGGCGGGGGAGGTCGACGCCTGCGATGCGAGCCATGATGTCTTTCCTTTTTCCCGCTTAACCCTGGCGCTGCTTATGGCGCGGGTTGTCACAGATGATGCGAACGACGCGCTTGCGCCGGACCACCTTGCACTTGTCGCAGATCTTCTTGACGGACGGACGAACCTTCATGACTCACTCCCGAAAACTTCAGAACGCTTACTTGTGCCGGTACGTGATGCGACCGCGGCTGGGGTCGTAAGGACTTACTTCGACGGTGACTCGGTCACCAGGAAGAATGCGGATGTAAAACTGACGCATCCTCCCACTGATCGTCGCGAGAACCACGAGGCCATTGTCACACTTCACGCGGAACATGGCGTTCGGCAGGGCCTCTTGGACGACCCCGTCGAACTCGAGCTTGTCGCCCTTGGGCTCTTTACGCTCACGACGTTCACTCATCAACTCGGCCTCTCGACTTGTTCCAGCGCGCCGACTACTCGCCGCGTAACTTCTTCCACCGCGCCCACACCGTCGATCCGCTTCAAAAGCCCGGCCTTCTCGTAGAAGGGCAGGAGATCCGCGGTCATCTTCGCGTAGACATCGACCCTGTTGCGGACGACGTCTTCGTGATCATCGGCCCGGTGCTCCAAATCAGCGTCCGGGGGGGGCGGTTTATACTTCAAGTGGTAAATCTGTCCAGTGCGTTTGTCGGTACGACGCAGGCAGGCTCGCTCCATGAGGAGCTCGGCCGGCACGTCGAGCGCAACAACGATGTCCAGCTTCATCCCGCGGGACTCGAGGAGCTTGTTGAGCGCGTCCGCCTGGGGAACCGTCCGCGGGAAACCGTCGAGGAGGAATCCGCCCTTGGCGTCATCTTTGTCCGTACGGGCACGGATGAGGTCCACGACGACGTCGTCGGGGACGAGACCGCCGGCCTTCATCTTCTCGACGAGCTCCTGCGGGAGGGTCCCGTTGGCCTTCGCCTCGCGGAGCATGTCGCCCGTGGAGATCTGAGCGATCTTCCACTTCTCGCAGATGACCTTGGCCTGCGTCCCCTTCCCCGCCCCCGGCGGTCCGACGAAGACCAGCCTCATCAGACGTCCCTCCGGCCGCGGACGCGCGTGGCACGACCGCCACCGCCGGAGAGGCCTTCGTAGTTGCGCGTGATGAGGTGCGCCTCGATCTGCGAGACCGTGTCGAGCGCGACGCCGACGACGATCATGATCGAGGTCCCTCCCCAGCGGAACGGAACCTTGAAGTACTCGCTGATGACCGAAGGTACGACGCAGACGGCGGCGACGTAGAACGCGCCTCCGAGCGTGATGCGTGTCATCACCCGGTCGATGTACTCGGCCGTCTGCTTGCCCTGGCGGATGCTCGGGATGAACGCCTGCTGCTTCTTCAGGTTGTCCGCGACGTCCACCGACTGGAACGTGACGGCCGTGTAGAAGAAGCAGAAAAAGACGATCAGCGAGACGTAGAAGACGTTGAAGAGCCAGTCGCCACGCTCGAGGCTGCCCTGGAGCTGCGCCATCCCGGGGACGTGCATGCCTGCAAGGGTGGCCGGGAACATGAGCAGCGAGCTCGCGAAGATCGGCGGAATGGTACCCGCCGTGTTGACCTTCAACGGCAAGTGGGCCGTCTGCCCGCCGTAGACCCGCCTGCCGACGGTTCGGCGCGCGTAGTAGATCGGGATGCGCCGCTGGCCGCGCTCGAAGAAGACGATCGTGGCGACAGTGCCGACGACGATCGCGAAGACCGCGAAGAGGTTCAGCGGCTGGATCGAGCCCTTGTGCGTCTGGAAGTAGCCGAGGACGCCCGACGGGATGTCGGTGACGATGCCGGCGAAGATGATGAGCGAGATGCCGTTCCCGATACCTCGCTCGGTGATCTGCTCGCCGACCCACATGATGAAGGCCGTGCCGGTGGTGAGCGTGATCATCGCCATGAGGCGGAAGCCCCACCCGGCGTGAGTCACGACGTCTCCGGTGGCGCCGCCCGCGAAGTCGGCGTTGTTGAGCGCCTCGACCTGCATGGCGATGCCGAAGCTCTGGAAGAGCGAGAGGCCGATCGTCCCGTAGCGCGTGTACTGGTTGATCTTGCGGGTGCCCTGCTCGCCTTCCTTGCGGAGCTCGTCGAGGGGCTTGAAGACCATCGTGAGGAGCTGAAGGACGATGCTCGCGCTGACGTACGGCATGATGCCGAGCGCGAAGATCGACATGTTCGACAGCGCGCCGCCGCTGAACATGTTGAAGAAGCCGAGAATGCCTCCTCCCTGCTTGTTCATGACCGCACGCATGACGTTGCGGTCGACTCCCGGGATCGTGACGAACGCGCCGATCCGGAAGACCGCCAGCATCGCCATCGTGAAGACCACGCGGCGCCGGAGCTCCGGGACCTTGCTGATGTTCGAGAAGCCGGCGAGTACGCTCATCGGGTAATTGCTCGCGTCCCGTTCACTCGGCCGTGGCCGCGGCGGCAGCGGCCGCGACGAGGACGGTCTTGCCGCCGGCCTTCGCGATCTTCTCCTGCGCGCTCTTCGAGAACGAGTGGGCAGTGACGGTGACCGACTTGGTCAGGTCGCCCTTGCCGAGGATCTTGATGCGGTCGGCGCGGCCCTTGATGATGCCGCGCTCGCGGAGCGCGCGCTCGTCGACCTTCGCGCCGGCGTCGAACATCTCGAGCTGGCTGACGTTGATCGCGGCGACGACGTCGCGGTTGTGCTTCTTGAAGCCGCGCTTCGGAAGTCGACGCGCGAGCGGGGTCTGGCCGCCTTCGAACCACGGCTTGAACGTGGAGCGACGGGCGAACTGGCCCTTCTGACCACGGCCGGCAGTCTTGCCGAGACCAGAGCCGACGCCGCGGCCCTTACGAAGCTTGCCCCGCGTAGCGCCTTCGGGCTTCGCGAGCTTGCTGAGTGTATCAGCCATTGTCCACCTCCTCGACGGTCACGAGGTGGAGCACCTTCTTGACCGCGCCTCGGAACGAGGGCGTGTTCGCCACGACAACCGTGCGGCCGATGCGACCGAGACCGAGACCCTTGAGGTTCTCGACCATGCGGAAGTTCACACCGATGCAGCTACGGATCTGCTTGATCTTGAGTTTGGCCTTCACGGCGTCACCCCTTCACCCGACAGAGCCGGAGTCGCGACCTTCTTCTTCAGCTTCTTGCCGGTGTGAACCGTCAACTCGGTGGTCTGCTTCCCGCGCTTGGCGGCAATCATGTCGAGGGACTTGAGCTGGCGAAGCGCATCGAGCGTCGCGTGAACGACGTTGTGCGGGTTCGCGCTGCCGATGCACTTCGTGAGGATGTCGTGGATACCGGCCGACTCGACGACAGCGCGGACTGCGCCGCCGGCGATGACGCCCGTTCCCTGCGACGCGGGGCGAAGGAAGACCCTGCCAGCGCCGAAGTGCCCGAGCGACTCGTGCGGGATCGTGACGCCGTCGAGGGGGACCTTGAACAGGTTCTTGCGAGCCTGGTCGTTGCCCTTGCGGATCGCCTCGGGGACCTCGTTGGCCTTGCCGAGCCCAACACCCACGTGACCGCTCTCGTCGCCGACGACGACGAGGGCTGCGAAGGAAAAGCGGCGTCCGCCCTTCACGACCTTCGCAACGCGGTTGATGTGGATGATGCGCTCCTTGAGCTTGTCTTCGTCGATGTGCTCGATGGCCATAATCAGAACTCCAGCCCGGCTTTGCGGGCCGCTTCAGCAAGGGCCTTCACACGGCCGTGGTACATGTACCCGTTGCGGTCGAAGACGACCTTCTTCACGCCCTTGGCGAGAAGCTGCTTCGCGATGGCTTCGCCGACGAGCTCGGCAGCGCCGGTCTTGTTGGCGTCTTCAGCCTTCGGCTTGACGTCCTTCGCGAGGGTCGAGGCGTGCGCGAGGGTCTTGCCCTCCACGTCGTCGATGACCTGCGCGTACATGTGACTGAGGCTGCGGAAGATCGTGAGGCGGGGACGCTCGGCGGTCCCGCTGACGTTTCCACGGACCCGGAGCTTACGGCGCTCGCGACCAATGAGACGGCTACCCATGACTTACTTTCCGCCCTTCGCGGCCTTGCCGGCCTTCTCGCGGACCTTTTCGCCCTGAAAGCGAACGCCCTTGCCGCCGTAAGGCTCCGGCGGACGAAATCCGCGGATCTTGGCAGCGGTCTGGCCCATCACGCTCTTGTCGACGCCCGACAAGATGATGAGGGTGCCCTTCGAGTCACCGGGGATCTCGACCTTGATGCCTTCCGGAATCGGAAAGTTCACCGGGTGCGAGAAGCCGAGCGCGAGGTTGAGGATCTTGCCCTTCACCTCCGCGCGGTAACCCGTGCCGACGAGCTGGAGCGTCTTCACGTAGCCAGTGGCTGCGCCGGCGACCATCCCGTTGATGATCGAACGGGCGAGGCCCTGGAAGCGTGCGCCGTCGCGGCCGGTGACGGTCGGGAAGACGTGGACTTCCGCGCCCTCGATCTTCACCTTCACGTTCGGCGTGAGCGGAACCGACATGGAGCCCTTGGGGCCCTTGACGTCGATCTTGCCGTTCGCGACGGAGAGGGTGACGCCCTTCGGAAGCACCACGGGGCGCTTGCCGACGCGCGACTGACGCATCTGCTCGGGACGAAGCGAGATGGGCGCGCCGTCCGCGCCGAGCTTCTCGGTGTTGTGTACGTCGCTCATGAGATCACCAAACCTCGCATAGGAGCTCGCCGCCAACACGCTGCTCGCGTGCGGTGCGATCGGCCATGACGCCGCGGCTCGTCGAAAGGATCGAGATGCCCATGCCGCTGCGAACGCGGGGGATGCGGTCGAAGCGGACGTACACGCGACGGCCGGGGGCCGACACGCGACGAACGCCGTCGATCGCGGAGTCCTTCTCGCGGTCGTACCGGAGCACGAGCGTCAGGGTCTTGGGGCCTTCGCCTTCGCTCTCGCGGACGTCGTCGATGAAGCCTTCCGACTTCAGGACGTTCGCGACGGCGAACTTGAGGGTCGAGTGGGGCATCTCCACGCGGTCGTGGTGAGCCAACGCACCGTTACGGATGCGCGCAAGCATGTCGGAGATCGGGTCGGTCATCATGGGATCACCAGCTCGCCTTGATCACACCGGGGATTTCGCCACGGAGGGAGTAGAGCCGCAGGCAGATGCGGCAGAGCTCGAACTTGCGGTAGTAGGCGCGACCGCGTCCGCACACCTTGCACCGATTGACATGGCGCACGGGGAACTTGGGCGCTCGATTGAGCTTCGCAAACTGTGAGGCACGGGCCATCGTTCTTCTTCCTTTTTATCCGGGTTACTCAGGTAGCCCGGAAGGGCATGCCCATGTGCTGGAGGAGCGCGCGCCCCTCCTCGTCCGTGTTCGCAGTCGTCACGAAGGAGACGTTGAGCCCCTTGATGACGTCGATGCGGTCGTAGTCGATCTCGGGGAAGATGATCTGCTCCTTGAGACCGAGCGTGTAGTTGCCCTGGCCGTCGAAGGCCCGGCGAGAGACGCCGCGGAAGTCACGCATGCGGGGGAGCGCGATCGAGATGAAGCGATCGAGGAACTCCCACATCTTGGCCTTGCGAAGCGTGACCATCGCGCCGATCGGCAGACCTGCGCGCAGCTTGAAGCTCGCGATCGCCTTCTTGGAGCGCGTGACGACCGGCTTCTGACCGGTGACGGCGCGGAGCTCCTCGACGGCGGTGTCGATGATCTTCGGGTTGGTCACGGCGGCGCCGAGGCCCATGTTGATGACGATCTTCTCGAGGCGCGGGACCTGGTTCGGGTTCGTGTAACCGAACTGCTTGGTCAGCGCCGGGATCGCGACGTCCTTGTACTTCGCGATGAACCGCGGAGTGACGGCTTCGACGCTCGAGACGACCTTGGCCTTCTCGCGCTCGCCACCACCACCACGACCGCCCTTCTTCGCCTTGGCGTCGTCGCGCGGCTTCTTCTCTTTCTTCGGTTCCGATTGCTCGGTCGTCTTTTCGTCAGCCATGACTCAAGCCCTCAGGAAGCTGCCGCGGCTTTGCGCGGGGACGGAATGTCTTCGCCGTTCGTGACGGCGACGCGGACCTTGACGCCCTTGTCGTCGGTCTTGACGCGGATACGGGTGCCCTTGCCGGCGGCATCGACGAGCATGACCTTGCACGCGTGCATCGGCTGCTCGCGCTCGAGGATGCCACCCTGCTGCATGCGGGGGTTCGGCTTCATGTGACGCTTCACGAGGTTGATCCCCTCGACGATGACCTTGTCATCCTCCTTGAAGAGACGCATGACCTTGCCGGTCTTGCCCTTGTCCTTGCCAGAGATGACGACGACGGTGTCGCCCTTCTGGATACGCTGGACGGCCATCAGAGAACCTCCGGAGCGAGCGAGATGATCTTCATGAACTTCTTGGCGCGGAGCTCGCGGGCAACCGGTCCGAAGATGCGGGTACCGATGGGCTCGAGCTGTGCGTTGAGCAGGACGGCGCTGTTGACGTCGAAGCGGATCGACGTGCCGTCGTTTCGCGGCGTGTCGTCCTTGACGCGGACGACGACAGCCTTGGCCGTCTCGCCCTTCTTGACCTTGGCGCTGGGAAGACACTCCTGGACGGAGACGACGATGATGTCGCCGAGTCGCGCATAGCGACGACGCGATCCGCCGAGGACCTTGATGCACCTGACACGCTTGGCCCCGGAGTTGTCTGCAACTTCCAGCGACGTACTCATCTGGATCATGGTGCTTACTCCTCCACGAACTTCTTCACGAGGCGCACCACGATGAAGCGCTTGTCGCGCGAGATCGGGCGGTGCTCCTGGATCTCCACGTGATCGCCGACCTTGAACTGGTTGGTCTCGTCGTGGGCCTTGTAGCGGGTCTTGCTACGGACGTACTTGCCGTAGAGAGGGTCGCGGCGCGCGTTGACGCACTCGACGACCACGGTCTTGTTCATCTTGTCCTTGACGACCTTGCCGACCATCTTGCGGCGGAAGCCGTGGGCGGCTTCCTTCGCAGCGGCGCGCGCGAGGCTCGCCGAGCTCTGCGGCGCGGCCGGGACCTTCGCGGCAGCCTTGGGGGCTGCCTTGGCCGCGGGGGCGGCCTTCTTGTTCGTCTCGGTGGCCATGACTACTTCGCCTCGCTCTTGGGCGCCTTCTTGGCGACCGTCTTCTTCACGTTTGCGGACTTCGCTGCAGCGGGCTTGGCCGCAGGGGCAGCCTTCGTCGATGCGCTCGTGGCGCTCGAGTTGAGCTCCGCCGCGCGGAGGAGCGTCTTCACGCGCGCGAGGTCACGCTTCGTCTTGTTGATCGTGCTCGTATCGTCGAGCCGGTTCGTGAAGTTCTTGAAACGCGCGGTGAACGTGTCCTTCGCGAGGCTCTTCTCGAGCTCCTTCAGGTCCTCGTTGCTGCGCTCACGCAGATCCTTCGCCTTCATTGGTCAGGCCTTTCCCTTCGCATCGCCGGGGACCTTCGCCGCCTGCGGAATCTTCATACCCGGACCAGCAAGGGCGCGAGCCGCTGCCTTCGCCGCGTTCGGGATGGCCTTCGCCTCGATGACGCCGCGGATGAGGAACTTGTAGCCGACGGGGATCTTGTGACCGGCGAGACGGAAGGCCTCGCGGGCCGTCTTCTCGTCGATGCCCTGGATCTCGTACATGACGCGACCCGGCAGGATGTCGGCGGCCCATTCCTCGACGCCGCCCTTGCCTCCACCCATTCGAACTTCGAGGGGCTTCTTCGTGACGGGGCGGTGCGGGAAGATCCGGATCCAGAGCTTGCCTGCGCGCTTCACGTGGCGCGTGATGGCCATACGAGCGGCTTCGATCTGACGGCCCGTGAGGCGGCCCGGCTCCGTGGCCTGCATGCCGAAGTCGCCGAAGTCGACATCAGAGCCGCGGTACGCCGTACCGCGGTTGTTGCCCTTCTGCATCTTCCGAAACTTGGTGCGCTTGGGAACGAGCTGCATGACTTACCTCAGGCTCCTGCGATCTGCGGGCGACGCGTGCGGCGGGGGAGGACCTCTCCCTTGAAGACCCAGCACTTGACGCCGATGATGCCGTACTTGGTGCGGGCCTCGTGCTGGCCGAACTCGATGTCCGCGCGCAGCGTGTGGAGGGGAACGCGACCTTCGCGGTAGGTCTCGACGCGGCTCATCTCGCTGCCACCGAGACGGCCGGAGCAACGGATGCGGATGCCCTTGGCGCCGAACTTCATGGCGGTCGAGAGGGCCTTCTTCATCGCGCGGCGGAAGGCGACGCGGCGCTCGAGCTGCATCGCGACGTTCTCGGCGACGAGCTGAGCAGAGGTCTCCGCCTTGCGGATCTCCTGCACGTCGATGAAGACCTCGTTGTCAGTGAACGACTGGACGCCGGCGAACTTGGTCTCGCCCTTCACGGCGGTCTTCAGGTTGCCGATCTTGAGGATCTCGATCCCCTTACCGCCCTTGCCGATGACCATGCCGGGGCGCGCGGTGAAGACGATGACCTTCGCCTTG
>JANXVA010000426.1 GCA_025351875.1 Myxococcales bacterium | reverse complement strand
GCTCGTCGCCGAGACCGCGGAGCACGTGGACGGCCGCGTCCGGACCGAGCCACACTCCGCCGCACGCCTCGCAGCCCTCCATCGGGAGCGTGGAGTTCAGCGGGCTGAGCGCGGAGTCACACGCGGGGCAGCGCGTCGCTTGGCCTCGATACACGAGAATGAGGCTAGCAGCGTCCGGCGGCTTTCACGCGCTCGTCGGGCCATGCAGGCGAACACGGGCGCTGGCCATGTAGCGGTCGAAGATCGCCTGGGCCTCGGCGTCGATCGAGTCGGTCGGGGCGACGCCCGGCGGCTTCGGGCGCAGGCCGAGGTGGTGCGAGAGGACGGCGGCGAGGCGTCCGGCGTCGTGGCGGCGGCCGTCGTCGGAGGCGATCGGCCCCAGGAGCTCGAGGGTCCCGTCCGGGCGCGTGCGCGTGCCCTGCTCGCGAGCGTCGTGGGCGAGGATGTCGAAGGTGACCGGCGCGCCGACGCTCCCGATGACGAGGTGATCGCGGAGGACGCGCGCGTGCTCCGCGTACGGGACGGAGCCGGCAACCGCGGCGTGCGCCTCGTGGTCCAGGTTGCGGATGAGGATGCGGCGTCCCCGCGCGCCGACGAGTGCCTCGGCGACGTTGCCCGTCGTCAGCACGGCGAGCGTGCTTCCGACGAAGCTGCCGGGACCCATGAAGAGGATGTCCGCCTCACGGATCGCCGAGAGAGCGTCGTCACTCGCGACCTCGGGGCCGTCGACGGTCGCGACGAGGGCGCTCGCGCTCTCCCGCTCGATGTGGGACTCACCGGACATCGGGCCGTGGACGCTGTCGTAGACGTTCAGCGTGCCGGCGACCTCCGCGACCGGGACCACGCGCCCCGAGCATCGGAGAAGCTTGCCGACCCAGTCCACGGCGCGCTGGAAGCTCCCGAGGTCGCGCGTCATCTCCGCGAGGACGAGGTTGCCGACGCATCGACCTTCCTCGCCGCCGCGAGTGAGGCGTTCCTCGAACAGTGACGCCGCGCCGGCAAGCGACGAGAGCGCGACGAGGCAGTGCCGGACGTCGCCCGGGGGAGCCATACCCAGCTCGTCGCGGAGCTTGCCCGAGCAACCGCCGTCATCCGCCACCGATACGACCGCGGTGAGCTCGCACTCGAGGCGCACGAGCGCGGAGAGGAGCGCACCTTGCCCGTGACCGCCCCCCTGGGTCACGACGCGCGGAAGCCCCGAAGAGCCGGGACGTGAAGGAGGCGGAAGGTCTTCGAGGCTTCGCATGTTCGTCGGGCGCGAGGGTGAGGGAGAGGATACCCCGAGCGCCGAGCGCCCATCTTCGCCATACTCCTTGGATAGGATGCGAGATCGATGACACGTCTTCGTTGGGGATGGGCGGAGCTGGGCGCAATCGCAGCTCTCGTGGTGACGACGGCGGCGGCGGCCTGCGGTGACTCGAGCGACGGCAGCGCGACCGGCGCGGACGGAGGCGCCGACACCGACGCGCTCGTCGGCGATCTGGATGCGGCCGCAGTCGACGGGCCGCGACCGATCGACCCAGGCGGAGACGGGGGCCCGCCCGTGACCTCGTGTCCGTCGCTGGCGATGCCTGCGGCGACCGCGACGGTCTACGTCGATGCGAATGCGACGGGCACCGAGGCCGGCACCCTGGTGGCGCCCTGGAAGACGCTCGCGAAGGCGATGGCGAGCGCAGGGTCGAAGGGGATCCTCTGGATCGCGGCGGGAACGTACAAGGAGAACGTCGACGTTCCGGACAAGGATCTCGTGGTCTATGGCGGGTTCGCACCTGGCTTCGCGTCGCGGACCGACGCGTGCGCGACGATCATCGAAGCGGCGAACGCGGCCGCGCCAGTGCTCGCGGCGTCGTCGACGGTGAAACGCTTCGGGCTCGACGGGCTCACGGTGCAGAAGGGTGCGCGCGGGCTGACGGTCGACGGGGACAATTCGGTGCAGGCGACCTTCACGATCGCGAACGCGGTGTTCGCCGAGAACGGGAAGACGGACGTCGAGGGAGGCGGGGCCTCCTTCGATCGCGTGAACGCCAGGATCACGCGCTCGGTGTTCCGGGACAACCGCGCCGCGAAGGGCGCCGCGGTCGTGTGCGTCGGGGACGTGAGCGTGACGATCGAGAGCAGCCGCTTCGAGCGGAACATCGGCTACTCCGACCACGGCGGCGCGCTGTACCTCAGCCCGACGTCCGGGACGGTGACGCGCAGTCTCTTCCGCGGCAACGAGATCGGCAAGGGCGTCGGTTACGGCTGGGGCGGCGCGGTCATCGTGTTCAAGGCCGGCGCGGCGCCGGTGAAGACGGACTTCGCGTACAACGTCTTCACCGACAACCTCGCGGGCGTGGGCGGCGCGGTGTTCGTCGATGACGGGGCGACGATCACGATGTCGCACGACATCGTCTACAAGAACCGCTCGTACCTCGAGAACGGCGTCGCGCGCGGCGGGGCGCTCTACGCCGATGGGCTGAGCGGGCCGACGACAGGGTCGACGCTGGTCGGCGACCACCTGACCGTCGCCTTCAACACGCTGGACGAGACCGGGCAGCCGGCGGCGATGACGCGCGGCGGATCCGTGTTCGTCGAGACGTACTCGAAGGTGACGTTCACGAGCTCGATCTTCTGGAAGAACGGCGACGAGGCGCTCTTCGGCGACCCGACGACGTCGATCGCCGTGAGTTACTCGGTGGCCCCGGGCGCCTGCGCGGGTGGTGGCGCGTGCACGATCGGCGCGGGCGTGTTCGAGCCTCCGGATGTGGCGTTCGTCGACGAGATCGCGAACGACTTTCACGAAAAATCGACGGCCGGACACTTCTCGATGGGCACGTGGATCACGGACACAGTGACGAGCCCAGCGATCGACATGGCGGATCCGGCGACGGGTGCAGGCAGCGAGCCCGCGCCGAACGGCGCCCGCGCGAATCTAGGCGCCTACGGGCGGACGGCAGAGGCGAGCAAGTCGCCGTGAGGTGACACCCACAGTGACACCCACAACGGCCGCGACGCGCCAGCGCGGCTCACCTCGACGTCGCGACCGGCGGCGGCGCGAGCACGTGATCGCGATAGTCGCCCGGGTTCCCGGACTTTCCTTCCATCGCCGCGATCGCAATGTTGAACATCTCGCGCGCCGTCACGTAGTGGAGGACCCATTTCTGGCCGTCGTTGTACTTCGTGGTGAGCGTCTCGTGCAGCGCACGGCCGCCGTCCCCGAGCAGCGATCTGGCCTCACGCTCCGGCGCGCCGTGCGTATGGAGCTTCGCAAAGACCCACTCCGGCCTCCCCTCGACGTGGATGGCCTGGTTCGTCCACGTACGAACACGCGCGGGGCTCGCCGGATCCGTCGCGGTGATCGCCGCGCCCTCGATCCGCATCGAGAGCTTGCCCGGTCGGCGCGCCAGCGCGAGCGGGCCTTGCACGAGGAGCAGACGATCCGTCATCACCTCGCCCACGCGCGCGCGGGTGCCTGTCTCGTAGCAGCGCTTCGCTGCGAGATCGCCGGTCGGCCAGTAGATCTGGTTCACCACGTTCGGCTGGCACTCGTCCGGGGCCGACGGGAACGTGAAGTCTGCGTAGCAACCGAGGCGATGCAGGAGCGGGAGCTCGTCGTCGACGCCGCACCACTTGCCGTCGCTGCGAGGATTCGCGAGCGCCCAGTTGCCGTGGATGAATGCCCAACGCAAGTGCCCCGCGGCGTCGCGCGAGAGGTGACCGTGCTGCGCGAAGTCCGCGATCGTGCGTTCGAGCTTCGGCGCGAGCGTGGCCGCCGTGTCGCCGTCGTGATGCAGGTGGACCTCGACCTCGCCGAGATCCTTCCGCGCGAGATCGGCGAGCGCGTCTAGAAAATAGGGTCGGTACTCCTCACCAGGGAAGAAGAAGCTGTGGCGCGGCGGCCTTCCGTCGGCGTCGCGGTAGCCGCTCGTGAGGCGCGGATAGCCCTCGTGCCAGGCCTTCACGCGCTCGCTCCCCTGCGCGTCATCGACCTTCCCCCACAAGGGCTCGTAGTGGTCGCAGAGCGCGAAGAGCAGGTGGCGCGGCCCGTCGTGTTTCGGGCGCCGGAGCTTTCGGCCGAGGTCGCGGGCGTAGCCTGGGAGCCAGCGATCGAGATTTCTACCGCGCACCTTCTCCAGCAGTGACCGCATCGCGTGCGATACTACGACGCCGTCGATGTTTGCGATCATCCCGATCCTCCTGGAGGTGATCTTCGTGCTCCTGAAGCCTCAGGAGCTCTACGAGGGGCTGACGGTCATCAAGCCGCTCTACACGCTGCCGGCGCTGATCCTGCTCGGGTTCATGTTCGACGCGGGGCGCTTCGGTCTCGGCGCCAACCAGATGAAGCCGGCACCCTACCTGCCGTTCGCGCTCGCATTCTTCGGGTGGTGCATGCTCAGCGTGATGCTCCACGCGCCGGCGCAGCTGTCGGCCGAGGGCATTCTTTTCGGTACGTCGATCCTCATGTCGCTCTCCATCGCGCACTGCATGCAGTCGTGGAGGCTCTACGAGATCGCCGGCGCCACGATCCTCGCGCTCACGTTGCTCCTCAGCTTCGTCGGCACCCACCAGGCGAACGCTCCGTTTCGGTGCCACTGGATCGACCCGCTCGACCGCACCGTCCAGCACTACGACGGGCATCCTTGCAGCGGCCCCGAAGCGGAGTCTGAGTGCATCAAGGAGGACGACGATCACGAGAAGACATGGGCGTGTGAGCACGCGGGGCTCATGGGGACGGCCTCGGTCGCCGGCCGCATCCGCTTCCGCGGCAACCTCGAGGATCCGAACGAGCTCTCCCTGACGGTGGCCATCGGGCTGCCCTTCGCGTTCGCGCTCTTCCAGAAGAAGAAGACGGCGCTTCGTCTCCTCCTCGCCGGCGGCTCCTTCGCTCTCGTGGCGTCGTGTGTCTTCTTCAGCCAGTCGCGAGGCGGGCAGCTCGTGCTCCTGGTCGTCCTCGGCACCTACTTCGTTCGGCGATTCGGGTGGAAGGCGGGTGTCGTCGCAGGCGCCCTGGCGGCGGTGCCGCTCCTCATCCTGGCCTCGATGACTGGCCGCTCGAGCTCGGAGGCGGAGGGCTCCTCGGCGGAGCGCATCGAGTGCCTGCAGATCGGCCTCGATCTCGTCAGGCACTCACCGCTGATGGGCATCGGCAAGGGACAGTTCGGCGAGTATCACTTCCTCACCGCCCACAACTCGTACGTGCTCGCCGCCGCGGAGACGGGCCTGCTCGGCTTCCTGGCGTGGAGCTCCGTCCTCTACCTGGCCGTCAAGATCCCGCTCTCGGCGCTCCGCGCGCTCGACAAGCAGCAGGG
This sequence comes from Myxococcales bacterium, assembly GCA_025351875.1. Taxonomy (GTDB): domain Bacteria; phylum Myxococcota_A; class Polyangia; order Polyangiales; family Polyangiaceae; genus Labilithrix. Next base: position 10,350 of record JANXVA010000426.1, on the reverse strand, counting down.
ACCCGAGGCCGACCGGGCACGCGCATGGGCGACGGCGCTCCTCGCGTCGATGCTGGGCGCAGTCGTCGGGAGCTTCTTCCTCTCGTTCTCCTTCCACGCGATCCTCTGGATCTACATCGGGTTCGCGGGCGCGTTCGCCGGTGCCTTGCAGAAGCAGCTGCCCGACTGGCGCGTGCGGCTCAGCGCCAAGGAGATCGGGGTGATCGCGGCCGCGGACGTCGCCCTGCTCAGCGCGATCTTCGTCTACACGAGGCTACGGCCCGGAGGATGAGGCGAAGCGCGCTCCTCGCCATCGCGCTCGCGGTAGCGTTCCCGGGAGTCGCGGGAGCCGCGCCGCTGGTCTGGGCGATCGACGACGGAGAGAAGATCAAGCAAGACGAAAAGCCCGGCCCACTCGCGAGCGGCACCGGCAATCCGGTCTGGTCGCCGGGAGCGCCGATCCGCCTCTTCGCGATGAGGAACGAGACCGTCGCGTTCCAGATCGTCGTCACCGCGGATGCGTCACCGCTCGCGAGCGTGACCGTCGATCTCGATGCGCTCTCGAGCGACACCTCGAAGATCGCGAATGCCCCTGCGGCCACTGATCCGACGCGCTACGTGGGACGGCCGATCGAGCGGTTCGTCGAGCACTTCTTCGACGTCCCCCGCCCCTCCGGGGGAAAGGATCCGCGCGAGGCGCTCGGGTGGGCCCCCGGCTCCGGCCCTTCCCCGGGAAGATGGACCGGCAAGCTCCCCGACGCGCTGATCCCCGTCGAGGTCGCGCCGCCGTGGTCGCCTTATCCGATGAGCGTCGCGCCGCACACCAACGGGATCGTGTGGATCGACGTGACCGTCGGGAGGGCCCAACCCCCGGGTCTCTACAAGGGCACGCTCGTCGTGAAGGCCGGGGATCAGCTTCTCGCGCCTCTCCGCGTCGAGCTCGAGGTCGTCGACGTGACGCTCCCCGAGCGCCCCGTGCGCACGATGCTCCACTACGCGCGGAGCGAGCTCACGCGTCGGATGGGCGAAGCCGAGGGTCTCGCCGCCGAGAAGCACCTCCTTCGCCTGTACCATCGTCATCGGCTGTCACCGCTGCTCGGCGCGGTGACCGCCGCCGAGGCGACGAGCGCCCTCCCCATGCTCGACGGCTCCTTCTACACGGCTCGGAACGGCTACGAGGGCCCGCTGGAGGGCACGGGCGACGGCGTCCTCAGCCTCGGCACCTACGGCGGCTTCGGCGCCCCCGACGCGCAGAAGCTCGCTGCGGTCGAGGCGATCGCCGATGTTCTCGCGGAGCGCTCGCTCCTCACGACGACCGACGCCTTCGTCTACGCGATCGACGAGGACTGCACGAGCCCTCACGGCGCGGAATGGAAGAAGCTCATCCGAGGCTCGTCGAACGCGAACGTGAAGAAGGTGCGCGTCGCCTGGACGTGCAGCACCGACGCGACGAAGCAGCCCGTCGACATCGCGATCCAGGCCGCGGCCTTCGACGCGAAGAAGACCGCGCAGGCTCGCGCGATGGGCAAGGAGGTCTGGGCCTACAACGGCCGCATGCCCCAGACCGGGTCGTTCCTCACCGACGCGCCGGCGATCAGCCTCCGCGTGAACGGGTGGCTCGAGGGCATGTTCGACATCGGGCGCTGGTTCTCCTGGGAGACGACCTTCTGGTTCGACGACAACCGCGGCGGTCACGGCCCGTACGATCCGTTCGTCACCGCGGAGACGTTCCACAACGCCGACGGCGACTACTCGATGGGCGACGGCGTCCTCGTCTATCCCGGCAAGCAGGTCGACAGCTTCGCGGCGCATTCGATCGGGATGGACGGCGTGGTCGCGTCGATCCGCCTCAAGAACTGGCGCCGCGGGATCGAGGACGCAGGATATCTCCAGCTGGCACACGCCGCGGATCCGAGGAAGGCCGAGGCGATCGCGCGACGCCTGCTGCCGAGTGTCCTCAGCGGGGCGAAGGACGGCCAGGCACCGTCGTGGAGCGACGCTTCCAAGCCATACTTCGACGCACGCATGGCGCTCCTCGCGCTCATCCCGAAGGGCACGGGCGGCGGGCCCGGGATCGGCGCGAAGCCCTCGGCCGCCGGCCTGGCGATGGACGCGCCGAGCGCGCGCGAGGCCAAGGGCCCCAGCGGCGGCTGTCGCGGGTGCAACCACGGCGGTGTGGGAGTGGGGCTCCTGCTCGTGCTGTTCGCCCGCAGGCGCCGCGCTCGCGTCTAGCGGTTCCATTGTGCGAATGGCACTGACACCGGAGCCGTGAAACGGTTGTGGCTTCGACGTCTGGACTCGTTTAGTTTGGGGATGCTAGACAATTCGACAGAGGAGACTGCATGAAGACGTTTCGACGATCGCTCGCTTTTATGGCCGTGTTTACCGCCGGGGCAGCTCTGGCGACGGATGCGTGGGCGATGACCGAAAACGCCACGCCCGATGGCGACAACCACCCTGCGGTCGTGGCGCTCATGCGTCTCCGCGCGCCGGGCGTGGTCTCGATGTTCTGCAGCGGCGCCCTGCTCAACAACTCCGTGCTGGTCACGGCGAGCCACTGTGCGTCGTACGCGGCGACGTCGCTCGCGGCCGGCACTGTGTTCGTCAGCAACGATCCGATGCTCACCAACGATCCCTACGGGCGAATCCCGCTGGCCGCCCTCCACCACGTCAGCCTCATCTCCTCCATCGCCGTCAATCCCGAGTACAAGCCCGGCGTGGGGACCGATTCGTATCGCGAGGACGTCTCCGCGATGGTCGTCGCGGATCCTGCAGCTCTCGATCGCCCGGGGGGCATCGCATATCCCTCGCTTCCCTCGGCGGGCATCCTCGATCGGTTGCAACGCTCCGGCGACCTGCGCACGACACCTATCCAGGTGATGGGCTACGGGACGGAGGCGGCTGACAACGGTGCGGGCGGGCACACCTTCGCGTACAGCAACGAGCGCCGTTTCGCGAACATGACGATCGGCTCGCTCAACCAGGAGGTGATCCACGAGTCCCAGAAGATCAGCCAAGGCTCGGCCGGTGCTTGTTATGGGGACTCCGGCGGTCCGACGTTCGCCACGATCAACGGGACCTGGACGGTCCTCGGTGTCACGAGCACCGGTGACATCCCGTGCTGGGCCACGAACACCGCAGCGCGCATCGACCGGTCGTCGGTGCTGACGTTCCTCGGCGGCGTGAACAGCCACTGATGCGCTCCTAGGGGTCCGGCGACGGGGAGCGGCCGCCTCCGACTACGGAGCAGCCGCCCTCGCGCACCGGACGCCGACGTCGTAGTCGGCGATGGCGGGGGATCGCTCGAGCCGGAGCGAGGTGACCTCGTTGAACGACTCGTTGGCGAAGCTGCCGCCGCGAAACGTCCGGTAGCTCGCCGGCTGCAGATCGGCGCAGTCGGCGCACGTCGTCAGTCGGTAGGGCACGGCCGAGTAGTCGAGCGTGTACTCCCAGACGTTGCCGGTGAGATCGGCGTGACCCCACTTGCCGTCTCCCTGCGGAGAGAACGAGCCCACGGGTCGCATGTCGCTGAACAGGCACGTCTCCTGGCCGCGGCCCGAACAGTCGTACGCCGCCATCGTGTGATCGATGTTCGCGCCCCACGCGTAGGCCCGCTGCTCGCTGCCGCCGGCGGCCGCGTAGTTCCACTCGGCCTCGGTGGGGAGCCGTCCTCCGTCCCACGCGCAGAACGCAAAGGCCTCGAACCAGGTCACGCAGTTGATCGGGTTCGTCTCCTTGCCGGCAGGGGCGTCCGTCCACGATGGGTAGGCGGCGTTGCACTTCAGGGAGGCCCGCAGCCCGGCAGTGTCCGTCGCGAGCTCGCCGCTCCAGCTCGCGCTCCATCCACTCGACGCGATCTTCGGATGCGCGCCATCACCGGCGCCCGGAGGGCTCGCCTGCGTCCCCTTCCCCGCATTCACGAACACGCGGAAGCGACCGACCGTCACCTCGTAGACGTCGAGCCCGAAGTCGCCCACCGTCGCCGGGAACGCGCCGTCGTTGCTGCGATTGAACATGCCGCCCACGACGACGCTCGAGGCGCAGCAGTCCTTGTTGCCGCCGCAGGTAGCCGCGACACCGACGCAGCTCGTCCCCGCCTCGCCGCTGCTCGCGTCCACGACGCTGCCGTCGGTGCCCGATGCGCCGTCCCCGACGCCGCCCTCCGTCGCGGAGGTGTCGCCGTCCTTGGCACCGGTGGACGAGTCCAGCCCGGTGTCGTTGCCGACCGTCGCCGGATCGGGGCCGGCGCTGCTGCACGCTCCCGCGCACAGCGCCGCGGTCGCGAGCACGACGGGCACGAGGGCGAGCGCGAGGATCGGTGCGGCTCTCTTCATTTCTGGCTCCAGGTCCCATGATAGGATGACCGCGTCGTGCCTGAACGCCACACGACGCTCGCCTTCCCGAAAATTGCCGGACCGCTGCTGGTTCTAGGGCTGGTCGTCCTCATCGAGGGCGTGACGCAGCTCGGACTCCGCGTGCCGAACCCCCCGGCGATCGTGCTCACCTTCGTCGTCGCGGCCGCGTTCATGAGCGGCATGCGCTCGGGCATGGCCAGCGCGGCCATCGCATGTCTGTGGTTCGTCGTCGTCCTCGCGCCGCCCGAGCGCATGCACATCGGCGACGAGAACCTGCAGCGCGGCGTCGTCTTCGCCATCACCACGCCGCTCATGGCCGCCATGGCTGGCTTCGCCAAGCGCCGGGGAGACCGCATCGCCGAGCTCTCCCTCGAGAAGGAGCGCGAGCACTCCGCATCGCTGCTGGAGCTACTCGAGGAGCGCAAGCGCATCGCGGCGGACCTCTCGCGCGCCAAGGATGCCGCGGAGGCCGCGAGCCTCGCAAAGAGCGAGTTCCTCGCGAACATGAGCCACGAGATCCGCACGCCGATGAACGGCATCGTCGGCATGACGGCCCTGGCATTGCGAACGAAGCTCACCGTCGACCAGCGTGAGTATCTCGACCTCGTACGCACGTCGGCGGACGCCCTTCTCTCGCTCATCGGCGACATCCTCGATTTTTCCAAGATCGAGGCCGGCAGGCTCGACCTCCAGGCTGTGCCCTTCGATGTCGACGAGGTCATCGGGAATGCCGTACGGACCCTCGCACTCCGCGCGCACGAGACCGGTCTCGCCATCACCTACGACGTCGCGCCGGATGTCCCGAAGACGCTCGTCGGCGACTCGCTCCGGCTCCGGCAGGTGCTCGTGAACCTCGTCGGAAACGCCATCAAGTTCACGGAGCGTGGAGGCGTCACCGTCACGGTCTCGATGGAGAGCCAGGACGAGGAGCACGCGGTTATGCTGGTGTCCGTGAAGGACACCGGGGTCGGCATTCCGAAGGACAAGCAGAAGATGGTCTTCGAGGCGTTCTCGCAGGCCGACGGCTCGACCACGCGAAAGTACGGCGGCACGGGCCTCGGTCTCGCGATCTCCACGCGGCTCGTCGCGATGATGGGAGGAACGCTCGACGTCGAGAGCGACGAAGGCAAGGGCGCCACCTTCTCCTTCACCGCACACGTCGCGAAGACGCGCGGCCAGGCACGCTCGACGACCTCGAAGGCGACGCAGAGGGTCGTGCCGAGCCTCGTGCCGCCGATGGCGATGCGCTCGCTCGACGTCCTCGTCGCCGAGGACAACCCCGTGAACCGCACGTTGATGACGCGCTTCCTCGAGAGCGAGGGCCATCGGGCGAAGCTCGTGAACAACGGCCGCGAGGCCGTGGCGGCGGTGCTCGCGCACGCGTTCGACGTCGTGCTCATGGACATCCAGATGCCCGAGATGGACGGCCTGGCGGCCGCCCGCGCGATCCGCGAGCACGAGGCGAAGGACGGCGGATTGCGGCACCAGCCGCTCATCGCGGTGACGGCGCACGCGATCAAGGGCGACCGCGAGCGATGCATCGACGCGGGCTACGATGGATACGTGACCAAACCCATCTCGTTCGCCGAGCTCCTCTCGGAGATCGCCGCGGTGGTGCAGCCTGGTTCCGAGCCGGCGTTTTCGTCGCGTGCGCTGAAGGCGCAGCCCGAGGCGACGTCTCCCGTCGAGACCACCGGCGGGAGCGACGCCACGGCGACCACGGGGTTCGACGAGCGCGACGCCCTGGCCCGCGTCGGCGGTGACGAGGGGCTCCTCCGCGAGCTCGTGGACGTCTTCGTGGCCGAGGTGCCGGGGTGGCTCGCGGAGCTCGACGTCGCCACGACGGCGGGCGATGGCGTCGCGCTTCACCGTGTCGCGCACACGTTCAAGGGCGCCGCCGACACCTGCGGGGTCCGCGGCGGCTTCGACGCCGCCTTCGCGGTCGAGCGCCTGGCAAGAGCTGAAGCCTTCGACCGCGCCGCGATCACCGCCAGCGTCGCGGAGCTGCGCACCGTCGTGGACGCCGCGCTTCCTGCGATGCGCGCGATGAGCGGAGCAGCGAGCGTCCCATGAGCATTCTCGTCGTCGACGACTCTCCCATCGACCGCCGCTTGGCATCGGGGCTCCTCACACGCGCGGGCTTCTCCACGCGCGTCGCAGAGAACGGTGACGAGGCACTCGTGTCGCTCGCGGAGGAGCGCGCCGAGCTGGTCGTGACCGACCTCCTCATGCCCAAGATGGACGGTCTCACGCTCGTCGAGGCCGTGCGCGCGCGATACGCCGACATCCCGATCATCCTGATGACGGCGCACGGGAGCGAGGACATCGCCGTGCGCGCGCTGCAGCGAGGAGCAGCGTCCTACGTCCCGAAGCGCGATCTCGCGCGGTCGCTCGCCGATACGGTGCGCTCGATCCTCTCGGTCCGCGATTTCGACGAGGCGCCCCTCTCCGTGCGCGCGCAGGCCTCCACGCGGTGGGACCTCGGCAATCACCTCGCCGAGGTCACCCCGGTGGTCAGCCTGCTCGAGACTCATCTCGCGCGCATCGCGCTGGTCGACGAGACATCCCGTATCCAGGTATCGGTCGCGCTCCGCGAGGCCATCGTCAACGCGATGCTGCACGGCAACCTCGGGATGTCGTCGGACCTGAAGGAGGCCGACCCCGACGCTCACGACAGGCTCGCCGAGGAGCGGCGAAACCTCCCGCCGTATCGCGAGCGCCGCGTGCGCGTGACGATGACGGAGAAGCCCGGCGAGGTAACCTACGTCGTGTCCGACGACGGCCCGGGCTTCGACCTCGGCACCGTTCCGGACCCAACCGATCTCGCGAACCTCGAGCGAACGTCGGGACGCGGGCTCTTCCTCATTCGCACGTTCATGGACGAGGTGACTCACAGCGACGGCGGGCGAACGATCACGATGGTGAAGCGCGGGAGTACGGCCGGTAGTGCGGGCTAGGACTCGGCCCTTCGTGCGCGCGCTGTCCGCGTGCTGTGCTCTGGTCGCCTCGGCGTTGCTCCCCTGCGCCGCCGCTGCCGACGAGCTCGTTCCCGCGCTCCGCACCCAGACGGGCGTGACCCTGACGCGCAGCCCGGGGAACGACTCCGACGACATCTTCGTGATGACGACGCCGGAGCTCGGCTACTTCTTCGGGACCGAACGGACGCAGGTGGGGATCACCTACTCCTTCACGGGCTCGCTCAACACGGCGCTGCCGAACACGATCGCGAACCGCCTGGCGCTCTCCCTGGCGCACGACGTCAGCGAACGAACGCGTTTGCTCTTCGGCCTCGAGGCGCTGCAGACCTCGGTCGGCAACTACCTCCTCGTCAAGCGGACGGTGCAACAGGCAACGCTCGGCAACGTGGGGATCAACAGTCAGCTGCTCACGACGACGGCCGTGCAAGCCGTCAGCCACGAGATCGCGCCGAACGTACGACTTTTGCAGTCCTTGAGCGGAACCTACGTGAGATCGCTCGACCCCATCGTCAGGCTGGACAACGTCCTCGCGTCCGCGACCGTCGGAATCGAGCGGAGCTGGGCGTTCGACGCCGTCGGCGGCGAGCTCGGTCTCCAGTACGCGCGCGTTGCGTTTCCGCCGCTCGAGTCGACGGCGATCACAGCTTCGCTCGGCCCGACCTGGGATCACGACTTCAGTCGATCATGGAGTAGCTCCCTCGGCGCTGGCGTGGCCGTAGCGGTGAGCCCGGACCCGGAGACCAAGCCGCTCGTGGCGCCGACGGGCCGTGCGTCGGTCCTCTACTTCACCGACGGCTCGGGCGTCGAGCTGGCCTACGCGGGTGGTTTCGAGCCGAACGTCCTCCTCGGAACGATCGTCCAGTCGAACCAGGTGACGCTGCGCGCATTCACGCCGATCTCGGACGAGTACAGGGTCCTCTTCACCACCTCGAGCGGCTACCTGCGCGCCAAGGTGCTCGATCTCCGGACGAAGGGTCGCTTCGACAACGAGTTCGATGCGGTCCTGCACGACGCCGAGCTGAGCTGGTCCGCGGCGGACTGGCTCACGCTGTACCTTCGCTACCAGTTCGTCGGCCAGACGGCCGGCACGGCGCTCGGGGCGGGTGCCACGCCTCCGCTCGTTCGTCACGGCGCGCTCTTCGGGATCGACATCTTCGGCGGCGGCCGGCCGACGCGCCCGAGGGTGCAGACGAAGTTCCCGCAGCGCGTCGACCAGCAGGACAAACCACTCCCCGACAAACGCCGGTGAGCGCCTGCACGCAGAGGGGCGCGTCGAGCGATGGGTCCCCGATGGGCACGCATGCGCGCTCGACGAGGTGGTACGCGTAGTGCATGGAAGCCGGCGAGATCGTCCTGTTGTGCCTGGCCGTGCTCTCGACGGTTGCGTTCCCGGTCTGGTTCTTCCGGTCCGGTAGAGCGATGGTGCAGCGCAGCGCGGTGGAGCGCGAGAACCTCCTCGCGGCCTACCGGCCGACGCAGACACTCGCCGAGGCATCGGTCGCGATCTCGGCGCCCGTCGAGCTTCGTGCGCGAGCGATTCGCGGCGCGCTCCGCGTCTGGCTCGATTGCAAGGTGCCGAGGTCGGGGAGCTCATGGTCGGTGTCCGGCACGCTCTCGTTCCGCGCCGTGCCGGAGGGAGCGGGCTACCGCGCCGATCACGCGAGCGTCGACGTGCCCTTCAGCGTCGGCGAGGACTCCGAGGGTACTGTCTCCTCGGTCGCGTGCCCTGCCGGCGCCACCGGTATTCGCGGCCCATCGGGCGTCAACCGAATGGACGGTGGGTCCGGCGGCACCTTGCTCCAGCTCGTCGAGCTGACGTCATCGGTACCGGGAAGCGAGCTGTTCGTCCGCGTGGTCCTCGACAAGCTGAGCGGAGCCGAGGGCGCGACGTTCCGCGTCTTTCTCGGCGTCTCCGCGGTCTGACGCTCCACGTCGTCCGCGAACGGTCGCGGAGCGAGGTCGAGCGGCCGGCGTCTCCGAGGCTCGTCGCGTAGACTGCAGGGTGCTCGACGGAATCGCCCCGATCCTCTCGTACCGTGACGACGAAGGCGGCCTCCGCTTCCGTCGCGAAGAGCTCCTGATCCGGCGTCGGGCCGAGGTCGACTGGGCGAGAGACGAGCTCGTGGGCATCCATGCGCGGAGGACCGCTCGAGTCGCGGGTGGCGCGACGGCGATCGCGGGCGCGGGCTGCATCACCTTCGTCGCGGGCCTCACCTACGGCGCGAAGGCCCTGCTCGACGTGACGCTCTTCGCCAACGAGCCGCCCGTCACATCGATCCTCGTTGCGACCGTGCTCCTCGTTCCGCTGGCCATGGCGATCGCGTGGAGCGTTGCGCGCCTTCGCATGCGCACGGCCATCGAGAGCGCGGTCCAGCCGACGCGTGACGTCCGGCTCGACGTCGCCCGGTTGGAGCACGCCCCGCCGCTCGCCCTCCTGGCCGCGCGTGTCGATTCGCTGGAGCTCCACAGCGTGTGGGTGCCGCTGGTGGGCTGGGCCCTCGTGGCTCCTCTCTCGATGCATCTGATGTTGGCCATCGCGCTCGGGTGGGTCGGCGTCGGGCAGCTAGAGCAATTCGATTGGTGGATCCTGGTGAGCCTCGTGCTCACCGGCGTCGGCCATGCCGTTCTCTGCACGATGGCCGTTCGCTTCGCGCGTCGCCTCCGCGCATGGCGGACGTCATCGAGCGAGAGAGCGCCCTCGCTCTGGACGCCTTATGGCTGGACGATGCTCGGCGCGTGCGTGCCCGGCATCGTTCTCTACTGCGTGCCGCCGCTGATCGCGGCGGTGACGAGCCTCTTCATCCCCGTGACGTTCGGCGCGGTGAGGCGGCGGGTCCTCGCAGAGCGCGCCGCGCTCGCGAGCCTCGTCGACGGGAGCAACATCTGACGAGCGAGCTCGGACACGCGAGCACCACGGTCGTCGTGTGTCGCTGAGTCAAGCGCTCACTTGAAGAGGAGCTTCGAGGCGAGGCCGAAGACGTCCTTCAAGCCCGGCACCGGGACGAAGGAGAGCGCGGCGTTGATCGCGCCGCGGGGGT
>JANXVA010000406.1 GCA_025351875.1 Myxococcales bacterium | reverse complement strand
GGCCTCGCCAAGGCGTTCGTACGCTACGCGTGCGAGCCCGAGACTCGCCGCGCCCACGGCCTCGCCGCCCGCCAGCGCGCCGTCGAGCACTTCGACTCGCGCGCTCACGCCAAGCGCATGCAGGACGAGCTCCTCCGCGTCGTAGGCCGGTAGCCCCCGAGATCTTACATCTCGTCTCGTCACACGACGGCGGCGCGTTCGGAGGCGAGCTTCGACTCGAAGCGGAACCAGAACACGACCGCCACGACGAGGTGCATGCACGACGTCGCGAGCGCGATGCCCTCGAGGCCGAGAAAGCGGAGGAACGCGACGTTGAGCACCGCGTTGAGGCCCGCGTTCAGGATCCCCATGCCGATCATGATCGACGTGTTCTTCATCGCGACGTGAGCGCGAGCCAGGACCAGAAGAGCCCCGAACGGAGCGAGCCCGAGGAGGTGGTAGGGGAAGACCCTGCCCATGCGCGCGACGCCCTCGGCGTCCATCTGTCCGCGCAGGAAGACCGCCCGCAACAGCGGCTCGCGTACGACGAAGAGGAGGACGCTCGCGGCCACCAGGCTCGCGCACACGTAGAACAGCGCGCGAACGACGGTGCTCCGATACTTCACGTAGTCGCGTGCCGCGAAGTCGTCGGAGAGGTGCGAGAGGAGCACGGACAGCAAGCTCGCTTGCACCAGTGAGGTCGGCACCGACGAGACGTCCGACGAGAGCCGCAGCAGCGTTCCGCCTCCGACGACGGCGGCGAGCCCCGCCATGAGCTGGTCGAGCACCGGGTTGATCCGCGTGACAGCGCCGCCGGCCACGTCGTAGCCGACCAGCTTCGCGAAGCGCGTCACCGCATCGGGGCGTTTGAGCGTGAGGGTCATCTTGAGCCGCATGAGGCCGAAGAGGATGAACGCGAGGATCGCGATCGCCACGAGCTCGCCGTACAGCGACCCGAGAGGCACCGCGAGCACGCCCAGGGAGCCGCGCGTCAGCGCGATGGACCCGAGCGTGACGAGCGTGCCGACGAAGCTTGCCACCGGGAAGGCGAAGAACTGGTGCTCCGAGTTGAGGATCGCGACGAAGAAGGTCTTGATGGTGAGCGCCACGAGGTACGCGGAGAACACCGGCACCATCGTCGCCGCGAGCGTGAACGACGTTCCATGGTAGCGGTAGCGGAACCACCCGAGCGCGAGCACGCCGACGCCCACCGCAAGCGCTCCCGCGAGGCAGAGCGTGTGCGCGAGAAGGGAGCCGGTCACCACGGGCCACTGGGCGGGCGTCGCGATCTTCACCTCTGCGAGGACCGGAATGATCGCCGAGTCGACGTAGGCCGAGAAGATGAGTGACCCCGCGAGGGCGAAGACGGCCCACGCGAAGTAGTAGACATCCGTGGCATCGCTCCGCCCGAACCAGGTCGCGAGGAGCAGCGGCAGGAGCGCCTCGCCCGCGCGAAACACGATGTGCATCGGCAAGAGCAGCAGCGACGTCTTGACGAGCGAGCGTCGCGGCGGAGTGCTCGTGCTCACTTTTGCAGGGGTACCGCAGCGTGCGCGGCCGGGCAACTAGACCGTGGCAGAGTCAGTCGTTCGGCGGCGGGGGCATCGACCCCTGCTTCACGCCGCCCGCTTCCTCGATGGCGTCCGCCCGCTTCGAGCGCTTGTTGCACTGGAGGACCTGCTTGCGAACGCGCACCGCGTCCGGCGTGACCTCCACGAGCTCGTCGGCGTCGATCCACTCCATCGCGGTCTCGATCGTGAGCATGCGCGGGACGGCGAGGGCGATGTTCTCGTCCTTGCCGTGGTTACGCACGTTCGTCTGCTTCTTCTCGCGGACGAAGTTCACGTCGGCGTCGCTCGGGCGGTTGTGCTCGCCGACGATCATGCCCTCGTAGACGGCCTCGCCGGGCTTCACGAAGAACTCTCCGCGCGCCTGGAGGTGGTTCATCGCGTACGGGGTGCACACGCCCTGGCGATCGGAGACGATCGCGCCGAGCTGGCGCTTCGCCATCACGCCGCCCCACGGCTCCCAGCCGTCGAACATCGTGGTGAGGAGGCCCGTGCCGCGCGTCGACGTGAGGAACTCGCCGCGGAAGCCGATGAGGCCGCGGCTCGGGATGCGGAACTCGAGGCGCGCGCGGCCGTGGCCGTGGTTCGCCATCTTGGTCATGCGTCCCTTGCGAAGGCCGAGGCGCTCGGTGGCGACACCGATGTACGCGTCCGGCACGTCGACGATGACGAGCTCGTACGGCTCGAAGTCGACGCCGTCCTCGTGCTTGGTGATGACTTCCGGGTTGCCGAGCTGCACCTCGTAGCCCTCGCGACGCATCGTCTCGACGAGGATGGCGAGCTGGAGCTCACCACGGCCGAGCACGGTGAACGTGTCGGGCGACTCGGTGTCCTCGAAGCGGAGCGCGAGGTTCTTGCGGACCTCGCGGAGGAGGCGCTCGCGGAGCTGGCGGCTCGTCAGGTACTTCGACAGCTTGCACTTGCCGGCGAACGGCGACGTGTTGACGCCGACGCGCATCTTGATGGTCGGCTGCTCGACGACGATGCGGGGGAGCGCGCGGCTCTCCCAGCCGTCGTTCGTGTCGGTGATCGTGTCGCCGACGTCGATGTCCTCGATGCCAGCGATCGCGATGATCTCGCCGGCCGTCGCCTCCTGGCACGTCGTGCGCTTCAGGCCTTCGAAGGTCGTGAGGACCTTGATGGTCGCCTTGTTCTTGACCTTCTCCTTGATGACGCCGACGGATTGATTCGCCTTGATGGTGCCGGAGGCGATGCGTCCGATCGCGAGGCGACCGACGTACTCGTCGTGGTCGATGTTGTTGATGACGATCTGGAGCGGTCCGCTCGCGTCGCCCTTCGGCGGCGGGACCTTCTCGAGGATCGTCTCGAAGAGCGGCTTGAGCGTCATGCTCGGGTCGTCGAGCGTGCGCCTCGCGACGCCGTCACGGCCGATCGCGTAGATGACCGGGAAGTCCATCTGCCCGTCCGAGGCCTCGAGATCGATGAAGAGGTCGAAGGCCTCGTTCAGGACCTCGTCGGGACGCGCGTCCTGACGGTCGATCTTGTTGATGACGAGGATGACGGGGAAGCCGAGCTCGATGCACTTCTTGAGGACGAAGCGGGTCTGCGGGAGCGGGCCTTCCGCGGCGTCGACGAGCAGGAGCGCGCCGTCCGCCATCATCAACGTGCGCTCGACCTCGCCGCCGAAGTCGGAGTGGCCTGGGGTGTCGACGACGTTGATCTTCACGATCTCGCCGTTCTTGTCCTTCCAGCGGACGCTCGTGTTCTTCGCAAGGATGGTGATTCCACGCTCTTTTTCGAGGTCGTTGGAGTCCATCACGCGCTCGACCGTGACTTCGTTCTCGCGGAACGTGCCAGCCTGCTTGAGCATGAGATCGACGAGAGTGGTCTTGCCGTGGTCGACGTGCGCGACGATCGCGACATTTCGGAGCTGCATAAGGGTGCCGCTGTCTAGTCACCGTTGCGCGGTGCGGCAAGGCTTTCTCGTGGGCTTCGCCCCTCACGCTCCGCGTGAGCCTCCCCATGCCGCGACCGGCCCGGCGTGATTCGCCTGCGGCGAACGGCGCTTCGCGGCGATTTTCACGCCTAGGAACCGCGAGGCAGCCGCCCCCCCGACGCGCTACCTCAATGCCCGCTCGCTAGCTCATCAAGAAACGGCGTGCGCCGCGCACGCCGGTCGGCGCGCAGCGCCGAATCTCGCCTGGGGGAGGCTCGCCGCGGAGCGGCGAGGGGGGACCGGAGGTCCCGACATGAAGCGAGCGAGGGGGACCGGAGGTCCCCAGATGTCAGCGGTCGAGGCCGAGGCGCGAACGGGCCTCGGAATACGGGTCCGTCACGCTGAAGGTCATCAGCTCGCGGGCCTCGG
>JANXVA010000384.1 GCA_025351875.1 Myxococcales bacterium | reverse complement strand
ATCGGCCGGCCCAGCACGTACGCGGAGATCATCAGCAAGGTGCAGGCGCGGGACTACGTCGAGAAGGTCGACGGTCGCTCGTTCCGGCCCACGCTGCTCGGCAAGATGGTGGTCGACGGCCTCTTGAGGAGCACGCTCGAGTTCATGGACCCGACGTTCACGTCGAGCATGGAAGACGAGCTCGATCAGGTCGAAGCGGGCAAGGAGGAGCGCACCGTGCTGCTCTCCCGCTTCTACAAGAAGTTCCGCGAGCAGCTCGAGAAGGGCAAGAAGCTCAAGCGCTGGAACCCCGAGCCCGTCCTCATGGAGGGCGAGTTCTGCGAGTCGTGCGGACCCGAGGGGACCGACGAGAAGCTGCGCGCACTGCCGCGCGGCCAGATGTCGAAGCGCTGGTCGAAGAACGGCTGGTTCGCCGGCTGCTCGAACTACCCCAAGTGCAAGGCGACGCGTGACATGGGCGCCGACGGCAACGGCGCCGCCGCTCCGCGCGAGACCGACTTCGACTGCGACAAGTGCGGGAAGAAGATGTCTCTCCGCAGCGGGCGCTACGGCGAGTTCCTCTCGTGCACGGGCTACCCTGCGTGCAAGAACGCGCGGCCCGTGCCGCTCGGTGTCCCCTGTCCCAAGTGCGGCGGCGACATCATCGAGGTCCGCCCGAAGAAGAAAGGCGGCAAGACGTTCTACGGCTGCAGCCGCTACAACGACGAGACAGTGAAGTGCGACTTCAAGCTCTGGATGAAGCCGATCCCCGAGCCGTGCCCCTCGTGCGGTGCGAAGTACCTCGTCATGGGCGGAACGAAGGCAAAACCCATGATCGCCTGCGCCGACAAGGAGTGCGGGTACAAGCGCGCGGTCGAAGACACGGAGCCCGTGATGCCACCGCTCGTCGCGGCGCAACCCGCGGCTCCTCCGCCGACCTGATCACCGCGCCGAGACGATGCCTCAGCTGCTCGAACGAACGGCATAACCGACGCCGTCGCCGAGCGGCAGCACCACCGCCCGCAGACGCGCGTCGGAGACGAGCGCGCGATTGAACGCGCGCAGTGCGTCGACGCGAGCCTGCTCCTTCGCGGGCACCTCGGACTTCGCGACGAGCCCCTTCCAGAGCACGTTGTCCGCGATGATCACGCCCCGCGCCGACAGCCTCGGCACGACGAGCTCGAGGTAGCGCGTGTAGTGCTCCTTCACGCAGTCGATGTAGACGAGGTCGATCTCGTCCGGACCGGCGACCAGAGCCTCGAGCTCGGCGATCGCGTCGCCCTGGCGCACCTCGATCTGCGCGTCGAGCCCCGCGCGGGCGATGTAGCCGCGAGCAATGGTCACGGTCTGCGGGTCGTTCTCGATCGTCAAGACGCGAGCGGACGGACCGGCGGCCCGCGCGAGCACGATCGCGCCGTAGCCGATGTTCGTGCCGACCTCGACGATGCGCTTGGCGCCGGAGGCACGCGCCGTCACCGCGAGGAACGACGCCACCTCGGGGTCGCTGATGGGCTGGCGGCGGTCGTGCGCGAAGCGCTCCATCTCCTCGAGGAGAGCGTCGCGCGCGGGCTCGATCCCCTCGAGGTAGGCGGCTTGTTCGGAGCCGAGAATGGCGTCGGGGGCGTCCTTCACTCGCGCGACCTACTTCTTCGGCTTCGCCTTGACCTCGACGATGTCGTCCTTCATCGGAGCGACGAGGCCGATGAGATCGTTCATCTCGTTCTCGGCGACCTTGTTCTCGTCCAAGGCCGCCTTGAGCGCGGAGACCGTGGCATTCCACTCGGCCTCGGTGATCTTCATGCCCTTGTGGGCGTCCTTCATGTTCTTGCCGGAGTACTCGCAGTCACCGCCCGACTCCTTGCAGATCTGGTCGATGAGGTGGTTGCGGAACTTCTCGACCTTTTCCTTGGAGAGCTTAGCGAAGCGCTTCTTTACGACGTCGTTGCCCGTCAGGTTCTTGAGGAACGCGTCGACGACCTTGGTGATGCCCTCCTTCGCCCCGAGGCGCTCATAAAGCGACTTCGGCTTGGGCGGCTCCGGCGGAGCTGCATCCTCCGGACCGGCGTCGGACACCGTCTCCGTGATCATTGGCTCCTTCGGCGCGGGCTTTCCGCCGCAAGCGAAAGCACCGAGACCGAACGCCGCGAGCGCAGCCGTCGTGAGAAGAGCCGAGACGAAAAGACGAGTACGCATGGCCTACGTGTATAGGCGTCCGCCGTGAGGAGGATCCACAAAAAAAGCCCCGCCGTGAGCCCTGCTACAGAACTGGGCAGCTACGTGAAATGCGCTGTAAAACGAGGGTGGTGAGCAACTCTGGACGTCCCCCCGTCTTCCCTGCGCATGCAGGCGCTGCGGGGCCATCGGTTCCGCCGGCGGCGGGAGGCGGTCCTGCCGCGTTTTCGGTGCCTCCCACCGCGCTGACCACCTGCATGCTGCTCATCGGCGATCGCGTCGTCCTCCGGGCGAACGCCGCGCCGGAGGCCGAGTACATCCTGTTCGAGATCGCCGACATCGAGCTCCGCTCGAGCGAGGGGGGCCGCGTGCGCGAGCACGGCTACCAGACGACCGTCGAGCGCGCGCGCGCTCGACTGAGGCAAGCCGGCGCGACGGCGTCGCTCGCCCGCGACTGCGCGACCACGATGCATCCCGTCCTCTCCAAGGCCTACGCGCGCGGGCTCGCGGCCAAGCACGTCGCGCCGTACCTGGGCCCGCTCGAGCTGTTCCAGGCGGACAACTACGATGCGGGCTCGCACAGCTACCGCGGGGTCTTCATCGACCTCCCGCTGATGGTGGCGGACCTCGCGACGCCCGCCGCGGCGGTCGCGCTCCAGGCGCTCTACCTCGCCGCGCTCATCGAGGACGAGGCGGACGAGACGACCATCTTCCTCTCGACCGAGTCGTGGACGAAGCAGCGCAAGCCCGGCGAACGGACGCACCGACGTCCCAACGTGAGCGCGCTTCCGAACATCCGGACGCTGCTCGCCGATCTCGCCGGTCTCGGCCCGAAGCCGGACATCCGAGAGCAGCTGCCGCGAGCCGACGTCATCGCGTTCGTGCGCGCACGCGCCGAGGCGGCAGGGGATGATGACGCGCGCGCCCTCTATGCATCCCTCGAGCGAGCCGTCGCCGTGCGCGACATCCCCGAGCGCGGCCCTCTCTCCGACCCCACCCTCTGGGCCATCGAGACGCGACTCGACGCCGAGACGTACGAGCTGATCCTGGAGTCCATCGAAGAGGCGGAGCGCGTACGCGGCCGCACGCCGGGCACGACGTACTTGCGGGCACGTGCGGCGCTCGCGCTCAGGCTCGAACCGCCGAAGCTCATCGCCGAGCGTGTCTCGGCGCTCGCCCTGTCGATGACTTCGTTCCAGGAGCTCTCGCTCCTGGCCGCGGAAGCATGGCTCGAGTCCGGCGATCCGCGTCGTGCGATGCCATACGCGCGCGACCTCGTGGATGCTCCCGGCGTCGACGAGGGCCTGCTCCTGCGGGCGAAGCGCCTGCTCGCGCGAGCGGTCGGCGCGGCGCCCGAGGCGCACAAGACACAGGTGGACAGCATGTCCGCCGCGCCGAGCCAGCGGCCAGCCGCGCTGCCGACCCATCCGCCCTCGGTGCCACCCGTATCGGTGCCAGACCCCAACATGCCTCGGTCGTTCGCGCCCCAGCGGAGCCGCGTCCCGACCAAGCGTGACAGCAGGCCTCCGCCGGATGAGGCCAGGCGGCCGTCGTCTCCAGCGCCGGCGGCTCGGTCCGCCCACCCGCCGCCGGCGATCAGCCAGCCCCCGCCGGCTCCTCCGAACCCGCGGACCCACGCCCGCACGGAACGCGACCCGGACCGCGACCTCGAGCTGCCTCACCCGCCGGGGGCTTCGTCGTTCCCGCGTCCAGTCTCGATTCGTCCGGCGACGCCGACGCCCACGTTGCCGAGGGCACCTCCTCCCGAAGCGCTCGTCGTCCCGCCGACCCGCTCGGTTCCCCCGCTGCCCGTGCCGTCGGCACCACCGCCGGCGCGAAGCGTTCCCGCGGCGCCGCCGCTGCGAAGTCGCCGCGCGCAGAGCGCGGACGTCATGCCGGGCGCGCCGCCTCCTCCTCTCGAGCTCGACCTTCCTGGCGACGATGCGGTCAGCGCCGCCTCCTTTACCCTCGAGCTGCCCGGTCCCGAGCTCGACCCGCCGCCACCGCCGCCGAGCGCGCACGCGCACCCGCACGACGACACGGCGAGACCCTCGCTGATGCCGCGGCGGCGCAGCATGGGCGTCGTGCAGATGGAGTCACGCGCGCCGCCCAAGTACGATCCTCGTGCCGAGCCCGAAGGCAACGAGCCTCCTTCACCGATCGTCCCCGCACCGCCGAGCCGGCGTGGCGCCAGCAGTGAGAAGTCCACGCTCACGGGCAAGGACTTCGAGGACGCACTGCGCGCCGCCGACGCGCTCGCGAGCGGAGGGCACGGGCGTCCGACCCCGCTCCGTCCCCCTGCCCCCTCCGCGAAACCTGCGCGGTCGAGCAATCACGACCTGCCGCCGATGCGGGCACCCATGCCGACGCCCGTGCTCGATGCGGACCTGCCTCCGTCGTCGACCGAGGAGGTCGCGCGGACGCTCGAGCGCGAGAAGAACATCCGCCGCAACAGCTACGCGAACCTCGGTCGCGCATCGCTCGAGGTCGAGGTCGCGATGCACGGCGCATCGCTTCCGCCGTTTCGCGTCGAGAGCCCGGCGCCGCTGTTGTCCAAGGCGCCCATCCTACCGAAGCTCACGGGTCCGGCCGACGAGCTCGCGGAGCACCTCGCCCTCCCCGCTGGGCTCGGCGCCGATGGTCGCGTCATCGACACGCTCCCGAAGTCGATTCTCGAGTCGCGGATCGCGTTCACGCTGCTCGCTCGCGAGCTCGGCCTCGACTACCGGCTGAAGCGCGGGATCGAGCTGCGCGCGGATGTGAGCGGGATCGAGGCCATGCAGGCCGTCCTCCTCGAGACGTTCCCCGACCACACGATCCGGACCGCCGAGGACGCATACGAGCTGCGCCGCCACGGTGCGCTCCTCAGCGAAATCCTCGCACGACGCCTCGACGCCGAGTGGCTCGACATCTCGCCGAACGAGCTCGGCTACTGGGCGATGATCGTCCTGCCGGAGACCCGAGTGTGGCCGTTCGGCCGCGTCGCACGCCTCGTCGAGATGGGACACAAGGAGCGCGATCTCGTGAGCTACTACTTCGAGCTGCAGAGCCGCATCCGGCGGCCGTGACTCGCCCCACGTGAGCCGCTCGGATAGACTCACGAACGAATGCCGCGCATCGAGCTCGAGCGCCTCGAAGAGATCGACGAGCAATCGCAGAGCTCGACGGAGAGCTTCGATCGCATGGCGTTCGCGGAGCGTGCGCTCGCGCTCGTTCGGCCACCGAGAACGACGGTCGCCGTCTGCCCAGGCTCACGGCGCGTCCGCGTCGAGGCAGGCCGTCAGTGGGGTGCGCCGGTCGGTGACCGCTGGGCAGTCCTCTCCGTGCCGATGAACGCCTCACGTCGCGCGATCGCGAGCGCGGTGCTCGAGCTCGGTGACGGCACGTTGCCTCGCCCGTGGGCGCTCGACATCCTGATCGGAGGACTATGCGAGTGAACGGTCCGCCGCGCGAGCCGCACTACATCACGCGCGTTGGCGCGCTTCGGATGCAAGACGAGCTGGTCGAGCTCCGCACCAAGCAGCGCCCGAAGATCGTGCGGGACGTGGCCGACGCAGCGGCACAGGGCGACCGGAGCGAGAACGCCGAATACATCTACGGCAAGAAGAAGCTCCGCGAGATCGACCGGCGCATCCACTACCTGACGAAGCGCCTGGAGACGGCGACCGTCGTGGGCCCCGCCGACCGCGACGGAACGGCGAACGATCGCGTGTTCTTCGGCGCAACCGTCGCCGTCGAGGACGAGGACGGCAAGGAGATCACCTACCGGATCGTCGGCGCCGACGAGATCGACCTCGCGCAGAAGCACATCAGCTACCGCTCGCCGCTCGGGCTCGCGCTGCTGAAGCGGAAGGTCGGCGATACCGTCGTCTTCAGGAGGCCGAGCGGCGAGGCGGAGCTCACGATCTTGAGCATCCGCTACGAGTGATCAGGGAGCCGTGTTGACCTTGATCGCGAAGCCGACCGAGGTACCGTTCGTTTCGCCGTGGATGTAGCCGCTCGTGTTGACGCCCGCGGCGAGCGTGCGCGTCTTCGGGTCGATGCCACCGGCGGGAACAGGGTTGGCCGTGTCACCGTGGACGAAGCCCGCGTTGCCGTGAACGATGTGCGGAGCGGAGTCGGCGTTCTTCACGATGACGGCGATCGGGTTGCCCGCCTTCGTCGTGAGCGGCGAGGGTGCCGCGCCGAAGATCGCGCCAGCCCAGCCGTCGACGTTCTTCGCTCCACCGCCGGCCGCGAGGAGCGCGCCGGCATTGACCGGGATGGTCATCGTGAGCTTCGGGTTCACCTTGAAGTTTGCGTTCGCGGTCGCCTCGACGGCACCTGCGGCCGCCTTGACGACGATGGCCGATTCCCCGCCGGCCGCCGAGGGCGTCGCGGTGTATGGCACGAGCAACGTCAGCTTCGACGTCACGGGCGTCGTGTTCAGCGTCACGGACGCGGGCACGAACGTCGCGGTGACGCCCGCCGGGAGCCCCGTCGCGGTGAGGGCCGCGCTCCCCGTGAAGCCAGCCTTCGGCTCGACGGTCACGGTGATGTCGAGCGACGTTCCGAGGTCGGTCGCCGGCGTCGCCGTGCTCAGCGTCACGCCGAGCTGGGCGGCGGTCGTGCCCGGAGTGGCCGGCGCGGGGGCCGGCGTGTCCGCGTTCGGGTTGGGAGGCTGACTCGGCTCCGCCGGAGCGTTCGGATCCTCGCTGGGATCGTTCGGAGCCCCCGCGACCGCGCCGTGACTCCGCTGGATGCCGGCCGAAGGGCTCGCATCGCCACAGCCAATGGCCGAGGCGGTGGTGAGCGCGAGGACCGGGAAGAGGGCGACGAGGAGGGAGTTCCGCATGTTTGTCTCGTAGTGCAAACCTGGCGCCACGAGCGGATCAGGGGTGAACCACGAAAACACACGTTGTGCGACGACGGAGCTCGCGCAAGCACCTGCGCAACTGCACCCCGAAAACCCCCAAAACCATGCACCCTCAGAGGAATGTTCCGCCGCTGACGCCTGCGTCTGCCCGTCACGTGGGCCGCGATGGACCCCTCTGGTCGTGCGCCGATCCACGCCGCCTGCGGGCTCGCGCCCATACCATGAGGGGCAGTAGCCCCGTGGTGAGCCATCGCTGATCCGGGCCCTCAGTGGATGTGCCGACGAGCGAACAGCCGCAGGTCGATCGACGTGGCGAGGCTCGGTCGGAGGCCATCCCCGCATCGATCGAGCCGGCGTCCTTCGGCGCTCCAGGCTCGCGAGGAAGAACGGACGCGTGCAACTCCGGCCAAGCATCGGCGCAGAGAGCGCCACCGGCGTCGGGGACGGTCGACGTGGTGCGGTCGCACAGCACGGGTCCTTTGATGTCACCGAACGCGGCGATGGCGGAGACGGTCGCTCCGCGATCGGTAGAGAGCCCGATGCCGGGACCGCCGAGCGAGACCGGGTTCTCGCAGACGAACAGTCGACCTCCTGGCGCATCGTGAAGACAGAGCACGCCGTGATTCGAGACACGCTCGAAGTGCTCGCCGCGGTCGGTCGACCGATAGATGCCGTGCTCGGGAAGCCCGGAGCCCGCGAAGTACGTGAGGCCGTCCGGGCTCTTTGCAAAGCCGAACATCGCGCTGTCCATCGCCAGCACCTGCTTCCACGTCTTGCCGGCGTCTGGCGTGACGAGCACCAGACTTCCTGTCGAATGCAGATGACGTAGAACGACGCGATCGGGATCCTTCGGGTCGATGGCTGCGATGAAGAGCGGTCCGTTGTTCGTGAGCTCGTTCTTCGCGCCGGTGATCGTCTTGCCGGCGTCGTCGGAGCGCCAGAGCCATCCGCGGATGGTGCCGTACGGTTGCCCCGTCACGTACACGCGCGACGGCCGAGAAGGCGCGACCTCGATGGTCATCGGGTTGATACCGTCCGGCAGGAGCCCCATCCGCTCCCACGCGCCCGGCGGGCCGCCGTCCACTCCGACCGACCGACGCCACACTGCGCCCCGCTTCTCCGGCGCCCCGGTGAGCGCCCATACCGTGTCGCCTCGCGCATCGACGGTGAGATCCTTGACCTGCTCGCCTGCGAGCTCGGTCGCCGTGTCTATCGTGCACCCGTCGAGCGTCGACACGAGACCTCGTTCGAGTCCGACCCAGAGGCGACCGTCGCGGGTGACCGCGATGGGCGGATCCCAGGCCCCCTCGTAGCCGAGCGCGCGCTCGCAGAGCCACCGCCACGTCGCACCGGCGTCGCGGGAGACGAGGATGCCGAACGTCGCACGGAGAAAGAGCGTGGACCCGTCGCTGCCTGGGACGCTCTCGATCGCCTGGGCCTGAGGGAATCGGCCGTTCGCCTGCGCGGTGCGGGTGCTACAAAAGAGGGCAAGTGTGACGAGCGACGTGACCCGAGCCAAACGCGACCGATCAACGAGCCGCGCGATCCCTCGCGCATGGAGCAAGCGTTCCAGCACGTCACTCTTGTACCTCGCCCTGGGCGCGTTGGGCGCGCTCGCGCTCCCCGGTTGCTCGGGATGCTCGAAGAAAGCCGGCACAGGCTCCTCTTCGGGAGGACCTACGACCGGCGCCACGACGCCCGGCATGACGATCGCCATCTCACCGGCGCGGGCCGGATACGTCACGAACAACGGCTCCGACTCGATCAGCGTCATCGACCGCGATGGCGATGCGGTGGTGAGCGTTCCCGTCGACCTCGACCCCGACGCGCACGAGGCGCCTCACCACCTCGCGATCGATTCGGTGTCGAAGAGCGTGTTCGTCGCGCTCGCGTTTCCGCCCGAAGCGAAGAAGGACGCCAAGAAGGACCCGCACGGCAGCCACGGCAATGGCGTCGATCTCGGCAAGCTCGCGCGGCTCGACCTCGGGACGCTCGCGGTGCGCGAGTCACGCGACGTCGACGAGAACCCCGGCGACGTCGTGCTCACCCACGATCGGCGGCGCGTGCTGGTCACGCACTTCGACATGAAGCGCGCGATGGACGTCGCGGCGCGTGGCGGCGCGAGCCCATCGACGATGTTCGCGCATCTCGTCGTCTTCGACGCCAAGGACATGAGGCGGGTCGGCGACCGCGCGGTGTGCGTCGCGCCGCACGGCGTCACCATCACCAAGGACGACAAGACCGCCTTCGTCGCTTGCTACGGGTCGGACGAGCTCGCGATCGTCGACCTCGCGGGTGACGGCTTTCCTACTTCGCGCATCCCGCTCGGCGCGATGCAGGGCGTCCCGGGTGTGCCGAGGTTCGGGCCGTACTCGGCGACGCTTTCGCCAGACGAGAGGCTCGTGGTCGTCGCCGACCTCGAGGGCCAGGACGTCCGCGTGCTCGACCGCGAGGTGAGGCGCTTCCTTCCCGACAAGAGCGTGCCGCTCGCAGCGAAGGCCTTCATGCCGGCGTTCGTCGATTCGCACACGCTGCTGGTGCCCATGCAGTCGCCCGACGGCCTCGCGCGCATCGACCTCGATCAGGCGAAGGTCGTGCGGAGGACGTCGTTCCCCAAGGAGCAGTGCTCGCTCCCGCACGTCGTGCGCGTCGCGACGGACGGCCGTGCGTACCTCGTGTGTGAGGGCGACCACCGCAGCGCGGGGTCGGTGCTCGAGATCGACGCGACGACGCTCGACGTGAAGAAGACGTGGAAGGTGGGGACCTACCCAGACGGCCTCGCATTCGGCGACGACTGACGACGCCGGGCCGCTTGTCGTGCCTCACGTCGCGACCGCTTGGAGGCGTCACGGGAGATCCGCGCAGCAGCGCACGCCGACCTGCTTGCCGAAGTAGACCTCGCCGTGGCCGAGCGTCGCGGCGCGGCAGGTGTTCTTGCCGGGTAGCCACCAGGCGCCCTTCATGCTGGAGCGGTCGGGAGCCTTGCCCTTGTCGAGGGTCGTCCACTCCTCGACGTTGCCGCTCATGTCGTGGACTCCGAAGGGAGAGAGGCAGCGCGGATACTCGGCGACGGGCGCGCGTAGATCCTTGAGGCCGTTGCCGGGCATACCGAGGTCGGTGCGGTCGATGTTGCAGGCCTTGAGGTCGCGCGTGAAGCCGTCGCCGTAGGGGTAAGGGTGCATGTCCGGCCCTTCGCATGCGAACTGCCATTCGCTCTCGAGGCAGAGGCGCGCGCCACGCGACGCGCAGACCTCACCCGCGGTCGTCCACGACTGGTTTGCGAGGGGGAGCGTGTCTCCCGGCTTCACGTACTCCTCGCGATCGATGCAGAAGCGCCTCTTCTCGCGGGGCGCGGTGCAGGTCACCGGACGCTTGTACTCTGCACATCGATAGTCGTGGTACGGCCCGGGCGGGTCCATCCACCGGAGGCACACGAGGTCGACCGACGGACAGTACTCGCCCTCGACGAGCACCATCTCCGTCGGGCACGCGCCCGCGCCTTGGCTCGCGTCGACCTCTCTCGACGTGCCCGTGCCCGTGCCCGTGCCCGTGCCCGATCTCTCGAGTCCCGATGAGCTCCCCGAAGGGGCCGGCCCACCTTGCCCATCGCCCCCACCTCTCGCTCTGGGCGAGCACCCCGCCAACCCGAGAAGCACGACCACCCCCACGAACCGAATCCGCTGTTCGACCACGGTGCTCCCCTCCCCGAAATGAACGCCAGACCGTGCGAAACGATGCCGCCACCCGCACGAAAACCGCAAATTCGTCGCCAATTAAGGCACTGAACATCGAGGCACGTGCCCATCGCGGCCGATTTCAGGTGTGCGTCGCGCGGGAACTGGGTTAGCCCAGCCCCTCGCATGGGGTACCCGCGGTTGATGTCCTTCGTGATCGCCGGCAGCGTTGCGCTCGTCGTCGTCGCGTCGACGGCGTGTACGCGCGGCGCGCCGAACGAACGCGCCGAGGTCCGCAGCGAGCCCGCCACGGCGTCACTCCAGCTCGCCGCGAAGATCGCGGAGCCCGCAAAGGCGGAGTCCGCCGCCGCCGCGCACAAGCCCAGCAGCGATGCGTGCCCGTCGGGAATGGTCCTCGTCGAGGGCGAGTACTGCCCCGAGGTCGAGCACAAGTGCCTCGAGTGGATGGACCCGCCGTCGTCGCGCTACGCGCACTTCCGCTGCAAGCGGTACGAGAAGTCGGCCGTCTGCAAAGGCCCGAAGGTGCATCGCCGCTACTGCATCGACGCGACCGAGCGCACGGAGTCGGACACCAGGCTGCCGCGCCACTTCATGTCGTGGACGTCCTCGAGGGCGCTCTGCGAGTCCGAGGGCGCGCGCCTCTGCCGCGAGAGCGAGTGGATCTTCGCGTGCGAGGGCGAGGAGATGCGCCCGTATCCGTACGGATGGGAGCGCGACACGACGGCGTGCAACACCGACATCACCGAGGGCATCGGCAAGGTCGGTCGCTTGAACGATCTGCGCTCCGAGGTCGGCTCGCACGCGAAGTGCGCGAGCCCGTTCGGCGTGCAGGACATGGCGGGCAACGTCGAGGAGTGGACGCAAGCCGACGGTCCCGGGCAGGGCTCGAAGATGGGATGGAAGGAGGTCCTCAAAGGCTCCTGGTGGATCCCCAGCCGTCACGCGTGCCGCCAGTTCCAGGTCGGCCACAACGACGTCTACAACGGCGGCGAGACGGGCACGCGCTGCTGCAGGGACGCGCCGCCCCGCGAAGTCGCTTCGCGCTGAATCAGAACGACGCCTCGGCGAGCCGCTCGACGTGGCGTCGAATGTCCCCAGGCCACCGCGCGATCTTCCGCTCGAACCGCTCGCGATCCTTCGCGTAGAGCGCGCGAAGCGCCTCCTCGAAGCCGGGGCGGTCGCCGGCTATCGCCGTCATGAAGGCGTGCGCGGCGTCGCGCGCTTGACGCGCGCGCGCCTCGCCAGGCTCGCGCTTGCGCGCTTCGTCGACGAGGCGCCGTAGCGCGGCGGAGATCCCGTTCGGCTGCTCCTCGAGCCACTCCCAGTGTCGCGGCAACAGCGTCACCTCGCGGCTCACCACGCCGAGCTTCGGCCTCCCGCGTCCGGCCGGCAGAGGCGCCGGTATCGCGCGCGCGACCACCGCGTCAGGCTCACCCCGAAGGTCGTAGTCGCGCTGTCTTCCCGTCCGATCGTCGAACACGAGGAGAGCGGCCCCGTTGTCGCGATCGAACTGCGCCTTGGCCGCACGAAGGACGACGCCCAGCTCACCCCAGGCGAGCAGACGCGGTCCGACGAAGGCCGCATACGTCGGCTCGTCAGTCATGAGCCCATATTACCCGGGCAATATATCCTGTCAATATCGCCCGGGTAAATGTATGCGGAACGCCTTCAAATCCAGCGTTTCACGCGGAACCACGTGACGATCGCGATCGCGATCGTGAGCATGAGCCCGAGCGCATACGGATAGCCCCAGAGCCACTCGAGCTCCGGCATGTGCTTGAAGTTCATGCCGTAGATGCCGGCGACGAGGCTGAGCGGCAACATGATCGTCGAGATGATCGTGAGCCGCTTCATGATCTCGTTCATGCGGTTCGACTGCATGCTGAACTGCGCCTCGAGCAGGCTCGTGACGAGCTCTCGATAGCTATCCACCAGCTCGGTGACGCGCGCGAAGTGGTCGTACACGTCGCGGTAGAACGGCACGAGCTCGCGCGGAATTTCGTCGAACTCGGCACGCGCGAGCCGCAAGAGGATCTCCCGCTGGTAGATGGTCGTGCGCCGCAGCAACTGCAGGCTGCGCTTGATGCGAATGATCTTCGGAATGACCTCACGGTCGCTCTTCTGCGTGCCCTCGAGGATCTGCGTCTCGATGGCCTCGATCTGCTCGTCGAAGCGATCGATGAGCGGCATGTACTCGTCGACCATGCGGTCCATGATGGCGTGCGCGACGTACGCCGGCCCCTTCTTGAGGAGGCGCGGGTGCCGGAGGATCTCCGACTGGATCGGCGTCACAGCACAGATCTTCTCGTCGTGGGCATGGGTCACGACGAAGTTCTTGCCGATGAGGACGTCGAGCTCCGCGAGCTCTAGGGGAACGTCCTTCGACGAGCGGTCGTCCTCGCGGATGCCGTGGATGATGATCTGCACGTAGTCGCCGTAGTCCTCGACCTTCGGCAGGCTCACGTCGTTCCACACGTCCTCGATGGCGAGCGGGTGGATCCCGAGCGTCGTCTCCATGAACGCCGTCGCCTCGTCGCTGCGCTCGTCGAGCTCGAGCCAGAAGTTCCTGCCCTCGCCGTGAGCCTCGGCGACCTGCACGAAGCTCGACGTCTCGCTGACGGTCTCGCCGTACAAGATGAGCGCCCGCATCGCGCTCAGCGCTTTTCGGCGAGGATCAACGTGCGAGGCGACTCACAGCCGAAGAACACGCCCGGCGTCCCAGTGCGCCCGCTGACCTCCGCGACGCGGAAGCCGTTGTCGTGGAGCATCTTGCCGAGCTCGTGGAGCGAGTAGACGCGGATCGAGTACTCGATCTCCTTCGTGCGCCCGTCATCCATCATGAGTGTGCGCTTCACCTTCATGCGGCTGGTGATGAAGTCGATCTGCATCTCATCCATGCAGATGCAGCCGTCGCCCTCGAACCACGCGAGCGACGGCGCGGAGCGGACGAGGCTGTCACGATTGACGACGTCGAGGAGGAACTGCCCCCCCTTCTTCAGTGAGCGGTGGACCTTCGCGATGACCGCGGCGTTCTTCTCTTCGTCGAAGAAGCCGAAGCTCGTGTTCCACGAGAAGACGCCGTCGAACGTCTCCTCGAAGGTCATGTCGCGCATGTCGCCCTGCACGAAATTGATCTTCTGCTTACGGTCCTGAGCCTCGTCCGAGGCGCGCGCAAGCATCGCGAGCGACAGATCGAAGCCGACGACCTGGTAGCCACGCGATGCGAGCTCGACGGAGTGACGGCCCGTGCCACACGCGAGATCGAGGATGGTCGCGCCGGCCTCGCACCCGAGGCTCTCCTCGATGAAGTTCGCCTCGCGGGCGATGTCCGCATCGGAGATCTTCGCCATCGTGCGAATGAAGTCGTCGTTGAAGAGATCCTCCCACCAGGGTCGGATCTTCTTCCGGTTGGCGGCAGACTCGGTCATTGGCGGCGGCGCGAGCGCGCCGACCTGCGGCATGAAGCCGAAGGGTCCACCGGCAGGCTGCTGGCGGCGCGCCATCGGGGTTCCCGCCGGGGGAGCCGTGTAGGACTCCTCGGCCGTCGGCGCGGCCTCGCGCGGCGCCGGTGCATGCGGAGGCATCGGCTCGACGGCGGTCGCGGCCGCGGCCGTCGGTGCCGGAGGAGGCTTCGACCCGACGAGAGGCGCACGCTGTGCGACCGCGGGAGCGATCGGCGTCGCGCCCTGGTTCGTGGTTCCAGCGCCGGGCTGGCTGGGCGCGCCGGAGGGGCTCGCGGGCGCGGAGACGCCGGCCATGAGCGCGGTCGCGGTCACGGCGGACGGTGCCGGTGTGACCACGACGTGCGGCTTGCCTGCCGACGCGGCCGCCCCCTTGAGCAGCGGCGGCGCGTGCGGTGAGTGCGGGTTCGGGATCGACTCGACGCTCACGAGATCGTCGGCATCGACCTCGGGCACCTCTCCGGGATCGGTGTGACGGTCGCCGTCGTCGACGATCCTGATCTCTTCGGTGGAGTCAGGCGCCGCAGGAAGCCGCGGGCTCGTTTGAAGCTCGTCCGAACGATCGTGGACGAGGAGCGCTTCCTCCTCCTCGTCTGTGTCGATCGGGATCTCCTCGGAGAGCGGCGGCACGGAGGCTCGCTCGTCGCGCGTCGAGCGGGCCGCGCCCATGCCGGGCTCGTCGATCATCGTGCGCGCGGTTTCGCGAGTCATCAGCGGCGGAGCCTGCGCCGCCGCGCGGTCGGCGACCTGCGGCTGGTAGGGCGTCCAGCCCGCTTCCTGGCTGTTGTCGACCCCCGGCGCAGCCGCCGCCGAGACCCCGTCGCCCATTGCAGCACCACGTGCCGCGAGGTCGAGGGCAGGAAGCTCGAGCGTGTCCTCAGCCGAGCCGATCGAGATGATCCGGTTGGCCTGCAAGGCCTGCGGTGCCTTCAGGGCCTGTGGCGGCGAGGACGCGTGGAGCGGCGTGGGCGCGTGGAGCGCTTGCGCGGCGTGCAGAGCTTCGGCCGTCTGTACGGGCATGACGTGGGTCTTGTCGAAGTCGGGCGCCGACGGCGGCCGCGACGGGCTCGCGCCGAGCGCGGGGATCCCGCCCGCCGGGGTCGTCGCCGGGAGCTGCGGACGCGACACCTCGTCGTCCGGGATGCGCAGCGTCTGCTTCTGCCGCTTGCGCGCGGCCTCCTTCACGGCGTCGAGCGGCGGAGCTCGATTCGAGGCTCGCTCGTGCGGGCGCGTCGACTCGCGGTCGTTGTTCGACGCTCCGGCCTCGATCGCCTTTGCGAGCGCATCGTTCTCCTGCAGCGCCGCGGGTGCCGTCGACTTGCGCACCTGCGGAACCAGGATCGGCTGCGTCTGATCGTCATCCCCGAGGATGATGTCGTCGAGCGCAGGCGCGTCCGGCGAGAGCTTGGCGGGACCGTCACTCATCCGTGTCTTTCGCCAGAACGGTGCGCCACATGCGCGCGGGCGCTGTGGCAGATGAGCTGGGCTGTGGCGTGCGTGATCGCGGTCATCTGGGGCGCGTTCCATCGGCTCCGAGGAGCCTCACGTAACGCTTCTTTCTTTCGACAGATTCGGCCGTTACGGATTATGCCGGGCTCGTGACGCTCCGGTCAACGCGAGCCGACTTTTCGACGCTCGGAGCCATCCGAAAACCGGTCGGTCGACCTCATTCCCGTCCGAGGTCCGGATCGGCACGCTTTCGGGCCGTCTCGCACAACGACGCACCTTGTCCCAGGCGGTCGGCAGGCGCTTTGGGCGCCCCCGGAAGCACCTGACAGGCCGCTTCGATCCCGAACGGGTCGTGCGCCAGCGCCTCCACAAATGACGCTTCGGCGACCGAATGGTCACCTCGCTCGCGCGCCAGCCGCCCACGAATCGCCCAGCACGGACCATAGCTGGCCGTCCAGAGCTTGGGATCCTCGAGCAGCATCTCGGCCTGCTTCGCGCTGTCCGCCCCTTCGAGCACGCGCGCGCGGAGGTACCGGAGGCTCGGGTCGGCGAGCATGTCGGCGGGGATCTTCTCGAGCTCGGTCAGGGCCTCAGCCGGGTGGTTGCGACCGACGAGGAGCTCGGCGAGCCGCGAGCGCTCGCGCGAATCGCCGATTCCGGGCGGTGTCGCGCCCAGCCCGAACATCGGCGAGAGAGGCTCCTTCGGGTGCTTCGCGAGGTGAGCGCGCCACTTCACGTCCCACTGCGCGAGCGTCTCTCCGCTGACCTCCTTGAGCGCGTCGTCGGCGGTCTTGGCGGTCCGCAGCGCGAGGAGGAGCTTCGACAGCGCGTCGGGCGGTGACGTCTCAGCGAAGTACTTGATGAAGCTCGTGACCTCGGCGAAAGCGACGGTGGCCGCATCGGCGCTCGGTAGCATGGCGATCGACGGACCGAGCTTGTCGAGGGCGAGGTCGAGCTTCAGCTCGATGCCCCGAGCGACGATGCTCTCCGGGCTCGGGCGCTCGTCGAAGATCCCGGGCTCGCGCCAGCGCACCTCTTCGCGACGGGCGACGCCCTCGTGGAGCCAGAGCGGGGCGCGATCACGGGTCTGCATCGAGATCGCGAGGTGCGTGAGCTCGTGCGCGAGCGTGTCGCGGAACGGGTAGCCGTGGTGGCTCGCGCGCGGCGAGAGGAGCGTGACGCGTCCCCACTTCGCGACGGCGACGGTGCCGGTCGTCTGCGCGGCCTTGTAGGGGAGGCCCGTCATTGCGCTGAGGGAGAGGAGATCGCGGACGACGGTGATGCGCGTCGGGCGCTTCCACTCGACGCCGAGGTCGCGCGTGAGCGACGTGCGAGCCTTGAGCACCGTCTCGACGAGGAGCGGCGTGAGCGTACGGTCGGCGCCGTCCTGGTAGCGAATGACGATCCCGTTCGCCTCGTCCTTCTCGACGACCGTGGCGGCGGTGACGCGCGCGCAGCCGCGGCCGACGTCGGCGATGAGGCGGCCCTCGTCCTGCTGGCCCACGTCGGCGCGTGCGAGCAGCGCTGCGGTGAGATCGCAGTCCTCTTCGTAGAGCGCGAGGCGAGCCTTCGCGAGGATGACGGCTGGGCTGTTCGGGTCGGCTTTCGCGAGCTCGGCGCGGGCCTTGTCGTACTCCATGGCGACAGTGAGCTCGTTGGCGCGCGACGCGTACCCTCGCGGGTCGTCGAGATCGGCTGTGGCGCGCGACGGACCGCACACGGCGAGGAGCGCCGCGGAGGCGGCGACGAGACGCGTGCCGACGCTGGCGAGGAAGCGCCTGCGAATCATCGGAGGAGGCCCTCCGCGTACCGCTTGACGGCGTCCTTCAAGCGACCGCCGCTCGGCTGTCCGAGCCCCTTGATGACGCGCTTGCGAAACTCTTCGGGCCCCTTGTGCGCGTCCGCCTTCGGGATGTCCGCGTGATCCTGGGAGGGGCTACGATCCCCGTCGTCGCCGCCGTGCTCGGGCTCACCGTCACCGAGGGCGTCCTTTGCTTGCTCGAGCTTCTGCTGGGCTTCCCGCTGCCGCTGGAGGCCCTTCTCGGCATCGCCCTGCTTGAGTGCGTTGGCAGCCTCGCGCGCGGCCTGCTCGGCGTCGTGCAGAGCCTGGAGCGCCGCCGGGGGTAGCGCCTCCTGGTCCCCGCCCTTCTTCGCGATGTCGCGCGCCTTCTCCGCGAGCTTGCCCTCGGTATCGCCATGCTCGCGCAGCTCGGGCCCGGCGCGCTGCGCGGCCTTCTTGCGCATCTCCTCGAGCTTGTCCTCGGCCCACTTCAGCTCGGCATCGAGGTTCTTGCGGGCCTCTTCGACCGTCTTCTCGGCGCTCGAGTCACCGAAGCGCCCGCGTCCGTACGCCTCGCGCGCGGCGGCGCGCTTCGCTTCGTCGAGCGCGGAGGCGGCGTTGCGCCCGCTCTGGACGGCATCCGCGGCGTTGCCCTGCTCGAGCGCCTTCGCCATCTGCTCGGCATGCTCGCGCGCGGCCGCGCCCTTGCTCGTCCACGAGTCGCTTCCGCCGCCAACGGTCGGAAGAGGACGGGCGGCATCGCGGACCTTCTGCGCGTGCTTCTTCGCCTCCTCGGAGAGCTGCTTCAGATCCTCCTCGCTCGAGCCGCCCGCGAGCGCCTGCTCGACCTTCCCGACGTGGCCCGCGTGCTCCGCGGCGAGCTTCTCGAGCTCCTGTGCGGCCTCGTTGAAGGCCTGCTCGACGTCGCTCCCCTCGCCCTCACCGTCGGCGCCGGGAGCACCGCGACCGCCGCCGGACTCGCCGCCCGCGTGCGAAGGCCTTCCGCCGCGCGAGCCGAACGACGGATCGGGCTGACGGAGGCGTGCCGCAAGGTCCTGCGCGGCGAGGACGGTGTGCGGGAGGTCCTCCGCCTTCCGCGCGCGTTCGACGCGGTCGAGATCGGTCTCGACGATCTCGCCGAGGTCGCGCCCCAGCGCGCCGAGACGCATCATCGCGCGCCCTCCGCCACCGAGCACCATGACCGCCGCGTCCATCCGCTGCGTGCCCCGCGCGTTCTCCGGCGGCTTCTGGGCGAGCGAAGCGGAGGCAGCGAGATCGTCGGCGACGTCCGCGAGCTCCTTGGCGACCTCACGCGTGTCCTTCAGGCCCTGTCCCTGCACGACCGCGTCGACGACGAGCACGATGCGCTCGGTCGCCTTCACGACGGCGGCATGCGCCGTCGTCCCCGGCGAACGCGCCTGGTTCGAGACGGCCTCCTTCACCTTGCGCATACGACCGCGCAGCATCGCGGCGAGGCGACCAGGAATTCGGACGCCCGCGTAGGACGTCGCGAGCGTCGACTCGAGGAGCTCGCTCGCGTCGTCCTCGAATCGCGCTTCGCGATCCAGGAACTCACGACGATCCTTGAGCTCCTTCGGTAGCGAATGACCGAGGCGCCAGGCGAGCGCATCGACGAGGGCGTCGCGAAGGCGCACCAGCGCCGCGAGGCGGCGCGCCTCGGGCTCGCCGACATCGGGCGGAACGACCGTGATCGCCTCGCTCGCGCCCCACTTGGGTCCGGTGATCGGGTCGTTGTCCTTGGCTTCGACGCGGATCTCGATCGGTGCGTGGCTCTTCTTGATGAACGGATCGCTCGCACGCAGGTTGTAGCCGCCGCGGTCGTTCTTGGTCTCACCATCGAGCCTCGCGAGCACGCGGCGCTCCTCGCGGGCTGCAGCGCGCATGACGAGATGCACCTCACGGAGGCCGTGATCATCGGTGGCCTCGTAGTGGATGGGAATCTCCGAGGCATCCTCCTCGCCCGCGAGGACGATGCGCTTCGGTGCGCCCTCGAGGACGACGTCGGGCACGCGATCGGGGATCGACTCGATGGGAGTGGTCTGCGACTCCGGGATTACGACCTCGCCGAAGCGGGCGACGATCCGGAGCCCGACCGTCTCGGCGAGCGGCCAGCGAGCGATGACCTGTCCGGTGCCGTCGTCGACGAAGGGAACCTCGGCGCTGCCGTCGGTGAGGAGGAGCCGGCGGCCGGCATGCACGGGAATGCCGCGCACCGTGAGCAGCGTGCCGCGCGGCAGCGCCACGTCGTCGTACGGAACGACATGACGCTCTTCCTGATGGAGATAGTCCGGCGGCCGTGCGCGCACCTGCGGCTCCGCGAGCCAGGCCATGCCGAGCGGAGCGACGCCCCCCTTGGAGAGGAGGACGTCGAAGCCCTCGACGACACCCCACGGATTGGTCGCGCACGCGGCGATGTTCGTCACGGCGAAGACGAGCGCGACGCCGAGAAAGAGCCTCGCAAGACGTGACGCACCGCTCATCACGCCTTCGCGCGGGAGGGCCGCGAGCGTGCGCGTGACGTGCAGGTGTGCGAGCTCGGAGGAGGCGCCCTTCCCTGCCTCGGGACGTAGCAGCGAGAGCGCACGAACCGCGCGACCGGCGAGCTCGGGCTCTACCCCGCCGGCGACGCGCTCGATGGTGCGCGCTGGATCACGGAAGACCCGGTCCTCGAGGACGCGAAGGATGAGCACGATCGCGCCGACCCCGACGAGGATGGCAACTGCAACGAGACGCCCGGATGTCGTGCCCATCCGCGCGACGAGCATTGCCACGGTCGTCGCGAGCAGCCCGCCGAGAACGGTCGCCTGCCGCCGAGGGACCCGGACAGCCGAGAGCCACGCATCGCGAAGCACGCGCAGGGGCTCGGGCAGGCCAGTGTTCATTTCGAGGGCTTCATCGGAGGAGCAGCTCGAAATCTATCATCTGCGCGCGGGGCGAGTCCGTTCATGCGCGTGGGCCGAGCGACGCCGAACGAGCTCGTCCGTCAGCCGGGCGGCGGAGACTGAGGCGGCGGAAACGTGGGGAACCCGCTCGGGACCTGGAACGGCGGGAAGCCGCTCGGCACGGGGAACGCGCTCGGAAAGCCGCTCGGAAACGCGGACGGAAACGGCGGAAACGGCGGGATCGCGGTCGAGGGCGCCGGACTCCCGGACGGCTTCGGCGCCGCGCTCCCGGACGGATGAGGCCTCACCGGAACGGGCTGCTGCGGCGGTGGGGTGAGTGGTGGCGCGGTCGTCGTGCTGGGCGGCGTGACCTGCGGCGTCGTCGTGGCGGGCGTCGTGAGCGTCGTGACGGTGGGCAGCGGCTCGACGGCGATGGGCGTCGGCGGTGCCGTGCTCATCACGTACGCGACGACCGCGCCCGCCCCGAGCAAGAGCGCGACGATGGCGAGCGCGATGATGAGCCCCGCGCCTCCACCCTTCTGCGGGCGCTCCTGCGAACCACGACGCGGGATGGTGCTCGCGTCCGGGAGCGGACCCGGGCGCGCGGAGCCGTGCTGCGCGAGCTGCTGCTGCTGCGCCGCGGCGATGGCCTGCGGGTCGAGCGGAGCGGCGCGCGCCGTCCCCGTCCCTGGCCTCTGGGCGTTCGCGTTCATGACGGGGTCGACGAGCGCGGCCTCGGCTGGTGCGCCCATCACGGTGCCGGTGCCGAGCTCGGGTGACGGGGCGCGATCCGCCGCTCTCGACGGGACGACCGACGGCGCTACGGCGGCGCGCGGCAGGTTCGCCGTGACCTGCCGTTTTCCGCTCGCAACTGCCTCGAGCGCGATGCGCATCTCGGCGGCCGAGCTGAAGCGCATCTCGGGGCGCGGAGCCATCGCGCGGTGGACGAGCCCAGCCACCTCGGGCGGGACGTTCGGCGCCACGTGAACCAGCGGCTGCACCTCACCGCGCTCGACCTTGAGCACGACGACGCGCGGATCCTCGCCCTGCGCGGGCGTCTGCCCGGAGAGCATCTCGTAGAGCATCACGCCGACCGAGTAGAGGTCGGCGCGAGCGTCGACGTCGGTCGCCGAGTAGGCCTGCTCGGGCGCCATGTACTCGGGCGTGCCCATGAGCATGCCGGCCACGGTGAGGTTCTTCTGACCTGCTCCGGTCGCGCCCTCGGCGCGCTTCAGCTTCGCGATGCCGAAGTCGATCAGCTTGATGACGGGCTTGCCTCCCTCGAACGTGACGAACACGTTGTCTGGCTTGAGGTCGCGGTGCACGACGCCGAGCGAGTGGGCCGCCTCGAGAGCTTCGAGGATCTGCAGTGTGTATTCGCATGCCGTGGCGACGGGGAGCGTGCGCTCTCGCTTCTCGAGCGCCGACAGCGTCTCGCCCTGGAGGAGCTCCATGACGAGATAGGCGATCCCGTCCGGCGTGCTCTCGACGTCGGTCACGTGAACGACGTGCGGGCTGCGGATCTGCGCGGAGACGCGCGCCTCCTGCAGGAAGCGCTCGATCAAGCCGGAGCGACGCGCGAGGTCGCTGTGGAGGACCTTGATGGCGACGTGCGTGCCGAGCCGGAGGTGCTCCGCTTCGTACACGGAGCCCATGCCGCCGTCGCCGAGGAGGCGAAGCAGCTTGTACTTCGAGCTGACGACCTGGCCAATCTCGACCACGGGCAGCTTCTTACCATAATCGGACCTGGGGAGAGACGCGGCCATGCTCACCCCCATGAGACGGCCGAGGGTCCCCGAACGTTTCAGGCTGCCGTGATTTCCACGTAAAGCTGCGTAAAGCCCGTGTGAAGGCCCGGCGGTTCAGGCCGCCTGGCGAGGCTCGCTGATCGAAATACGGCTCACATGGAGGAGCTCGGACGCGGTATCCGCGTCCTCGATCGCCGCGAACATCGGCACGAGGCGCTCCTCGTCGGCGCCGCCGAACGCACCACTCGGCGAGAAGGCCCGGGCCTGCGGGCCGTCGAGGACGAGGAAGAGATCGCGACGTGTTCCGCCGAAGCGGCCCTGCGCTGTGATGACGTAGGCGATGCGCTCGCGGTCGAGATGCAGCTCCTCGAGACCGCGACGGATGAGCACGCGGCGATCGGTGACGAAGTAGCGCGTCTTCCGGGCGAGGAGCACGGGACGGATGAGCGCAGCGTACCCGATGAAGCAGGCGACGCTCGCGAGGAGCAGGACCGCGAGCCCGACGCCGCCGACGAGGAGCCCCGACGTGAGTGGCGAGAGGACATGCTGGCGGAGGACGCGCGCGACCGGAGGTGCGGACCGCGCGAGCATGAGGGCAGCGCAGGCGGCGACCGCGCTCGCGCCGATCGCGGTCGCGACGCGGCGGTTCGTCCAGCGTGAGGAACGAGGCGACGCCGTCCAGAGGACGCGCTCGCCGTCGTCGAGGCGCTGCCCGAGC
>JANXVA010000380.1 GCA_025351875.1 Myxococcales bacterium | reverse complement strand
GAGGTGCGCTTCGGCGCGCGCGTGACGGGGCTCGTCCTCTCTGGCGACCAGGTCCGCGGCGTCGCGCTGCACGACGGCACCTCCGTCGACGCCACGCGCGTGGTGCTCGCGACCGGCCACTCGGCGCGCGACGTCTTCGAGCTCCTCGCGGCTCAGGGCATCGCCATCGAGCGCAAGGACTTCGCGCTCGGCGTCCGCGTCGAGCACGCGCAGGCGATCGTCGACGAGATGCGCTACCGCACGCGCGAGCGCGGCGCGTACCTGCCGCCGGCGAGCTACTCCGAGGTCGTCCAGGTCGACGGCCTCGGTGTCTACACGTTCTGCATGTGCCCGGGCGGTATCGTGGCGGGGTGCGCGTCGGGGCCCGGCGAGATCGTCACGAACGGCTGGAGCCCCAGCAAGCGCAACAATCCGTACGCGAACTCAGGCGTCGTCGTCGAGGTGCGCGGCCCGAAGGGCGACGGCGGTCCGCTGTCGGGCATCGCGTACCAGCGCATGGTGGAGCGTGCGGCGTTCGAGGCGGGCGGCGGGGGCCAGGTGGCGCCGGCCCAGCGTCTCATCGACTTCGTCGAGGGAAAGCTCTCCGCCGATCTGCCCGACTCGAGCTACCCGCCGGGTCTGAAGTCGGCGCGCGTCGACGAGGTCCTGCCGTCCGAGATCACCGAGCGCCTCCAGCAGGGTCTCCGCCTCTTCGGCAAGCGCATGCGCGGCTACTGGACGAACGAGGCGGTCGTCATCGCGGTCGAGTCGCGCACCTCGTCACCCGTGCGCATCCCGCGTGACGCGGAGACCCTCGAGCATCCGACGGTGCGCGGTCTCTTCCCGTGCGGTGAGGGTGCAGGCTACGCGGGCGGAATCGTCTCCGCCGCCATGGATGGTGAGCGCGTGGTCGAGCGGCTCGTGGCGCTCTATCCGGCGTAGCGCGGCTCGTCGCGAGTGCGCTTACCCTAGACCCGTCAGCGTGTGACCCTCATGAGCCGCGACATCGTCTGCGTACCTCCGTCGGCGCGGCCGTCGACCGCGACGAAGTAGACGCTCTCGGAGTCTGCGGCGACGGTGTGGCTGACGTACGGGTGGAAGGTCTCGAGCGCGCCGTCCACGGCGACCTTCTGGCGCTTGTTCTTGCAGTCGTCGAACGGGCAAGACCAGAGCTCGCCGTTCTTCGTCGTCATGAAGAGGGCGCCGCCGGTCGCGGTCACGCTCGTGACGTCCGACCCGACGTCCGTCGGCCCGACCTCAGCCCTGGCGGTCGCGCTGGTGGGCCCGTCCGCGCTGCTCACGACGGAGCCGCTCTCCGCCCAGAAGATCCGGTCATCCGTCGCCGTGAGCGAGGCGAGGTCGATGTTCGTGCGGTTCTGCACGAAGGCGGCATCAGTGGAGTCGAGCGGGCACGAGAAGAGCACCCCGGTGCTGTTTGAATGGAGGTAGACGCGAGACGCGGTGAACGCTCCCGCCGAGGTCGTCACCGATGCGGAGAGCACGCACCGCGTCGTTATGCTTCCCAAGGCGTCGATGCTCCGCACTGTCCGACCGTTGGTAGGCTCGGGCTCGTAGAACGAGATCCAGTGCAGGAAGTCAGCGCGTACCGACATGTGAAAGGGGTTGCCGGCCTCCGCCGAGCTCACCTTGGTCGTCACGGTCTTCGGGCCGAGCTCGAAGAGGCCGCCACTGTTGTAGAACGCACCGCCGAACACCTTCTGGTCACCGTCCGACCCGAGCCCCCTGACGGTTTGCGCGCCGACAGGCAGGATCGAGACCCCGCCCGCGCAGCTCGGCTTCGCGCACGAATAGACATTGCCCGTGCCGCCGGAAATATCCGCCATCGTGTTGAAGAAGACGTGGGTCCTGCTGAGGACCACGTTCGCGACGGGCT
Organism: Myxococcales bacterium; assembly: GCA_025351875.1. Taxonomy (GTDB): domain Bacteria; phylum Myxococcota_A; class Polyangia; order Polyangiales; family Polyangiaceae; genus Labilithrix. Next base: position 10,181 of record JANXVA010000380.1, on the reverse strand, counting down.
GGTCCGAGAACTGCGCGAGCTGGAGCGGCTGGCATCGACCTCCTGCGCACGTGCCACCCTTGCAGTCGTGACCGCACCTCCCGCAGTTCGCCGGATCCGTGGCGACGTTCGCGTCGCAGGTCGTGCCGTCTTTCGAGCCGCCCTCTTCGAGCGGGCCGCCCTCGATGCCTGCTTCGTCCGGGGGAGTCGTGCCACGCGGCTCGTCGCTCGACCCGAACGACGAGCACGCGACCGCTACACCGGTCGCGATCGCAGCGACGAGCGAGGTGGCTCCACGGGGTCGATGCATCGTGCAAGCGTAGCAAGTCGATGACGCGCTCTTGGCGGCTGTCGTCGAGCCAAGAACCTGTTTTCGGAGTGGGGCCCACGTTCGTCATTCAGGGGCGCGTGACGCGGTAGAGCGACGTGCCCCGGACGACGGCACGCTGGGTCGGCGAGATCGAGAAGAGCGCTTCAGCGTCGGCCGACGTGTTCGTCGGGAACATGAGGTTCGTGTGGTCTGGACAGGTCGCGAAGTCGAAGCTCTTTCCGGACGAGACGTGGCACTGCGGCGTGTCGGAGAGCGAGTCGAAGCGGTCGCCTGCGAGCTCGGTCGTGTGGTCGAGACCCATGAAGTGTCCGAGCTCGTGCACGAGCGTCGCGCCGTCCTCGAAGGCCGGGCCGCCTCCGACCGCGACGATGATCGCCGAGCACCCCGTGCCCGGAATACCCACCGCTCCCGGCAGACAGTTGGTGAGCCCGCTCAGCGTTCCGCCGTCTCCGTCCGGGTCGAGGACGTTGGTCAGGATGACCTGCGCCACGGGATGGTCGTTCACGGCGGTCGCGAGTCGATTGACGGCGAGCGCGGCCTCCTGACCGACGACGGAGGTCCACCGCGCCTCGATCGGGTGGTAGTGGACGACGCCGCGATCGAACCCGTAGAGGCGGTGGAACAGGTCGAACGCCGCGGCAATGCGTGACGCGAGGGCGGCATCGGTCGCGGCGCTCGTCGCGTCGATCGTGCGGCCTTCGAGGCGGAGCCCGGCGGGCACGTAGAGATCGAGATCGATCGCGCCACCGTGGAACGTGCCGTCGCTCGTCGTCTGGAAGCGGACCGACGCATGGACGCGTCCGGACCAGGGCGTCGTGGGGGCGCCCTTGGCGCCGTTCAGCGGGCTGACCGAGCCGCCGAATCGACCGGTCCACGCGCCCGCAGGAATCGGCGCGAGCGCGTCGTCGCTCACGCGGGGAAACGAGACGACGCCGTACCCCGCGCCGATCGGCCCGGTGTCGAAGCGAAGGGGGTGGGCGACGTCGAGAAAGTTGGCGATGACGGAGGCGCCGCTCGGATCGTGGAGCTCCTGGACGCCGATCGAGACGCTTTCGCCTGCGTTGCCGTCGACGACGAGACTGAAGCCAATCGTTCCCGCCGGCACCGTGAAGGTGATTGGCGCGCCGGTCGCGACATCACCGAGATCGACGTAGCTCGAGCCCGAGCCTGCTGCCGCAGTCGCACCGCCCTTCGTAGCGCCCGCGGCGGGTCCATGCATCTCGCGCGAGGTCTCGGCCCCGACCGCATCGATCGGCGGCGCCGAGCAGGCAGAGAGAAGGGTGAGCATCGAGGCCGTGGTGACGCCGAGAAGGGTGCGCGTGGACATGAGAGCTCCTGTTCGTCCGCGTCCGTCGCGGATATCGAGCGCTCTCGCAAGCGTCGCGCCGACGACGTCAGCGCCACGAAGTGCCTTGATTCATGGCCGATCGACCATCGTGAGCAGCCGAGGCCCCTCGGATCGACACGATCCGGGTAGTGATCGTCCCGATCCGACCCCGGCGGGGAGACGTTCGCGGTCAGGGGAGCATTCGCATCACGACGTCGTCGATCCGGTAGACGGTCGGCGGGGCCGGCGAATGGAGGTGCGGGATGCCGACCTTCACGGTGAGCGCGCTCGCATTTCCGCGCTTCAAGCTCAGCGCGAACGGCGTCGCCAGATTGCCGTCGACGTCGAGGTCTGCGGTCACCAGGCTCCCGCCGGCCGGGGGGGGGGAAGTGCATGGTGATCGTCGCGCGCGTCGACTTCGCCACCGCGAGGTTCGTAGCGCCGTTGCTGCCCGATTTGTAGGTGCCTCCCACGAACTCGCTCATGAAGAGGTGGCTCTGCTCGAGTGTCAGGTGAACCTCGTCGGAGCCCAGTGCGACTGTGACCACCTCCGGCCCGTTGCCATTGGACGCGAAGAGGCCCTCCTCCGCGTAGACGTCGAGATCGACCGTGAGCGTGAACGCGGTCGCCAGAATCGCGAAGTTCTTCAAGAGGCTCTGCGAGACCTTGTCCGTCGCCAAGGTCAGGGCCGGCGAGCGGATGACGAGCTGCGAGCCAGGGAGCGGGCCGTGGTCGATCGTCAAGTTGCTATCGGTCGCGCTCCACCACTTCGCGAACCCTGGCCCTTCGAAGTCGTCGCAGAGCGCCGCATCCTGCGCCGCGCAGAACGTCCCGCCGTCGCTCGGGCCGTCGCTCGGGCCGCCGCCCGCGTCGAGCGCCGCGGCGACTGCGTCCCCGTCCGGGGTCGAGGCGTCCGTCGTCGCGTTCGAACCTTTCGCCGAACGAGCTGCACGCGCCGAGGCCAGCGCCCGCCGCCCAGAGGAGCAGCGCGGCAGATCCGGCAGCGGCTGCGAGGCGAACGCGCGTCATCCTCATCCTCGAAAGGATACCCGACTCCCCGTCTCGCGCTCGCGGACCCGCGGCCGCGCGCTCAGCGGCAGTCGACGAGCTTTCCGTCGAAAGGAGCGCCATTCTCTCGGTGGAAGCCGCGACAGGCGTCCCCGTTCGCCCCGTTGAAGAGGCGTCCGTTCTCGGTCGCGCACACGTTGCATTCGAGCTTCCCGGAGAGAAGCTTGTTGTCATCCCCGGTGCTGCCCGACTGAAAGCCCGTGCACGTGCCTCCCGTGCGGAGGGCGCCGTGATACTCGCGCCCGTTACGCGCGGAGGGACACGTGACGCTGACCTTGTCGGCGCCCCTGATCCACGCGACCGGACACAACCTCGCCGGTGCGTCGCAGTGACAATCGACGGACTCCGAGACGCGCTTGCAGAGCGCCTGGCCGTCCGGGCCGTTGGTCGGAGAGCAGCTGCAGTTGCCCGCCGCCGCGCCTGCGCTCGCCTTCGGAGCCGCCGCCGCAGCGCTGACGGGGGCGACGCCGCGGGCCCCCTTCGCGGTCGCGGCTGCTGCGGTCGCGCCCGCGCTCGTTGCGCCTGCGCCTGCGCCCGCGCCCGGAACGGCAGCCGTTGCGGCCGCGCTGCTCCCCGGGATCGAGGCTGCGCCCGTCGAGGACGTCGCGGGTGAGCGCGCGTCGAACGCGCGCGCGCCGAGGAAAACGCCCGCTCCGAGGAGGATCACCGCGCCGAGGCTCACGCTCGCGCCAACCACGTACGCACCGACCGACGACTTCGCGGGAGGTGGCGGCGGTGGATGCGGCGGGCCGGGCAGGGAGAGCCGCGTGTCGCCGTACGCCCCCGGAGGAGAAGAAAATCCAGGTGGCGGCGAGGTCGGAACGGTCGGATGTGGGTAGGCGTACGCCAGCAGAGGCGCGGCGCGCGTCGGGCCGAGCGTGGTCGGCGCCGCGAGCGGACCTGCCTGGCTCGCACGCTCTCCGGACGGCGCGCTGGGCAGCGACGAAGGCTGTCCGGCGACGAACGGCTCGAGCGCCATCACGATGAGATCCATCGTCGCGAAGCGATGCTCGCGAAGCGGCGCCAGCGCGCGCTCGACCGTCGCCACGACATCGCCAGCGAGCCCCGGCACGGCCGCCCCGAGCGGCATGCGCGCGACCGCGATGCGCTCGGGCAGGGACATCGAGAGGAGCTCGTAGGCGATGCATCCCCAGGCGTACTGGTCGGCGCGGCCGTCCGCGACCATTCCCGCGAGGGTCTCGGGTGCCATGTACCGCGGCGTGCCCACGATACTGCCGTCCCGCGTCTTGAAGCTCTCCGGTCCCTCGAGCGTCGCGTGCCCCACGGTGTCGCCCGCGTAGGGGGAACGCTTCGCGATTCCGAAGTCGAGCAGCTTCACCTGCCCCTGGTTGGTGATCATGACGTTCGTGGGCTTCACGTCGCGGTGGATGAAGCCCGCGTTGTGAGCCGCTGCGAGACCCACCGCGAGCTCACGAAGCCAACGGATCTTCGTCAGCAGAGTGACGCTCGCGTCCTGGAGGTACACACGCAGCGTCGAGCCCTGGACGAGCTCGAACACGATGTACGGATTGCCGTTCGCCTCGCCGACGTCGTAGATCGACACGACGTTGGGGTGGGCGAGGGCGGCGGCGGCGCGCGCCTCGTTCATCATCCGCGCGACGAACTTCGCTCGGTCGTCGGCCTCGTTACGGTCTGCGATCAGGACCTTGAGCGCCACGTCGCGGCGCAAGAACATGTCGCGGGCGCGATAGACCTCGCCCATGCCGCCCACGCCGATCGGTGCGACGATTCGATACCGCCCGAGATCTACCCCTGCCTCGACCATGAGTGAGCAAGCGTGTCGCGGGCGGGCTCGGGCGTCAATCACGCTACAAGACGCGCATCACTGGGCGAGGAGCTCCACGGCGGCTTCGACGCACGCGAAGTCAGCCGCGATCATCGCGCCTCCCGTGCCGCCAGCGATCGCGCACGCGACGTAGAGGCGCACCCAGGTAAACCAGCCGTAGGCGGCGTCTTGTCCCGTGGCCTGGAAGTCGGCGCTCATCGCGGTGAGGGTGTGCGCATTCGTGAGCCTCAGCGTGTTCTCGAGGACCGAACCGTCGGCGCCCAGTCGAAGGCGCCCCTGTCCCGGCGAGCTCAGCTCCACCTCTCGCGCGCTCTCGCCACGGGCGACCGTCAGATGGGAGAGGACGACACCGTCCTTGTCGAAGCCGTACGTCGTGACGGTCTTCCCCTGCTTGAACGTGCCCCACACCGTGATGCCGGTCTGGCTGCGCGTCGCCTCCGAGGCCATCACGGTACCGAGGACGGCGCCGCGCGACGCGGTCTCGTCGACGGGCAGCGCGCTCGACGGTCCCTCGTCGGCGATCGCGGGCGCCGGTGCCGTCTCAGGTTGGGCCCCGGGCTCGGTCGTCGGCGGGGTGGCATCGGCCGCGCAGCCCAGCGCGCCGAACGAGATGCAGGTGGCCACACAGAGCATGATTCCAACATTGCGGAGCATCGGTTCGTATCCATTCTTGTCGAGGATTGAAGAGGACCGTCGTGACGACGGACGAGAGCGAGAAAAAGTCGGGCTCACTCGTTCATGAGATCGATCGCACCCGCGATGCAGAAGTAGTTGGCCGCCGGGTTGAGGCCGCCCTCGAACCCTGCGGCCGCGCAGCTGACGAAGGTCAGCACCCAGGCCACCCAGCCGTACGCGGCGTCCTTCGACTTCGCGTCGAAGTCTGCATGCATCGCCGCGAGCGCGCTGCGGTCCGCGACGAGCGTGTTGGAGAGGGTGACGCCGTCGGCCTGGATGCGCAGCGCGCCCTTCGCCGGCGACGCGATCTCGATGTCGCTCGAGCTCGCGATCCGCTGAATCGTGAGCTCGGTCTTCGTCGAACCGTCCTTGGCATAGCCCACCGTGCTGAGGTGGCCCGCGCGCTTGTACGTTGCCCAGACCGAGATGCCCGTGGACTTCTCGGTCTCCGCGGAGGCCATGAGGGTGCCGAGCAGCTGTCCACGGTCCGGCGCCGCGCTCGGCGCGCCCGCGCCCTTGGTCACGGCCGGGGCCGCCGGCGAGGTGGACTCCTGCGCGGGCGGGCCGCCTTGGTCCACCTGCTCGTCGGCAGAGGCCGGGTCGCTCGCACACCCCGTCGATGCAAGGGCGGAAACGAGGGCCGTCGTGCAAAACAGAAACGCGCTGATCTTCATTGGGTAGTTCCTTGTTGCCAGTGATGAGTTGTCGAGAGCACGAGTCACGTAGAGTCGAACCGGCGCACGGCTCGGCGCCGCCGGCACGCACCCGCCAGGAGCGCCAGCGCCGACCAGCCAAGTGCGCGCGTGGAGTCACCGAGGCGGGCGGGAGCGACGGCGCAGCCTGACCGCGACTCGAGCGCCGGCGGCGGCCGAAGAGCGGACCAGGCCTCGGCAGCGCGCGCTACGGCGGGCGCCTCGGCCGACGTCGCCGGTGGCGGAGGCATCGCCGCGAAGCAGGCGAAGTGGTCGGGATGAGCCGTGTCGGGGAGGCACTCCGTGCCGCTGGCGCACGGGATCACGTGGGGGATGCAGGTGTCCGCGCAGACGGCCGTCCCCCGTGTGCGTGCACAATGCATGGAGTTGCAGTCGGTGTCGGCGATGCACGGGGAGCCCCGCTCGCCGGGCGGGAGCGGAAAGACGCAGAGGGATGACCCCCCAGGCTGGGCCGTGCACGTCATGCCCGGCAGACATGCCGCGTCGTCCTCGCAGGCGCGCGTGCAGTACGCATAGCCAGACGTCGCCGCGCCGGTGTAGCAATCCGTCGAAGCCACGCAGTTGTCGGGATGAAAGCAGCGCTGCCCGACGCGCGCCGCACCGTCGGCGACGGCCGCCAGCATCGGAGCAATGAAGCTCGCGAAGAAGGCATCCGTTCGGACGATGTTCGCGTGCTCGCTGCACGCCGCGTCGCCCGACGAGATGACTCCGACGAGGTACTGCTTGCCCTCGATGAACGAGAACGCGGGGCCGCCCGAGTCGCCGTGGCATGGCTGGGAAGGCCCAGCGACCGTGCGCAGGCTCTTCGGCTGGATCGCCGCGATGCTGACCCAACCCTGCAGTCTGATGGCCGCATCGGACGCCGACGAGCGGCCGTATCCGACGACGCGCAAGCCCGACCCGCCGAGCTCCGCCCCGATTGGTTGGGTCCAGACCGGCGGCGCGACGACGTCGAGCGGCGCACGTTCCACGAGCGTGAGGATCGCGAGATCGTTTTCGAGCGTCTTCGCGTCGAACTCCGGATGAGCGTCGAACGTCGCGATCGCGATCGCGAGCGGCGCAGCCAGCGCCGAGCCTTCGAACCGCACGGCGGTTGGCACCAGCGCGGCGCAGTGGGCTGCGGTGAGGACCGCGCGCGGAGTGATCAGCGTCCCCGTGCAGACCACCCCGCCTGCACCGAGCAGCGCGACGACATGGGCATCTTCGGGCGCGTCCCATCCGCCGATGATCGCCTGGGAGGCGGTGACCGTGCGCTCGACGGGCTCGGCGGGAGTCGCGCACGCGGCTGCTCCGCATAGGAGGAGCGCGCATGCGGCGTGGCCCGTTGTCTTCATTGCAGAAGACTGGAGCACCATCGATGCCACGTCTTGCCGCGCACAAAGCGCCGTAATTGTCGGAGCGAGCAGGCGTTGTCACCTTCGAGGAGACACGGTTTGTCTCCTCCCCGGTGACGCGGCGGGCCCGCGACATCGCGCGCTCGCGATGCGTTACGATGCTCCTCCGTGGAGCCCGACACCGAAACTCACGGCGGCCAACTCCGGGCCTCCCAACCGCGCCTCACCTATGTCGACGCGCAGGGTCGTCACGAGGTGAAGGTCTCGACGACATCGGTTGTCTGCGGTTCGTCCCCGTCCGCTCAACTGCAGATCGTCGAGCGGACCGTCTCGCGCATGCACGCGGAGCTCGAGCTCCGCGAGGACGGTCTCTGGGTGCGCGACCTGGCGAGCACGAACGGTACCTTCGTCGATCGCGTTCGGGTGGATCGCGCGCGCATTCCCGACGGCGCTGTCCTTCGCCTGGGGTCGGTGGAGTGTCAGGTCTCCTACGAGGACGGCTCCGGCGGTCATCCTTGGCCTGCAGGGTCGTTCGGTCCGCTCCTCGGCGAGAGCGCCGTCATGCGGTTGATGTTCGCGGCGCTCGCGCGTGCGGCGCCGACCGTGAGCTCCGTCCTCGTCACCGGGGAGACGGGAACCGGCAAGGAGCTCGTCGCGCGTGCGTTGCACGAGGCCTCGCCCAGGCACGAGGGGCCGTTCGTCATCGTGGACTGCGCTGCGTTGCCCGAGCACTTGCTCGACGCGGAGCTGTTCGGTCACACGCGCGGCGCCTTCACTGGAGCGGTGACGGCTCGCGTGGGCGCCTTCGAGGCTGCAAGCGGCGGCACACTGTTCCTCGACGAGATCGGAGAGCTGCCGCTCCCCATGCAACCGAAGCTCCTTCGGGCGCTGGAGGCTCGCACGGTTCGGAGGCTCGGTGAGACGGAGCACCGTCCCGTCGACGTGCGCATCGTTGCCGCGACCCATCGCGATCTTGGGCGGATGGCCGCGTGCGGAGCCTTTCGTGAGGACCTCTTCTTCCGGCTGTCGGTCTTGCCGCTCAGGATCCCGTCGCTCCGGGAGCGGACGGGCGACATTCCCGTGCTCCTCGACAGCTTCCTCGCGGGAGGAGCCCGTGGCCTCTTCTCGGACGCCCAGCTCGCGCGCATCGCCGAGCTACCGTGGCTCGGGAACGTGCGCGAGCTACGAAACTTCGCCGAGCGCGCGGTCGCGTTCGGCGCGGCCGCCGCGCTCGAGCTGGTCGATGTCGACCGCGTGTCGACGCCGCCGGCTCATGGCAGCGTCGCGCCTCCCGTCGTCGCCGCGACCGGTGGGCCCGGCGTCGAGCCCTACGCGATATTTCGCGAACGCTGGATCGACCAGGGTGAGGCGGCCTATGTGCGCCAGCTGCTCACGACCCACGCAGGCAACGTGGCGAATGCGGCGCGCAGCGCGGGGATCGCTCGAGCGCACGTGTATCGGCTCATCAAGAAGCACGGGCTCTGATCGATACGCACGCTAGCCCCCCTATGATCGCCGTGTCCGGGTCGCTGTGCACGTCCGTCCACGCGCCGTGTAAGTCCACGAATTCATCGCGAAAGCGGCTGAATGCGCGCGCTGCGGCCATCGTCAGTCAGCCCATGAACGCTTCCTCGGTGCTTGGCCTCGCTGCGCTCCTTCTCGTCAGCGTCGCGGCTTGCGACAACCTCACCATCGGTCCCTCTTCGGAGCCGAATGCCGCCGACGCGCAGGACGCCGTCGTCGACGAGACCGCCGTGGCCGGTGCGAACCAGAACGATCGCTCGAACGCCGCGGACGGCGACGATCTCCGAACCGGTGCGATGGTGGTCTCGCCGAGCGGTCGCTTCATCGTCATGCAACGGAACACAGTCACGCTCGTGTACGACGTCGCCGCCGCCACCTACCACGAGCTGAGCGTCCCGCTCCTGCGGGTCGCGTTCGCGAAGCGCAGCGATACGGTCTTCGCGCAGGTCGCCGCGGGCTCGGTTCAAGCGATCGATCTGGCGACCCGCGCAGTGAGGTGGACATTGCCGCTGCCCGCCGCCGGTGCGTGCTCGCTCCTGCGTGTGAGCGACGACGACGATGCGCTGCTCGTCGGCCATCTGGACGCCGTGCGCGTCGTCGACGCCGCGCGAGGCACCGTGCGCAATACGACACCGACGACAGGGCCGACCACCTACGCGGCGTTCGTGCCCGGCCAGTCGCGTGCCCTCGTGGTCGGTCCGACGGTGTGGCGTGAGCGTGGACCGCACACCCCGGTGATCGACGTGGACCTCGCGGGCGCGAGCCCCGGCACCGCGGTGGATGTCCCGAACTGCGAGTCGCCGATCGTCGTCGTTCCGAGCGGTGCGCGCGCGTTTCTCTCGCCGACCTACTGCTCGGCCGGCGCGCAGGCGGTCCCCGGCGAGGTATGGACCAATCCGGATCCGGTGAGCGTGATCGAGCTCGCGGGAGGCGTCGCGCGCTTCCACAAGAATCTCCCCGGCTTCGGTCCGGTCGCAATGTCGAGGGACGGCGCGCGTGTCGTGGCCTACCTCGACGTGAAGCGCATGGACCCCGCCATGTTCGCCGACGCGAAGCAGGTGCCGTGGAAGGACGGCCAGCGCTACCACCTCATGACGATCGATCCCGCGACGCTCTCGTTCACGCTCGCGCCCATCGGCAACGCGATTCCCCGCTTTGCCATGACGAGCGACGGCCGTGGTCTCCTCGTCGACGCGTCCGCGAAGTTCACCTCGCGCACCGTCCTCGCCGCGAAGGCCACGGTGAGCGTCGGTGCAGACGGCGTCAACGCCCAGGTCGAGACGAACCTCGACGTGTTCGGCAGCTCCTCCGCCTTCGGCTTCTTCGATCTCACCACGCAGTCGTTCACCGCGTTCGGCGGCCCCGTCGCGCCGCTCGATCGATTCGTCCAGCTCGCCGGCGGTCGCTACGTGCTCACGCTCGG
>JANXVA010000349.1 GCA_025351875.1 Myxococcales bacterium | reverse complement strand
GTGAGCTCGCTCGCGCGCGCTCCGGCCGTCAGGCGCATGCCCATCCACATCGGGATCTCGGCGAGACGCGAGACGCGCGCGAGGTGCTGCGCGACGTGCTCGTGATCCTGGAGCCAGTCGAGCAGCGCGTGCAGGCGCTTCGGCAGGAACGGGACCGACACGAACGGCTGGAACCCGGTCGAGAGGACCTTGCCGTGCGTGCCGTTGATGAGCACGAGGCCGGCCACGCGCTCGGGCGAGGTGGCGGCGACATCGAGCGAGACCTGCACGCCCATGCTCCAGCCGACGAACACGGCGCGCTCCACCTTCTCGGCAGCGAGGACCGCGGAGATGTCCTCGACGTGATGCGCGACCGAGAGCTGGCGCTTCGACTTCGGCGACTCCGACGCGAAGAGCCCGCGGTAGTCCCACGTGATGATGCGGTAGTCGGACCAGAAGGCCTCGATGGCGGGCATCCACGCGTAGAGGCGGCCGCCAAGGCCGTTCGCGAGCACGAGGGTCTTGTCGCCGGTGCCGAGGACCTCGTATGCGATCCCCGTTCCGTCCGGAGCGACGGTGCGGCGCCGCTGGTGGGTGGCCTCCCAGCCGATCCGCGTGGTCCGAGGAGAGTGCCCGTTGGTTCCGTGTGTTTGCGCCACGAGGGCGAATTGTACCACCCGGCGTGGCCGCGTAGGATCGGGCCCATGATCCGGTCCAGTCACGTTGGTCGTCTGCTGGTCGTCGCGTCCGTCCTGCTCGGCGCGGCAGGGACCGCGCGCGCGCAGGAGGAGTGCCCGCTCGGGTCGACACCGAAGTCCGAGGGCGGACAGACGTGGTGCGAGCCGACCGTATGCGACGAGACCGCTCCGTGTCCGGGAGGGCTCGTGTGCCGCCCGGTCGCGCTGTGCATCGAGATCGGCGCGCTCGAGCAGGCGCCGGGAGTGAAGACCGACGCCGGACAGCGGCTCCTGGTGCGTCAGCGATGCGGCGCCGACAAGTCGTGTCCCCAGAAGACGACGTGCTCGGACAAGGGGAGATGCATCACGACGGCGCAGGCCGAGAAGGCGGGCCTGCTGACCGCCTCGAAGACGACGGCCGGAGGAGCCTCGCCGCCCGCCCCGGACGCACCGAAGAAGGCATGCGGCTGCAGCGTTCCGGGGACGTCCGGCGGCGAGCGCGGAGGAGTCGCGCTCGCGATGCTCGGCCTCGTCGCGATCGCGGCTCGACGCCGTACGCGCACGCGACGCTGACGCGGCGATGGATCTTGGAGGATCCAAGAGACCCAGTCTGGGCTTGCCCTCGCCGCCGCTCGCCCCGCGCCACGCCTTGATTAACGTCGTTTCGTGAGAAGCTGACCTTTACCCACATCGGCGTACCTCTTGCATCGAGGCAGGTCGATGCTCGTTCGTCATCTCCTCCTCGGTGCGTTCGCGGCCGCTGCGGTGCTCGTCAGCGGCTGCGCAAGCGAGACGCCCGCGGGCGATGACGAGGCGGTCGGCGGCGACGAGAGCGAGGTCAAGGTGGACACCCGAACGCCGGCCGCGCGACGGCAGTACGACGCCAACGTCGCCTTCGCGATGGGCTACGCCCCTCGCTGCACGCGCAGCGCGAGCGGTCGGCCGCGCGTCCTCGTCACCGGCTTCGGTCGGTTCATGAACATCGACAACAACGCGACGGGGCGCATCCTGAGCACGCTCGTGCCCGCGGCGCACTACCCGGAGACCGAGGCACCCGCCGCCGGCATGGTCGATCCGCCCGCACCGCAGCTCAGCGTCGCGACCTCGACATTGACCTTGCCCGGCGCGGGACTGGTCGACGTCTGCGCGATGATCCTTCCCGTCTACTGGGACCTCGCGGCCATCCTCATTGCGAAGGAGATGGACGCGTTCCAGCCGACGTTCGTGATGATGAACGGCGTCGCCGGTGGCCGTCAGCCGATCTGGATCGAGCTCGGCGCGACGAACCGCGCCGCTGCGCTCGAGGACGGCTCGAACCAGCTCCGCCCCGCGGTTCGTCCGAACGAGGAGTTCGCCAAGATCGTCGAGACCGCAGCGCGCTCCGAGAACGCCCGCGCCAACATCCTCTCGTGGCGCGCCGTCGAGAGCGCGGCCACCGCCGCCATCGCGCGTCATGCCCCGGAGATGGACCAGGACGTGCGCTTCGGCGACGTCCTCCAGGGCGTCAAGCTCGCGGGCTTCCCCCGCAACAGCAACACGTACCTCTGCAACAACGTCACCTACGTGACGGGCTACCTGATGAGCCATCCGTCGACGTCGGTGCGCCTGATGAAGGCGAGCCCCGCGGTCCGCGGCAAGATCAACGAGGTGAAGGTCCAGATGGCGACCGACCTCCGCGCCGTCCCGCGGGTCTTCGTGCACTGGCCCGCGCAGATGGACGACAAGCACCACGCCGCGGGCGCCGACGTCATGAAGGCGATCATCGACGCGCAGCTCACCGCCATGGCCCATGGCGACGCACCGACGCCAGGCGACAACGCAAACGCCGACCCGACCCTCCAGGGCGGCGATTACTTCTGAGGCTCCTTACTTCGCGGTGCTCGGGCCCATGCCGTTGCGCAGAAGGTTGCCGCGCGAGTTCGGCCAGAGCATGCACGCCTTTCCGGAGCCCGGCACCGTGAACACGTCGATACCGTGCTCGAACGTCTGCACGAGGATCTCGAGCTGACCGTCGCCGTCGAGGTCCGCGATCGTCGGCGCCGAGGGAATGCCGATGCCGTTGCCATTCGTGCCTTGATTGGGCAGCTCCACGTCGAAGAGAAGCTTGCCGGTGTTGGCGAGCACGATGATGTGTCCGCCGTTCGTGTCGAGTGAGTAGGTCCCGAAGACGAGCTCCGGCGTCCCGTCCTTGTTGAGGTCGGCGACCACCACCTCCGACGCGAACGTCTTTGCCCGGCCCTGCGCGAAGTCGTACCGCCAGAGCCGCGTGCCGTCGGGACCGATCGCATAGACGTACCCGTCGTTGATCGGCGCGATGATCTCGGGGCGGGCGTCGCCGACGATGTTCACCGTGGTCGGCGCGGGGATGCCGCTCGGCGGGTAGTAGTCGCTGTCGGCGCGCACCGCGGGCTTGTCGCTCGTCGGCAGCGTCTCGAAGCCGGCCTTGCGGCGCGCCGAACGAGAGCCGTCACCGTGCGCGCCCTCGAGGACCACGAACGCGTACGCCTGCGTCTCGTAGGGCTCCTTCAGCTCGGCGTTCGGAATGCTCACCACCTCGTTCTTCCCGTCACCGTCGATGTCGACGACGTTGACCGGCGAGGCCGTGAACTGCAGCCACATCGTGTTCTGGACGCTCGGGTAGTCGCCGGCGTGCAGATGGTAGTGATCCTCGTCGACCTTGAAGTCGGCCCAGCGGATGAACTGACCCCAGCCCATGCGCTGGCCCGAGTACATGTTCGACGGGTTCGTGTACCAGCTCGAGGCGAGCACGGACGAGCCGTCCGGCTTGAACACGTTGATCTGGTGGTTGTCGTACGTGACGATGATCTCGAGCTGCTTGTCGTCGTCAATGTTGCCGATGCCGACGTTCTCGCCGTAGCAGCCGTAGCCGTGGTTTCCCACGCCGTTGAAGTCCTTGTCGCCGGGCGTCAGCGGGTTGTACCGAGGCCACGCGTTGGCGTTGCCGCCGGGCGCGAAGAGCTTTCCGTCCGCGGAGAACACGAACACCTGCGAGCCGGTGTTCGCGGTGTTCGTCGTCGTGACCACGACCTCGAGCTTGCCGTCACCGTCGAGATCCGCCGCGGCCATCCCGCGCGCCTCGG
>JANXVA010000340.1 GCA_025351875.1 Myxococcales bacterium | reverse complement strand
CTCGCCGATGCGACGCGCCACGACGTCCACGAGGACGTCGTAGTCATGGGTGGCGACGGAGAACTCGCGGGCGGACTCGACGAGGCTCCGCAGGCGGTCGGCAACCCGCTTTCCCTCCGCGCGCTCGCGGCGCGCGTCGGCGAGGAGGCGCGCGTTGGAGATGGCGAGCGCCGCGTGGGTCGCGAGGTTCTGTGCGAGCTCGAGATCGTGCTCGTCGTACGCCGGGCTCTCCGGACGAAAGCGCGCCAGAACGAGCTCGCCGACGATGCGTTCGTGGACCCGCAGAGGAACGACCACCAGGCTATGCACCCCCTGCCCGCGAAAGAAATCGTACCCGCGCGACGACCCCTCGGGTCGCTCCTCGAGCTCGATCCGCGGAGCGAAGAAGGGCTCGCCGGTCTCGATGACGCCGCGCGAGAACGCATGCGTTCGGATGAGGAGCGGCTCCGAGAAGGCGTCGCGTGCCTGCGCGCAGACACGAGGGTCCGCGTCGAAAACGGCCGCAGGCGTGAGCCGCTCGCCGTCGTCGGAGACGAGAAGGACCAGGCAGAAGTCCTTGATGACGTCGCCGACACGCGTAGCGATGGTGTCGAGGAGTCGCTGCGAATCGGTGGTCGCCTCCGCGAACGCGCTCATCGCGCTCGAGAGAACGCGGAGTCGCTCCTCGAGACGCAGGACTCTCCTCTCTGAGCCGTCGGGTGCTGAGCCGTCGGGTGACGAGCTCTCGTGCCGCGCGGCGTGGCTTGCGCACATTCCTTGCCCCCCCGGGCTGCACTCACCTTACATCTTAGCAGAGGCCGCGGCGAGGCGGCGAATCACGGGCACGAAAGCGTTGCCTTACCCCGCGCCGACCGCGCGGATCCAGTAGGCGATCATCGCGACGAAGCAGAGCCCGACGACGCCGAGCCCGAAGTGAACGCCGTGGGAGAGGCGGCGCACCCGCGGAAGCGGCGCGGGCACGTGAGGGTGGTAGGGCGGATGCTTCGGACGGTCCCTCATCGCATCACGCGTGAAGGTTGCCCGTGAAGTACAGGACCACCAGGATCAGGGCGACGATGCCGAGCGGTGACCAGCTCGCCACGCCGTACCGGGAATGACCCCAGCCGCCGCCGCCGAGCGCCAGGACGAGAAGGACCACGAGGAGGATCATCAGCATGACGGTCCTTAAAGCAGATTGCGGACCAGCTGAGTTCACACGCGAAAGAGCGCAAAACGCCGGCCAAACTGCGCTTCCCAAGGCGCACATCGCGCCGCGCGAGGCGAATTGCGCCGCTCGTGAGTCAGCGCGATCGCGTGTCGTCGTCAGAGCGCCCGAATTGCGCCGTCGAGCGCGCTCTGGAGCACCTCTCGCTCCTGCGCGCCTTCCAGCTTCACGCCTTCGATGAAGATCGTCGGCAGGCCGTGGCCGTGCGCAGCGCGGAACGTCTCGCCGTCGGCGTGGATCCGCGCGTCGATCTCCGGGTCCTTCACGCAGTCCTTGAAGCGCGCGAGGTCGAGTCCGTGCTTCACGGCAAGGGCCTCGCAGCCCTCCGGCGTGAGCTCGGCGACCGGCGCGGTGAAGAGCGCCTCGGCGATCTCGTCGGCCTTGCCGAGCTTCTCGCCGCAGCACGCCGCGCGCGCTGCATCCATGGCGTGCGCATGCATGCGGAGCGGCACGTGCTTGCGCGCGACACGAACCTTGCCCTTGTTCTGCTCGAGGATGGGTCCGAAGTCGGCATGGGTCATGCGGCAGAACGGACACTCGAAGTCGACGAAGTCGACCACGGTGACCTGACCGCGCGGCGTCTTCCGCATCTCGTCGGCGATGACGGGCGGGACCTCGGCGGGGATCGCCTTCTTCGACATGCCGACCACGACGGGTGCGACGACGGCGACGAGCAGCGCACCGACGCCGCCGGCCAGTTGCCTCCTGGCGAGCGGCGGGTCCCAACCCCGTAGCACTCGTGCGACGGAGAGTCCGAGGAGGACGAGCGCCGACAGATCGGCCGCGAAGCAGAACGGGCAGACCGTCTTCATCCTCGCCTGGACGAGCAGGAGCCCTGCGGCAACGATGCCGGCAACGCCGCCGAGCGCCGCCTGCGCGAGGCGCGCCCGGCGACCCGGGAGGAGCTGGGCCAGGCCGATCCCCAGGAATCCGCCGATACCTATGAGGGGCGTCGGGATGCCGAGCGGATAGGCGAAGACCGTCCGCTTGACGAGGCCGCAGCCCCCCTCTGCACCGCAGAAAACCGGCGCGGGACGCACGTAATCGACGAGCAAGAGCGAGCTCGCCACGAGCGCAACCGCGCAAGCGGCGATGACGATCCAGAAGGGAACGGTCTTTTTCAAGGCGACTCCAGTCTAGCTGAACGTAGGGCCAGAATATTCCCGGGACGCGCCGGGCCGCCCCGAGTAAATAGGCCCCAATGCGCAAGCCCCTGCCCTCCCGCACGGCCGTGCTGGATCTCCTCAAGAGCCAGGATCACGCGCTCGACGCGCGTGAGGTCGCCGAACGCCTCGGCGTCGCCCCCGCGAGCCAGGCCGGGCTCCTTCGAATGCTCGACGACCTCGTCTTCGACGGCGTCGTGACGGCACGCGGTGACAAGTTCAAGCTCGGCACCTCCGACAAGGTCCCGGAGAAGACCCCCGCGCTCGTGGCCAAGCCTGTTGCGCCTGCCGCCTCCGCTGCACGAACGTCATCGAATCCGCGCGAGCGCGACGGAAAGAAGGGCCTGAAGGGCCTGCCCAAGGACGCCGGCAAGGGCGCCAAGGGACGGCAAGAGGCACGTCGCGGCAACGAAGCCCACTCGAGCGCCGATGCGCGGGCGCATGCCCAGGATGCGCGACGCGGTCGCCAGGATGCGCGCCAGGAAGAGCGCGGCATGCCGAAGTTCCAGGTCGCGCCGGGCCACGCGCCGACGGTGCGCGCGCCCGAGCCTCCCCCTTTCCCGCCGGCCACACCGGGCGGCAAGGCGCCCGCGCGCAGCGGAGGACGCAGCGATCGCGAGAGGCGCGAGGGCTTCCTCAAGGTGAACCCGCGCGGCTTCGGCTTCGTGGCGAGCCCCACCGCGAGCGGCGACGACGTCTACATCTCGCCCGAGAACCTCGGCGGCGCGATGCACGGCGATCACGTGATCATCGACATCGTGGCGCGCGGCGCTCGCGGCCCCGAAGGTCACATCGTCCAGATCAAGGCGCGCGGCTCGCAGCGCGTGTCCGGCATCCTCCGTCGCCGCGGCAAGAGCGCCTGGGTCGAGCTCGACGACCCGCGGCTGAAGGGCCCGGTCGTCCTCACCAGCGACATGGACAAGACGAGCAACGAGGGCGAAGGCAACTCCGGCAAGGACGGCCAGGTCGTCGTCGTGCAGATTACACGCTTCCCCGAGACCAACGACGAGAACCCCGAGGGCAAGCTCATCGCGGTGCTCGGCGCGCCGGGCGAGCTCGCGGTCGAGACGAGCAAGGTCATCCTCATCCACGGCATCGAGGAGGTCCACTCGCCGATGGCGACCGCCGAGGCGGAGGCCTACGGCGCGACGGTCCCCGAGGACATGCTGGTCGGGCGCGAGGACCTCACGCACATCCCGCTCCCGACGATCGACCCCGAGGACGCGCGCGATCACGACGACGCCGTCTGGGTCGAGCGCACCAAGCAGGGCGGCTACGAGCTCTGGGTCGCGATCGCGGACGTCAGCGCGTACGTGCGCCCCGGGACGCACATCGACGAGGAGTCTCGCGCACGCGGCTGCAGCATCTACCTCCCCGACCGCGCGATACCGATGCTACCGCGCGCGCTGTCCTCGAACCTCTGCTCGCTCCTGCCGGACGTCATCCGCCTGTGCCTGTGCGTGCATGCGGTGCTCGACGCGAAGGGCGAGGTCGTCTCCACGCGCCTCGTCCGCGGCTACATGAAGAGCGCCGCGAAGCTCACCTACGGCGGCGTCGCCCGCGCCCTCGGCTTCACGGAGATCCCGAAGCAGGACCCCAAGGCCGACGCGATGGTCGAGGGCCTGAAGGTCGCGGCCGAGTGCTCGCGCATCCTGCGCGGCAAGCGCATGAAGCGCGGCGCGCTCGACTTCGATCTGCCCGAGGCCGTCGTGAAGCTCGACGACGAGGGCAAGCCGATCTCGCTGAGCAAGCGCTCCGGCGACCCGGGCATGAAGAAGGCCTACCAGCTCATCGAGGAGCTGATGATCTTCGCCAACGAGGTCGTCGCTCGCTGGCTCCTCACGCACGAGCTGCCGGGCGTGTACCGCGTGCACCTCCCGCCCGATCCGAAGAAGCTCGATAAGCTCTCGGCCATGTGCGAGATGCTCGGCGTCGACTTCGACGCCGACAACACGCAGACGCCCAAGGGCCTCGCCGATCTGCTGAAGACGTTCGCGACGCACCCGCTCTCGAGCGTCCTCAACAACCTCCTGCTCCGCTCGATGAAGCAGGCCACGTACGACGTGCAGAACCTCGGGCACTTCGGCCTCGCGTCGGAGGCGTACCTCCACTTCACGTCGCCGATCCGCCGCTACCCCGACCTCGTCGTGCACCGCATCGTGCACGCGGCCGTCGAGGGAGACGAGAAATCGCGTCGCAAGCGCGTGACCGCGGTGGGGGACATGGACAAGCTCACCGAGGCGGCGACGCAGTCGTCGCTCGCCGAGCGTCGCGCGATGGAGGTCGAGCGCGAGATCGTCGACATCTACCGCTGCTTCTACATGATCGATCACGTCGGTGAGCGCTTCGAGGGCACCGTGTCCGCGTTCGTGGGCACCGGCGCGTTCGTCACGCTCGACGAGCCGTTCGTCGACGTGCTCGTCCGCATCGAGGACATGGGCGCCGACTACCAGATCGAAGACGACGGTCTCATGGCCACCAGCTCACGCTCCGGAGACTCGATCCGCCTCGGCGATCGCATGCTCATCGACGTGACCGACTGCGCGATCCTGCGGCGCACGGTCTACGCGAAGAGAGTGCGAAGCGAGGCTGATGCGGCCGACGACGTCCTCGCGCGGCGAGAGAGCGGCGACGGGCGTGGACCGGGCGCGGGGCGCGGTGGCAGTCCTTCGTTCGGCGCACGCGGTCCCGGCAAGGGCGCTCCGTCGCGCGGACGCGCAGGCGGAGGCGACCGCGGACGCGGAGCGCAGAGCGCAGGTCCGAGCGGCGGCGGACGCGGACGCGGAGGCCCTGCCGCGAGCACGAGCGGAGGCGGACGCGCAGGCGGCCCGACGTCGGGCGGCGGCAACTCAGGCGGCTCGGGCGGCTCGGGCGGCGGCAAGGGCAAGAAGAGTGGCGGCCGCAAGGTCGGAAAAAAAGGCAAGCGGCGCTGACACCGTGAGGTGCGGCTCAGCGCAGATCGCTCAGGCTCGCGCTCTCCTCCGGGGTCGCATCGGCCCGGCGTCGCCGCCGTAGATCCCAGACCACGATCGAAAGGTAGATCGCAAAGCTCAAGGTGCCGATCACCTGACCGAGCGAGAGCGCGATGAGCACGGGCGCCGGCGTCGGGTCGACCAGCGACCACATCATCAGCGCCAGGGCGACGAGAGACATGCCTGCGGCGACGCGCAGCAGATGGGGCACCCTGCTCGGGCGAATCACGTAGCGGCTCATCGTGTCCTCCCCGCCTCGGCGGATCCCGCGTCCTCGGCCATGGCGCCGCCTGGACCCCATCCCGAGACCGGAGCCCCTGCATCGATGGCGGCTGCGAGCTGCGCGGGCAGCGGCCCAGGCGGCTTCGTCGTCGGGTGAGCCACCCCGTGGCACCCTGCGCTCGCGCAACTCACGCGCCCGGCGCGCACATCTTGCAGCGACGCGCGGTGATCTGCGCTCGCGAGCCAGCCTTGAAGCTCCGTCGAGTGACACTGCATGCAGTTGTCGTTTGGGTACGGCTTTCGCAGGTGGATCTTCTCGGTCGCTTCGGCGAGCGGCATGCCGTGAAACTCCGTGTAGTAGAGCCACACGTGGCGCATGCCTCCGATCTTGGTGAGGACCGTCCCGAACATCCCGTAGTCGGCGTGGCACGTGTAGCAATTCTTGTCGCCGAAGTAGGGGTTGCGTGCGTGCCGCGAGGCAAGGCCGATGCTCTTCACATCGATCGAATCCGAGGCCTGCGGGATCATGACGTGACAAGACCCGCAAAATTCGCGTTTCTGGGTGGCCTCGTAGCCCTGGACGTTCGCGGCCGCAGCGGCGCCGATGGGAAGCGCGCCCATTCCGAAGAAGAGGAGCGTGCGGGTCGTGGCGTTCAGCGTCGGGCGCCCGACGAGAAAGCCGATGAGGATGAGCGCGGCGCCCAAGGCACATCCAGCGGAAATCAAGATGAGGGGTGCGGGCAAGGGCGAGCTCGGGGGTCAGAGGGATCGGGGAGGGAACGCGCTCCGACCATCAGCAAACGTGCCAAGCACGCGCGCGCGGCACGTGTGACCGCCGCGACGGGCGCCGGGCTCGCGATTGCTTGCATTTTACAATCGTCCTCGAGTCGCGCGGATCCGCTGAGGCTTCGTGCCGATGCCTACGCGCAGACGCCACAACCCAGCGGCATGCTCGTCATGCAAGGCGAAGATCGCAGCAAGCCCTGGCTGAGCGCCGAGGCCCTCGCGTGGCTCGGCACCGGCGCGGACCGAACCGGCGACGTGCTCACGCTCGTCGTGCGAGCCCGCGACGTCGAGGGCCGAGGTGAGGCGCGTGCCGGACGATTCCTCGTCGCGACCGGAGCGATACGGCCGCTTCACATCGACGGCGCGAGCGGGCTCGCGCGAACGCCGTGGGGCACGTCGCTCGAGGCCTTTGGCGGGGTGCCCGTCGTCGCTCGCTTCGGCGAGCGCGACTACGACTGGGCGGTGGGCGGACGCGTCGCGCAACGCATGGCCGAGCGCTCGACGCTGGGCTTCGCGTACCTCCAGCGAAGAGAGCGCGGGCGCCTGTCGGGTGAAGAGGTTGGCGGTGACCTCGCGATCGTGCCGCTCCACAACATCGACGTCGCGACACGCGCGGCCTACGACCTCGTCTCGCCGGGGCTCACCGATGCGCTCGCGTCGGTGGCTCTCCGCACGACGGACTGGCGCGTCGAGCTCTTCGGAACGCGACGCTCACCCTCGCGCCTCCTGCCGGCGACGTCGCTGTTCTCGGTGCTCGGCGACGTCCCGTCCACGCGCGCGGGCACGACCGTGCGCTGGCTGGCGGCGCCTCGCCTCGATCTCCTGGCGACCGCCGCGACGACGATCATCGACGACCGCGTCGGCGGCGACGGCACGCTGCGGGCGACGCTGCGCACGAACGACGAAGGCACGGCGAGCGTCGGGCTCGAGCTCCGGCGACAGGCGGTACCTGGCGCGGAGTGGAGCGGCATCCGGGGGATCGGCACCGCTCCCCTCTCGACGCGCCTCGCGGTGGCCGCAGAGGTCGAGGTCGCGCGTGCCGACCACCCGGACGGCCGCGGTGACGTCTGGCCGTGGGCGCTCGTCGCGCTCACGTGGCACGCGACGCCGAGCTGGGATTTCGCCGGGGCCGCCGAAGGAGCCGCGACGGCGACCGTTCGCTCCGAGCTCACTGCCCTCCTGCGCGCGTCCTACGCATGGGGTGGGCCCCGATGACGCGGTCGCTGCTTCGTCTCGTCATCGTCGTCGCATGCCTCGGGCTCGCCGCGTGCGCCGGTCTCCTCGGAATCAAGCCGAAGACGGTCGGCATGCAGCCTTTCGTGCATCGCGCGCACCTGCTGAACGGCGTGAGCTGCCTCGACTGCCACAGCGGCATCGCCGCGGCTGGCGACGTCGGCCCGCTGCACCTCCCAACGGCGGCTACGTGCATGAAGTGCCATGAAAAGCCGCACGACACGCACGACTGCAAGGAGTGCCACGGCTCGGCGCACACGAGAGAGCGCGCCGAGCTCGCGCGTACGAACCTCCGCTTCGAGCATCGCGGGCACGTGCTCGCGGCAAACGGCGAGTGCGTGCGCTGCCACGTCGCCGCCGGCGATTCCCACCCCGAGTCGCTCTTGCCTCCGATGGGCGCGTGCCTGAGCTGCCATCAACACGAGAAGCAATTCGCCGGGCGCGACTGCGAGGGCTGTCACGTCGACCTCCCGGCCGAGCGCATCCGGCCCGAGAGCCACGTCGTCCACGACGGCGACTTCGTGCGCGAGCACGGCGTGCGCGCCGCGAGCGCGCGCGATCTCTGTTCGTCGTGCCACTCCGAGCGCTTCTGCAGCGGATGCCACGGCGTGACGACGCCCGGCCTTCCGGCGCGACTCGCGTTCGACAAGCCGGCGCTCGGCGGCCTCCACCGTGCAGGCTTCAAGTCGCGGCACAAGGAGGAGGCGCGCGGGCAGCCTGGCCTCTGCGCGACGTGTCACTCCGAGGACTCTTGCCGCGCGTGCCATTCGCGCGAGAACGTCGGCGCGACCGGCATGCCCGGAAGGAGCCCGCACCCGCGGACGTGGCTCACCGCAGGTCGAGGCGGCGGCGATCACGGAACGCAGGCGCGGATCGATCCCGGCTCGTGCGCGTCGTGTCACGGCGGCGCGGGTGAGCAGCTCTGCGTCGGTTGTCACAAGGTCGGCGGCGTGGGCGGCAACATCCACGGCCCCGGCTTCTCGAGCATCAAGAGCAAGACACGCGACGTCCCTTGTCGACTCTGTCACGTGCCGACCCGATGAAGAGGCCGGGAAAGAAGGCCGCGTTCGTGGTCGGCGCGCTCGCGCTGATGGCGGTCGCGGTCCTCGCGTACTTCGTGTGGCGCGCAGAGAGCGGGAGCGGACAAGCCAAGGTTCCCGCCAACGTGCCGGCGACGTGGGCGCAAGTGAAGTCGAGCCCTGGACACACGGGGCACCTCGACACGAAGAAGCCGGCCGCCTGCGCCGACTGCCACGACGAGTCGAACGGCAAGTTCACGCTGCTTGGCGACACGGCATGCGCGAAGTGCCATGACGCGGAGGTGAAGCGCACGCACGCGGGGACGCCGGGCGCGGATCACGCGACGACGTGCACGACGTGCCATGCGTTCGGCACGAAGGCTGCCCCGAGCTGCATCAGCTGTCACGCCGAGGCGCAAGGCAAGCAGGCGGCGGTCGCTGTCCACGCAAGCAAGGACGCGCCCTGCGCCTCGTGCCATGCCACACACCGGGATCCGCCTGTAAAACAGGCCGATTGTGCGACCTGTCACGCGAAGGTCAAGGCCTCGCACGGCGCGCAGCACGTCGAGAGCGACGTCGCGAAGGCGCGCGGCTGGCTCGACGCGTCGGCCGCGACGACAGGCCCCTCGAGCGCGCCCGGCGATGCGGGCAAGGCGATCTTCACCTCCCTCGGCGCCGTCGGCATCGGCGCGCCCGAGTGCACCGACTGCCATGCTCCGCACACCAAGGCCGCGGCGGCGACGACCACCTGCACCGGCTGCCACACGGCCGCGCCGAAGGGAGCTCACCCCTCGAGCCACGCCGCGTGCACGACCTGTCACAAGGCGCACGACCTGGGGAAGACCGCGGTGGTGCCCTGTGCGGGCTGTCACCAGAACAAGAGCAAGGCTTCGCTGAGCCCTGGACACGCCGCCTGCACCACGTGCCATACCCCGCACGACACGCCGGCGAAGAAGGGCGTGTGCGCCGCCTGCCACGCGAATCAACACACGCTCGCGGAGAGCAGAGTCCCGAAACATGCCGAGTGCGCGTCGTGCCACGCGCCGCATGATCCGAAGGCGTCGGCCGCGGCGGCGTGTGTCACATGCCACGCGAGCGTGAGCTCCAAGCACGCGCCCGGCAAGGCCGACCGGTGCATCGACTGCCACACGCCACATCCGAAGGCGGGGGCGAAGGGGCCCCTCACGGCGACACTCGGGTCTCCGGCGCATCCTTCCCCCGCGCAGGCTTGCGCGACCTGCCACACGAAGGCAAAGTCGGATGACGCGTTCCATGCGAGGGGCATCGCGTGCACGAACTGTCATGAGCCTCACGCCTTCTCGCTGAAGGCCGGACCCGCGCTCTGCCAGAAGTGCCACGCCGCCGAGCAGCGCCTCGTCGCGAAGACCACGGGGCACGCGGACTGCCTCCAGTGCCATGGCAGCGCGCACGCGCCCGCGCAGCAGAAGGCGACGTGCGCGACGTGCCACAAGGCCGAGGCGACGACCGCGCCGAAGGGTCACGCCGCGTGCAACACGTGTCACGAGACGCATGCCGGAGCGATCAAGCCGGCCGCCGCGCTGTGCAAATCGTGTCACGCCAAGGAGGGGGCAAGCGCCCACGCCCGCGTCGTCAGCTCGACGAGCGCCGGCCTCAACGGCGCCTGCAACACCTGCCACCGCCCGCATGGTCCGAGCGGGACCACCTCGCCTCCGGCATGCACGACGTGTCACTCGCTCGGTAGTCTGCCGTCGCTCCATCGCGTGGGCGTCGGAGCCTCCGCCCGCTCTGGGGGACACACGAGCTGCGCGACGTGCCACTCTGCGCACGATCCTGCGAAGGCGGCCCGCGCCGATCGTGCCACGTGCATCACGTGTCACGCCGACAAGAAGGATCATCAACCGGACGCCAAGGTCTGCTCCGGCTGCCACATCTTCCGCAAGTGAACGCCCTTCGGCGACGCGCTCGTTGCCAGAGGGCTCGCGAAGCCCGTGACGTCGCACCGGCTCAGCGGTTGACTCGACCGTTCACGTGGAGCTCGCCCTTCGCGGGGATGACCCGCGGCCCGGCGGCTGTGTCCTCGGCGACGGACCCGTGACAGAGCGCGCACTGCGGCGCGGGGATGTGGGGCCCTCCCGGCGGAAGGCCATGGCACGAACCGCACGTGCTCTCGGCGCCGGTCGTGTCCGCCCATACCGGCGTCGCGGGTGTCGTGCCGACCAGATTGCCGCCGTGGCAGTAGACGTTCTTGCAGGCGCCAGCTTCGAAGGTGGCCGGTGCGCCCTTGGTGACCGCCACGCCAGAGAGCGCGACGGTCGGCGCACCGCCGCGCGGATGGCTGGTTCCCGGTCCGAACTCGTTCGGGACGGCATGGCACGTCGCGCACGCCACGGACGCCGCGGCCGACGGAGCGCGATGCTTCGTGTGGGCCCCGGTGGACGGCCAGGGATCATCGCCCTTGCCGTGGCAGGCGCCGCACTTGCCGCTGCCGTCACCGAGATCGACGATGCCGTTCACGTGTAGCCTCGGGCTCGTGAGAGCCGTGCCGGTAGCGTCGGCCTCGCGGTGACATCCCGAGCACGCTCCTGCGAAGTGCTTCGGCGGCGGCGCGCCGTGACAGTCGCCGCAGGCGAGCTGCCGCGTGTCGGTCCACGCGGGGTTCGGCTTCGCGCCGCCGTCGCGAGCGTGACACGCGGCCATGCACGTGCCGCTCTGCGGGTTCCACATCGCGGCGCCGGCGAGCTTTGCGTCGAACACGACCTCGACCGTCCCGTTGCCGTGCGCTCCACCGATCACCTCGGGCGGCGGGGCCACGTGACACGTAGCGCATGCCAGGCCTTCGACCCGTGACGGAGTTGGGCCCGCATGCGCCGCGTGCGCGGTCGCGTTGATCGGGTCGTCCGGAAAGAAGCAGGCGTCGCGCGGGGGAAAGCTGTTCGGGCGGTCGACGTGACACGTGCCGCACGCGAGCACGCCGCGCTCCTCGGAGTGACACGTCGTGCATGCCGGCGCTCCTGTCGCCGTCAGCGTGGCCTTCTCCGGACGTGCGACGCCCTCGTGGCATCGCCCGCATGCCTCGGGGTCCTTCGCGTCGAGCATCGGCCGCCAGCGCTTGGATCGCAGCGCGCGCCCATGACTCTGCGGCGATCGGGGATCGACGAAGCTCGACTCGTGAACCGTGCCCACGAACTTTGGCGCACCGGCCGCCACCCAGTCGGCAAGCGTGGCGCGCTCTTCGGGGGTGACGAGCGGCGCATGAATCGCGTCGTCGAGGACGCGCAGCAGCGGCGCAGGACCACTGCTCGACCGCGTCGCGGGCCCGCCGTCAGCGACGCAGGCGATGGCTTGCAGGTAACTACCCCCTCGCCAGCCTCCAGGCGCAGGCGTCGCTTCGTGGCAGTCTTTGCACCTGGACGCTAGAATTGCGCTGACCGCGCCGTCGTAGGTGACCGCCTCTGTGACGCGCGAGCGCGGTTCGCGACAGCCCGAAGCAGTCGCGATCGCGAGAATGAGGATGGCGCGGCGCACGTGAAAGCGCTCGTTAGCAGAAGGCGCGCCAACGAATCGCGCGTCGCACGGCGGATGAGGAATCGTGGCTCGTTCCGTGCTTGACCGGCCGACCACATGACGACGAAGCCGCGCACCCTCATCGCCCTTGGCTCATTCGGAGCCGTCGTGCTCGCGGGAGGCGCTGCACTCTTTGCGTGCGAAGGTCCCGAAGGACCTCCAGGTGCGATTGTCTTCGTGGAAGGCGGAACACTCGGACAACCCGGGCCCGCCGGCCCCGTCGGCCCTCCGGGTCCGTCCGGCCTCGCGACACTCGACGGCGGTACCTCGCTCACGACGAGCTGCATGATGCCCTGCCACGGCTTCAAGGGCATCGTCGCGCAGTGGAAGACGAGCACGCACTACTTCGGGGCGATCGCGAACACCGACGAAGTCCCCACGTGGACCGGTCCGGGCCCATGCGGCAACTGCCACTCGGGGGACGGCCTCGAACAGCGCCTCGCAAGCAACGTCGGCGTCGCCGCGGGGTCCTCGGCTCCGACCGGGCTCACCTCGGGAGAGATCAACTACAAGAAGGGCGCCGGCGTCGGGGAGATCAGCTACGCCGGTGCGTCGAAGGTCGCGATCATCTCGTGCATCACTTGCCACGACATCAGCGCGACGAACGACCCGCACGTCACCGGGCAGACCTACGTCGCCGGCCAGTTCAAGCTGCGTGTCAAAAGCGGACCCGACGATCAGATGCTGATCGAGAAGAGCCCCGTCGCGGGCACGGTCAGCGGTACGCCCGCGGGCAAGTGGGGCGTCAGCAACACATGCATCGCCTGCCACAAGTCCCGCAAGGACGTGACGAACTACATCGCGGCGTCGAA
This sequence comes from Myxococcales bacterium, assembly GCA_025351875.1. GTDB lineage: Bacteria > Myxococcota_A > Polyangia > Polyangiales > Polyangiaceae > Labilithrix. Next base: position 44,442 of record JANXVA010000340.1, on the reverse strand, counting down.
CCCGATCACGAGCACGCACTGGGGTCCCCACGAGGCGCCGCAGGCCGAGATCTTCTCCGGCAAGGGCGGCTACCACTACGCCGGAAAGACGTTCAACAACTCGACTCACCAGTCGCTCGCTGGTTGCGCCTCGTGCCACATGGTCGACTCCGCAGAGAACGGCGGATTCCCCGATCACTCGATGCGCCCGACCATCAAGACGTGCGCGACCGCAGGTTGCCACGCCAACGTGACGAGCTTCGACGTGGCCGGCGGACAGGGCGTCGTCAAGGCCGCCCTCGGCGAGCTCCAGGGCCTGCTCGCGGGCCAGAGTCTGCTCACGCGCTCGGCGACCGCGCCGTATGTGGCCCTCGCGGCCGGTGATCCCGCGCTCAGCGACCAGCGTTACGAGCTCGACCTCACGATGCCGGGCAACGTGATCACCGACATCCAGGCCGGTGCACTCTACAACTATCTCCTCATCGCCAAGGGGAGCGGCCTGGGCGTGCACAATCCGATCTACACGAAGGAGCTACTCTTCGACTCGATCGAGAAGCTCAAGCCCGGCAACCTCCCCCCCAGCGCGATTCCCACGCGCCCCTGACCCGAGTGACTGCTCGCTACGGCGCCGCCAGCACGTGCGCGAGGTCGTAGCCGGTGACGATGCCGACGAGCGCGCGCCCATCGACCACGAAGATCCGGCGCATCTTCGTCGAGATCGCGTGCCCCGCCGCGCGATAGAGGGGCGTGTCGCCATCGAGCGACATCGTCTCGTAGCTCATGATCTCCTCGACGGGATGTTGGCGCAGCGGCGCGGGTAGCGCGCGAGCGCGAATCGCCTCGAGCTGCGAGAAGAGGCCGACTGGAGCCTTGCCATCCACCACGACGAGCCCACGCACGTTCGCTTCGTCGAGCTTCGCCAGCGCGTCGTCGATGGCGTCACCGATACCAATGGTCTCCACCGGCGTCGTCATCACCTCGCGCAGCGGGGTGTCGATGCGCCGAAAGAGGACCACGCGGAGCGCATCACGCGTGCTGAACACACCCACGACGCGCGCGCCGCGTGTCACGAAGACGCGATGGACGCGATGCTCGAGCATCGTGCGCGCGGCCACGCTGACGTCGGCGTCGACGTCGACGGTCACGAGCTTCGTTTTCATGATGTCCTTCGCGCAGCGGTCGGGCGGCAGGATCTTCAGCGGTCCCTGGGGATGCCCGCCCTCGAGCTTGGAGACTCGCGCGAGGTCGGTGAGGGAGACGACGCCGGCGGGCGCCCCCTCGACCGTCGTGACCAGCACGCACGAGATGTCCTTCTCGCGGAGGGTCTTCAAGACTCCCTCGAGAGAGGTGGTCTCGAGGACGGTCACGACCGACGCGGTCATGTGCTCACTGACGGCGCTGACGAGACTGGCCATTGGCGTCGAGCGTACCCGAGACGACGAACGTCGTCCCGACCGGCGCATGTCACCAGGCGACGCGAACGGGCTCGAGCTTCTTGTCGGTCGTGCCGTCGCCGAGCTGGCCTGCCGCGTTGGCGCCCCAGCACATGATGTTCCCGCTCTTCGTGAGCGCGCAGCCGTGGGCCGTCGCGAGGCACATGCCGGCGATGTCCGGCACGGTCGCGACCTTGCTCGCGCGCTCCTCGCTCGACTTCTTGCCGAGACCCAGCTCGCCCTCGGTATTTGCGCCCCAGCAGCGCGCGCTTCCGTCGGCAAGGAGCGCGCACATCGCGGCCTCACCGGCGACGAGCCGCACCGCCGAGACCACGCCAGGGACGGTCATCGGCGTCTTGTGGAGCTCGGTGTCGGGCTTGGTACCGAGCTGTCCGGCGTCGTTCATGCCCCAGCACTGGACCTTCTTGTCCTTGGTGACGACGCATGCGTGACGATCGCCGGTCGCCAGGTGCGTCGCTCCGCTGATGCTCGCGGGCTTCGCGAAGCCGCCCTTCGGAGCGGCCCAGTCGCCCGTGCCCCAGCACGTGACGGCGCCCTTCTTGTCGAGGGCGCAGCCGTGCGTGAAGCCCGCCGCGACCTGGGTGAAGGCGCCGGTCGGCGGCGTGCCGATCGTCGCGCTGTCGGCGCCCCAGCACGTGATGGCCGTCGCGTTGCGCGCGCATGCGATAGCTCCGCTCGCGACGAGCTCCTCGACCGCGTCGACGCCGATGACCTCGGTCGCCTTGGCACGCACTTTCGGCTTGCCGTCGTTCGCGAGGCGACCGGTACCCCAGCACCTGACCTTCTTGTCGGCGCCGACCGCGCATGCGAACTGCGAGGCGAGGGCGATGCCGGTCGCGTGATCGACGCCGCGCACGACGACGCCCTTCGAGCGATCGTGTCCGCCGCCATCACCGAGCTCACCGGCCTTGTCGCGGCCCCAGCAGCGCACCTCGCCGCCGGAGGCGATCGCGCAGGTCGTGAAGTCGCCGCAGTCGACCTGGATGGGCGGACCGGACGCAGGCGGCTCGGGGACCGCCTGCTCGGGTACCGCGGCGCCAGGGGTCCCCGCTTGCGGGGCCGCTGCGGGGGCCGCGCCGCCGCATGACGCCGAGACCGGCACCAGGAGCAAAAGAATCGCGAGCGCTCCCCGAGCGTTCATCAGATGTGGAGGTTGACGCGCACGTCCGCGGGCTCGAACTTGGCGATCTCGTCGGCGAGCCTCTCGAGCTCGGGCGTCGTTCCGGCGGGGACGTGGACCATGAAGCGAACGTACATGTCTCCGGGCTCACGGCCCTTCCGCGCAACGCCCTTTCCGCGAACACGGAGCTTGGTGCCGCTGTTCGTGCCGGGCGGAACCTTGAGGGCCACCTCGCCGTCGAACGTGGGGACCTTCACCTTCGCGCCCTTGATGGCCTCGCTCGTCGTGATGGGGACCTCGAGGGTGAGGTCGTCGCCGTCGCGCTCGAAGAGCGGATGCGGCTCGACGTGAATGACGAGGATGAGATCGCCGCTCGGCCCGCCGTTCGGCGAAGCCGCCCCCTGCCCCTTGATGCGCACGCGGCTGCCCTCGTCGGCGCCGGGGGGGATTCGCACGGTGACGGGCTCGGGCGAGCTCGGATTGCGGAGCTGCAGCGACGTCCCCCGCACCGCGGATACGAAGTCGATCGTGAGCTCCTGCTCGTGGTCGCGTCCCTTGACCGGGCCACGACGACGCGACGCTCGACCGAACAGATCGCCGAACGGATCTCCTGCCTCGCCGGCGTTCCCGCCGGGGACTGCGCCGCTGAACAGATCCTCGAGGTTCACGGCGCCGCCGGGGTAGCCCCCGCGAAAACCGCCGCCGCCGCTGCCGGCACGCGACTGCCACTGCTTGTAGGAGCGCGCCTTCTCGGCGTCGAAGCCGTCGCGGAGCGCCTCCTCTCCGAACTCGTCGTAGAGCTTGCGCTTGGCCTCGTCACCCACGACCTCGTAGGCACGATTGACCTCCTTGAAGCGCGTCTCCATCGCCTTGTTGCCGGCGTTCTTGTCGGGGTGAAGATCGCGGGCGAGCTTCCGGTACGCCTTCTTGATGGTCGCGGCGTCGGCGTCCTTGGGGACCCCCAGAACAGCGTAGAAGTCCGTTGCCATCGCAGCGTCGAAGCTAAGTCGGTGACCCGGCGCATGCAATGGGCGTGCGAATCGAACGGACGAGGTTGGGCCCTTCCGCAGGGAACGCGGCCCACGACTCGTCCCAGCGCTAGGATCCGGTCATGGCCTCGCTAATCGCGCGTCGTGCAGCGCTCGTTGCGTGCGCGGCCGTGTGCGCCGGGGCCCTCGCCTCCGCGTGCCTGCCAGGGTCGCCGATGGCCGGCGCCAGCGAGAAGCCTGCGCACGACGGAGACGGAGCCCACGACGGTGCGGCGACGGGCGCGACGCGGTCGACCGGGATCGAGGCTGGGTCGGAACGAGCCATGTTGGACGCGGACGCCGCAGCTCGGACGGCGCTGGTCGACGCAGGCGATGCCTCTTCGGCCTTCGGCGACCCGATGGCCAACCATCACGACAAGCGCGACGAGCTGCTCGCGCTCTTCACGATCAAGGATTTCACCGAGGCGGAGAAGAAGCGAATCCTCCCCGACGTCTTCCTGCGGAACGCGTTCGGCCCCGAAGGCCCCGGCAAGATGAACCAGGGGAACAAGCTGATCGCCCGGCACACCATCTCGAAGGAGCAGTGCCTCGCGGGCCTCGCGAACATGGTCATCCAGACGCCCGAGCAGCGCGAGAAGTGCGGCGCCGAGAACATGGTGCCGGTGTGGATCAAGGGCAAGGAGGCCTGGTTCTGCATCGACGTGTTCGAGTTCCCGAACAAGCCGTGCGAGCTGCCGTTCGTGTGGACGCCGCCGACCTACGCGAAGAAGGTCTGCGAGCTGCAGGGCAAACGACTCTGCGCGCAGACCGAGTGGAACATCGCGTGTCGCGGCGACCCGAACGGCGGCGACGACCAGCGCTACGCCTACGGCAACAAGGTCGACATCGAGATCTGTCACACGAACCTCAGGCACCGCACCGCGTGCAACGCGCACGACGCCAAGAAGGCGTTCGACACCTGCACGACCGACACCGAGCCGTCGGGCTCGTTCCCGAAGTGCCGGTCACGCTTCGGCGTGTTCGACCAGCATGGCAACGTCGCCGAGGTCATGATGCGGCGCGACGGCGACCAGGTGGTGACGCAGCTGAAGGGCAGCGCGTGGTTCTACAACGAGCTCGTACGCGAGCCCGGCGAGCCCGTCCCCTCGACGACCACCAACAAGGAGGGCGCGTACCCCGACCACTGCAACTTCGACCCGCGCTGGCACGTCGAGAAGCTCGAGGAGGCGTGGCACGTCAACTACCACCTCGGCTTCCGCTGCTGTAAATCGATCCCTTAGTACCGTCAGGCGTGCGGGAAATGAGGGTTGTACGCGACCTCCCAGAGGAAGCCGTCCGGGTCCTCGAAGTAGCCCGAGTAACCGCCCCAGTCCGCGGTCTTCGGCTGCTTCACGATCTTGGTGCCTGCCGCTTCGAGCTCCTTCATCAGGAGGTCGACCTCCTTCGCGGAGTGCACGTTGTGGGCGAGCGTGAAGCCGAGAAAGCCCGTGCTCTCCGCGGCGACCCCCACGTCTGCCGCGAGCGACTCGCGCGGGTAGAGCGACAGCCACGTCTTGCCGAGCTCGAAGAACGCGATCGACGGGCTCGAGGGCAGACGCGGAAACCGCAGGACCTTCTCGTAGAAACGCACGGAGCGCTCGAGGTTGGACACCCCCAGGGTGACGAAGCTGAGACGAGGTTCCATCGCCGAGGAGGCTAGCATGGGGCGCATGAAGATCCGCCGCGCGGCCGACCGAGGACTTGCTGATCACGGCTGGCTGAAGAGCTTTCACACATTCTCGTTCGCCGATTACAACGACCCGGCGCACATGGGGTTCCGTGCGCTTCGGGTCATCAACGACGACCGTGTCGCAGCCGGCAAGGGCTTCGGCACGCACGGGCACCGCGACATGGAGATCCTCTCGTACGTTCTGGAGGGCGCGCTCGAGCACAAGGACAGCATGGGCACGGGCTCGGTCATCAAGCCCGGCGACGTGCAGCGCATGAGCGCCGGCACGGGCGTCTCGCACAGCGAGAAGAACGCGAGCACGAGCGAGCCCGTTCACTTCCTCCAGATCTGGATTGTCCCCGAAGCACGCAACATCGCCCCGGGGTACGAGCAGAAGGCCTTCAGCGACGAGGACAAACGCGGCAAGCTACGGCTCGTCGCCTCGCGCGACGGTCGCGAGGGGTCGATCACGGTCCACCAGGACGTGAGCGTCTACGCCGGGCTCCTCGACGAAGGCGAGCGCGCCTCGTTCGTGGTGAACGCGGGTCGCGGCGCGTGGGTCCACGTCGCGAGCGGCGCGATCGAGCTCGCCGGGACGCGCCTCGTGTCGGGCGACGCGGTCGCCATCGAGGACGAAGGAACCTACGTGCTTGCCGGCAAGGAGCGCGGCGAGGTCCTGGTATTCGATCTCGCTTGAGCCCCGGGAGAGCTCGCGAGGACGCGCACTCCGCGCTTCGCGAGCTCCGTGGTGACGATGCCGAGCGCCGTGAGTGACACACTGCGAAGCGCGTCACTCCAGAACGACGGCCGCTTCTGCAGACGGAGCGGCTCGAGGGCGCGCGCGATTCGATAGCCGAGCCGACGCTCACGTCGACTGTTGACGATCGCGCGCACCACGAGGACCGTACCCGCGGAGAGGAGCACCATTCCCACGAACGCGGCGCCGACGGGCATCGCGAGCCGCTTGGCCTGGAGCCTGAGCTCCTGGACGTGGTGCCTGCGTTTGTCGAGCACATCGATGGTTCGAAGCAGGCGCGAGCGAATGAGGTTGGCGCGCTGCTCGAGCCGAGCGCGCTGCTCCTCGAGAGAGAGGACCTTCGGCTTCAGGCTCATGCGATGTGCTCCTTCAGCTGGTTGACGTCGGTCTCGAGGCGATGACGGGTCCGCTCGAGCGGCGACTTCGGGAGCATGCCGTACCCGACGAATCCCCCGACGCCACCGACGACGACGAACACGAGCGCCATGAGGATCGCCACGATCGCCGTCCCGCCGAGCGCCAGGACCAGCGCCATCGAGAGGAGGCAGAGGACGAGGACGAGCGACGCTAGCGCGATGCCAAGGCCGATCGCCGCACGCTGTACGTGCTTCAACTCCGCCTTCATCTCCTCCCTGGCGAGCTCGACCTCGAGGCGAACGAGCTCTCGTCCTCCGTCCATGGCCTCCCTGACCAGATCCGCTGTCGATGCAGCCTCGAGAAATGCGGGGCTGCGCTCGGAAGGCGGTGCTTCGGTGACCATTCTCATCTCCTGTCGCGTTTGCACCTGCAGGCGCCGTGCCGTCCAGCACTGGCCCCCGAAGGCTGCCTAGTAGCGTCGCGTCCAGACCGCGTCGGTCTGGACCTTTCCTCGGTCACCCAGCGTCGTCTCGAGCGACCAGTTCTTCCGGAAGCGCCAGTCCACGATGGCCAGGTTCGTGTCCGGCTCGGAGAGCGGCGGCGTTCCGAGGATGTGCTCGAACGCGAGGGACAGGCGGCGGGCGAGCTGGATCTCGATCTCGGGTGCCGGGTTCGAGGACCGGGACGTGTCGATGCGCGCCGTTGCCTGGAGGCCCGTGAGGTCGTCCATCGCCTCGGTGAGGCCTTGTGCCGCAAAGCCGCCGCCGAGGGCGGTCGCGGCCTTGGTCGTCCCATCCGGGGCCCGACCGGGAGGAGGAGGCGCGGCGTTGGCACCGTCGGCGGTGCCGAACAGGATGATGGCGAGGATCTCGTTCTTCGGGCGTGTCGGGTCCGACCGGAGGTTGACCTTGCCTGTCTTCACCGGCCCGACGAAGTCCGCATAGATCCGGGTACCGTCCTCCGCGGTCCACGCCGCCGTCGCGACGACGATCGGATTCGATGCGTCCTCCGTCTGGAACGTGACGATGCCCTTCTCGATCTCGAACTGCTTGCCCTGCACGTCGACCTTGCCCTGCTTCACCTCGATCTGCCCGGAGAGCTCGGTGGTCCTGCCGATGTGGACGTGCGGGTTTCCGCCGAGCACGATGCGCGCCTGGTTTCCCTGGGTCACGGTGATGTCCCCGAGGCGAATGTCGGCGTCGATGATGGTCGCCGGGGCAGGCTCGAGCGCGCTCGGCGGCAGGAGATCGTCCTTGTCGAAAGGCAGGTGGACGAAGGTCTTGGCGTCCCGGAACGTGCCGACGCGAATGGTCGGTTTGTCCTCGAGCACCTGGACGCCCGACTTCGTCCGCTGCGGAAGCGTCACGCTCAAGGCCGGGACGTCGACGCGGACGCTGAGTAGCTTTCCGTCCTCGCTCGCGGTCGCCGCGACGAGCACGTCACCTGTGACGGCGCCGATGGGCTGGCCCTGCGCCGAGATGTCGAAGGGCTTGTGCTTCGGAACGTGCACGCTCGCGGCCGCCGACTCCATCGCGAGACCACGTGTCTTCACGGTTCCCTTCGCGGAGAGCTCGCCGTCAGAGGCGCGCATGAATACGTCGTCGATCGCGATGACGCCTCCGGGCCGGAAGGTGACGGTCGCGCGTGCGTCCTTGAGCTCGTCGCCGACCGCGACGAACTGCAGCGTCCCGTCGTGGAAGACGACCTTGCCCTCCATCTTGGCGTCCTTTCCGCCGCCGAGGCTCGCGGTCGCGTCGGCGTCGATCCGCCCGTCGAGCTCGTTGAAGACGTTGCGGACGAACGGGAGCAGCGCAGCGGCGCGGAACCCCTTCGCGTCGAGGTGGGCCTCGACGTTCGCGGCCGGGTCGACGGTCGGCGTGAGCGCGGCACCCCACGCGAGGTCGGTCGTCGCGCGCAGGTCGGCGTAGCCGTCCGTCTGGTCGAGGCGGGCCTTCGCCTCGACCTTGCCGCCGCGCGCGTCGAGCATGACTGTGCCGCTCTTGTAGACGGCGCGACCGACCTTCAGCTGGTCGACGGAGAGCTGCGCATGCAGGGAGGCGTCACGATGGAGATCGTCGATCGACGCCTCCCCGGTCAGGCGCCCCCGCACGCGCCGATTGGCGAGCGGAGCGACGCTCTCGAGCGGGAAGCTCCCGAGCTTCACCTTCGCCGACCCGGTCCAATCGAGCGGAGCGCCCGTTGGCTCCAGGAGATCGCGCGAGCGGAGGTCGACGTGCGCGGAGAGGTCGAGCACCTTGCGTTTGTCGGACGAGGCGCTCGCCACCAGATCGCCCTTTTCTCCGTCGTAGCCGAAGGCGACGTCGAGATCGCTCGCCAGCTTCTGCGGCAGCGACGGAGAGCGGAGCGCGCGCGCGTGAGCCACGAGCTCGACGCGCGGATCGAGGATCGTGCCGACGACGGTGAGGTCGGCGTCGACCGTTCCGCCCATCGTGCGGAGGCCGGTGAGCTGCGGCATGTCCGAGAGCGAGCGCTTCGGGACGACGATCCGTGCGCTGATCGGCGCGTGGGCGAGGAGGTCCTTCGCCCGTGAGGGCGAGGCAAGACCCTCCTTGTAAGGAAGGTCGGCCTTCACGTCGAGCGCGACCACGGTGCCCTTCCGGTCGACGACATGCACCGCGACCTCCCCGGCGCCCGACGTTCCGTCGATCCTCGCATCGAGCGACACGTCGACTCCCTCGCTTCGCCAGGGCTGGACACCGGTGACGCGCTCCGCGTGCTGCACGTCGTGAAAGTCCTCGGGGGTCCCCTTCCCCGCCACGACGAGGTCGCGCGTGTGGACGTGGAGGCTCAGCTCGGGCGGAACGTCTCCGCTGTCGCGTCGAAACGTACCGGCAACTACGCCCGTCCCGCGAAGCTCGCCGAACGGCGCCACCTCCTCCGGTACGAGCGTCGCGACCTTCGCCATGTCGAAGTTACCTTCGAACTTGGCGCGCCCGTGCGCGTGCTTCCACGAGGCGAGCAGGAGCGGGCTGCCGCCGACGACGATGTCTTTCGTCGCGAGGCGGAAGCGCCCCGCGTCGGCCATCTCCGCGTCGACGTCGAGAGCGATGCGTCTTCCGTCGAACGCCGCATCGAGCTTCATCGTCGCGGCATCGATCTTCGCAGCGGAGAACGAGCCGACGTCCGCGTGGAGCCTGCCGGTCGCGCTGTTCGGCGTGAGCACGACGTCGCCTTTCATCGAGAGGCGACCACTGCGCACGGCGCTCGCTCGACCGGCGACGAGCGCGACCCGCGGGAGGTCGATGTCGGGCGCGTCCACCACGAGCCGGAGCTCGCCGGGGCTTCGGGTGACACTTGCCCGGATCGGGTCGCCGAGCCCCGTGACGACCGCCCCGTCGACGACGACGCGCGAGCCGGCGAGCTGGATGCGCTCCGCGCTCGCGCCGAGGGTGACGCCCTCCTTGACCATGTCGACACGGGCGTTGCGAAACGTCGTGACGGCGCCGGGCTCGATGCGCGATCGGAGGTCGGCGACGCTGATCTTCTGCCCGCCTGCCGTGATCGTCGTGGCGTGAACGCCGACGTCGACGACGGGATGATCCGTGGTTCCTCGCCCGCTCGCTACGACCGTCACGTCCTCGACTCTGTCTGCGCCGTACGCGATGGCGCCGCCCGCGACATGAGCACGCGCATCGAAGGTCTTCTTGTCGAGGTCGAAGGTACCGTCCGCCGTCACGACGGCGTGGCCGCCGAGCTTCGTGGGGCCGAACGCAGGCAGACGAGCGAGGTCCGCCACGCGAACGGTGACGTTGCCGTCGACCACGTCGCTCCGCAACGTCACCGAAAAATCCGCGCTCCCGCGTGCGTCGGCGACGGTGCCGACGGCGTGAGCGACACCGTTCGCGAAGTCCGCACGAGCGTGGAGCAACGGAAGCGGCTCGTCCGCGACGCTGCCGGAAAGCGTATCGACGGTGCCCGTCGCGCGGATCGCGCCGCTCTTCGCGATGGCGCCGCTCGCGTGCGCGTCGAGCCCGAGGTCGGACGCGGGCGCCGAAGCGACGATCGCGCGCAGGTCGGCGTGGCGGACGGCGAGGCGCGCGTCGGCCTGCGTACCGTCACTGAAATCGAGGTCGGCGGCGAGGTCGGCCGTCCCTCGACCGATCTGCACGTTCGCCTTCGCGGCGATCTTCGGCAGCTCGCCGCGTGCCTCGGCGTGCAAGGTGACGTCGTCGCGAATGGCGAGCTCGCCGAACGTCGCGCGCATTCCCTGGCCAGTCGCGTCGCGTCCGTCGATGACCGCGTCGACCTTACGGCCATCCATGCTCGCGTGCGCCGAGGAGCAGATGCCGGCAATCTCGCCGTCGAACGAAGCGTCGATGCCGAGCTCCTGCCCGGTGGCCGACGGCATCGCCAGGTGCGCCACGAGACGTCCCTTGGGATCGACCGCGCGCGGGAGACCACGCGCGTGAAGGTCGACGTGCGAGAGGTCGGCGCGGAGTGAGGTCGGATCGTAGTGCGCGCCGAGGACGAGCTCGTCGACGTCGGCGTCGATCGGTGGCGCTCCGGGAGGCTGACCGTGGACCCATGCATGGGTGAGGCGTACGGAAGGCGCCTCGACCCGCACGCCACGAGCCGTCGGGTCCTTTGGCTTCGGCGCGCTCGGCGTCCGCGCGGCGAACGCGCTTGCCAGGCGCACGTTGCCCGCGGCGTCGCCGGCGACCGACACGTCTGCCTTGCCGATCGACGCGGCGTCGACGGTGACGACGATGTCGCCCTTCCCGAAGAGAAACGATCGTGCCGTGGCGATTGACTGAAGGCGAACGCGCACGTCGTCGACGTAGAGCACCTGCACACCGTCGGGGTCCTTCACGCGGACCCGCACGCCGGAGACCCCTCGCAGCCCGAGCTCGTCGACCCCCTCGATGACCACCTCTCCCGCGAGCTGCTCACGAAGGACCGCGTTCACGCGGGTCGCCACGAGCCTCCGCGACGCGGGGACGTTCAAATGCAAGACGGCGGCGGCGGTTGCGCCGGTGACGAACGTGACGGTCGTTCCGACGACGGCACCGATGGTCCCGAGCACGGCGCGGGCACGGCTGCTTCGACGGGGCATCAGTAGGCTTCTCCGATGCCGATGTGCACTGCGATTGGGATGCCAAGCAGCGTGTCGGGCGCTCGCTCGTCCCGCGTGAGCCCCCCGAGCACCTGCAAGCCCGGCAGGCGGTAGCCAATGTCGAGCCGGATGGGGCCCGCGGGCGTGTCGTAGCGTCCGCCAGCGCCGCACGACAGGTGGAGGTGATCGAAGCGAAAGTCGTTCGTCTGTGGCGAAACGTCACTGGCGTCGCAGAAGGTCGCGATCGAGAGCGGCCCCGCGATCGCATAGCGGACCTCGGCGGATCCCTCCCAGAGGGTGAAGCCGCCGGTGGGCGTCCGGCAACGGTCGAGGATCGCGCCGGCCCCGCTCGCGCACTCGGCGTTGACCTTGCCGGCCTCGATCTCCGGCGTGAGGAACGGCACGATGTCGTAGGGGCCGATGCCTCGGACCGGATAGCCACGATTCTGGTTCGGGCCGCCCGAGAAGAAGCCGCGAAAAAACGTGAGCTGGTAGTCCTTGGTGCGGTCCGCGCTCGGCGCCTCCGTGCCGGTGCTCGGCCCCTCTTGCACGACCTTGCCGTAGTTCTGCGACGCGAGGAGGCCGACGGAGGCGCGCGTCGCGAAGACGAGCTTCTTCTTGTAGAGCGGGAGATAGGCACGGGCCTCGGGCTGAACCTTGATGTCGCTCGCGTCGCCCCCGAAGATCGTCCCGGCGACCTGCAGCGAGTTGCCGAAGAAGAGCCCCTTGGTGGGGTGGACCTTGTCGTCGCGGAAGTCGAGCGTCGTGTAGAGCTCCGGGTAGGAGATGATGACGAGGCCGAGCGTCGGATCCTTCGCGTTGACGTACGCGAACGGATACGCGACCTGCATGTTGTGCGAGATCGACCCGAAAAGCCGCTTGATCGTGCGCTCGAGACCGGCCGAATTCCGGAACTCGCCGTAGCCGATCACGCGCGCGTCGGGCAGCGGGTTCGGGTTCACGAGCACCGGGTAGATGTTGAACTCGGGCCGCAGAACGCCGCGCGTCCGCGCCTCGATGAAGCTCGGCTGCGCAAGCTCGAGACGGAGTCGTTCCTCGAGGAGAAACTTCGTCGGTACGACGAGGTTGTTGACGCGAACGGGATAGAAGACGACGCCGGGCCGAAACTGGACGGAGAAGGTGCGTAGCCCTCCGAAGAAGTTGCGGTCCTCCCAGCCGATGAGCCCGTGCGCGTTGGTCTTCAACGCGTCGAACTCGAGGCCTCCGCCGAGCTTGAGCGTGCGGAGACGCGCGGGTTCGAGCTTCACGCGGACGGGAACGACCGCGGGACCAGGAGGAACAGGCAGCTCCGGCGTGAGCTCGACGGAGGCGAAGACCCCGAGATCGAGGAGCGCTTGCTGGGCTTCGTCGAGGTCCTTCTCGGAGAACGGAGTCCCAGGGACGATGTCGATCGTGCGCCTTATCTGGTACTCGGGGAGAGTCCCGAGCCCCTCGATGCGGACCTCGCCGAAGACGCACGGCGCTCCCGGCTCCACGACGATGACGACGTCGACGGCATGCGTGACGATGTCGACCGCGGCGTCGCTCTTGACCTTCGCGGAGGCATAGCCGTGGTCGCTGAGCGCGCGGCGAACGTCACCCTCCGTCTTCTTGAAGTCTTCCTCTGCGAATGGCTTGTCGAGCGGGAGACCCAGGACGGCCGCGCGGCGGGCGCCCTCGGCGATCGGTGCGGGCACCTGGTCGAGCCCGTCGATGTGCACGGTCTTCACGACGACGGGCGGCCCCTCCTCCACGACGACCTCGACGCGTACGTGGTTCTCGTCGAGCTGGTGGATGCGGCCCGCGCGCGCGTGCGCCTCGTAGTAACCCTTCGAGCGATAGAACGCCTCGACACGCGCGAGATCGCGCTGAAAAACGAAGCGATCGAAGAGCGAGTAGTCGAAGAGGATCCCGCGAAAGAGCATGAGGAGCTTCGGCGACTCGGTCGTCGCGATCTTGTCCTTCACGTCGTCGTCTTCGAGCTTGTCCGTGCCGCGCACCTGAACCTCGTTCACGGCGGAGCGGCCGTCGGGGATCGTCTTGCAGCCGCCGAGCACCGCGATCGCGGCGACGAGCGCCCCGAGCGCAAGCCAATCGGAGACGAGCGACGAACGGGCCATCAGCGCGCGCGTCGCAGTGCAAGGTCGACACCAACGCCCTTCGCTGCGACAACCTGACCGCGACGCAGAGGTGGTACGGCGCGTGCTGGTGCCGGGACCGATGCGTCGTCTTGGGCTCGGGCTCGCGCTGGGGGTCTCGGCGGCGGCCGCGCTGCTCGCGTGTGGCGCGTCGCGTCTCCCTGCGCCGGCGTACGTCGCTCACCCTACGGAGGCGCTGCAGCAGGTCGCGTTTCCTCCGCCGCCGGCGCGGGTCGAGTACGTGCCGGCGTCGCCGAAGAGCGGCGCGGTATGGCTCGACGGCGAGTGGACGTGGCAGACCGATCGCTGGGCGTGGAAGCGCGGTCGCTGGGTCATGCCTCTCGCAAACGCACGCTATTCGCCGTGGACGAGCAGCCGCGACAGGTCGGGGACCCTCTACGTCGCCGAGGGCAAGTGGCGCGACGACAAGCTCCGGGATCTACCGGAGCCGGCGCCGCTCGCCGCCGGGCGCACGCGCGGAGGCGCGGTCACCAACGCCGAAGGCGACACGCTGACGGCGACGCCGAACGTACCGCTCGACACGCCAGCGATCGCCCCGGATGCCGGCGACATTCCGGACGGCGGGCTGCGCCCGGACGTGGGCATCGGCGACACGATGAGGACGCCCGATGAGCTCCCTCTGGACTAGGTCGGGTCACACAGCCTGCCGAAGGTGGCCTAGCATGAGCACAGAGTGAAGGACCTCGTCGTCATCGTGACGCTCGTGCTCGCATTTGCGCTGTTCATCACGGCGCACGTCGCGATCGTGTACGGCCTCGCCGTCCGAACGCCTCGATGGCACGCCGCGGCCGCGCTCTTCATCGCGCCGCTCGGCGCCTACTGGGCGTGGCGCGAGAAGATGCGCATCCGCGCGGGCATCTGGGGCGCCGCCCTTGCGCTCTACGTGATCGCGACGATCGTCTCGCGCGTCTGAGCTGAATCGCCGAGCCAGCGCTCGGCAATTTCAGCGTCCGCGCTTCGCGACGAAGCGTTTGCGGAGCAAGACGGCGCCGGAACGCGCGCGGCGCTTCTCCTGGAGCTGCGCGAACACGCCCTGGCGCACCTGGCGCTCCGCTCGCTCGCACTCGAGCTTCTCCCACGACGCGGCTCGCTCGGCGTCGAGCGTCCCCGCCGCCACGGCGGCGCGGATCGCGCAGCCTGGCTCCGCGACATGCCTGCAGTCGGTGTACTTGCAGGAGGCCGCGAGCTGGGCGATGTCGTTGAACGCCCCCTCGAGATCCTCGTCGCGAGCTCCGGCCTGCCACGGCTTGAGCTCGCGCATGCCTGGCGTGTCGACGAGGAGACCTCCGTCGGGGAGCGCGAAGAGCGAGCGCTTCGTCGTCGTGTGTCGACCGCGCTTGTCGTACGCGCGGACGGCGCCTTCGTGCTGCGCCGAGCGGCCGAGCAGCGCGTTGACGAGAGCGGACTTGCCGACGCCCGAGGAGCCGACCATCGCCGCCGTGGTGCCGCGCGAGATGAGCGCACGGAGCGCGTCGAGGCCGATGCCGGTGCGGGCGCTCGTCGAGACGACGGGCGCGAGCTTCGAGGCGGCGGCGAGCACCTCACTCATGTCGTGAGCGAGGTCTGCCTTTGCGAGGACGATCACTGCTTCTGCCCCGCTGCTCGCGATGGCCACGAGATAGCGTTCGAGCCGCCGCGCGTTGAAGTCCCCCTCGGCCGACGTGACGACGAGCACGCGATCCACGTTCGCGGCGATCGCCTGCGGCTCGGATCGCTCGCCTGCGGCCTGCCTCACGAACGCGCTACGGCGCGGCAGGATGCGCTCGATCACGACGTCCTCCGAGCCCTCCGACGCCGAGGCGACGAGGGCCCAGTCCCCGACCGCGACGCCGCCCTCGGGCGCATCGCGAAGCGCACGGCCGCGGAGCTGCGCCATGCGGGGCACGGACGTGCCCCCGAGCCACACGTCGGCATGTGCACTATACACGGAAGCGACCCGCGCGGGTCGGAGCGCGGCATCGGCCTCGGTCACGTGCGCGGCGAAGAGCGCTGACCACCCGAGCTCTTCGAGGGAGAGGAGTCGGGGCTCGGGTGGCGGAGGCGCGTCGGACATCAGCGGGCGGAGCGTGGCATCGGCGCCGCCCCCGGGCAAGACGCTCCCGTCCGGTGCTCGGACGCGCGGCTCCCCATGATCGATCCCTTCGCGTGGTGTCTCCCGCGGATTACGGACTGGATCCGAGGCCTGTTGCCTGGCAGTTCACACCGCATTTTTCAGGCGTTTTTGTGGTCCTGTGACGACGGCACGGCGGCTGCAGCTCGGGGTTCACCGCCATGAAACTCCTCCCCTCCGCCAGCCAGATCCCGAACCGCACGCTCTTCGTCGCCCGCGACGGGAGGTACTTCTCGGTGTCGGGGCAGCCTCGGGTCGACCTCAGCACGAAGGGCCCGCTCCGCCGGATCTTCTGCGCGATCGTCAAGGCCCACCGTGACGGAAGCCGGCGCGGGCTCTCGGTGCACGAGGTCTTCGAGGCAGGCTGGCCCGGCGAGACGGCCTCGCCGGACGCGCTCGCGGGTCGGGTGTACTCGGCCATCTCGAAGCTTCGCCGGATGGAGCTCGACCTCGTCATCATCCGCACGGACGCCGCCGGCTATCGCCTCGATCCTCGTTGTTGCCTCATCGAGGAGGGACCGATCGCGATCCGCCGCGAGCCGGCCGCGATCATCCACTCCTTGGTAGTCGCGGCGCGGATGGCCTCCTGAGGGGCTACGTCGCCGTGCCGGGTAGGACCCGAGGCCGAGGCCCGGAGTCCTCCCACGAGCAGAACTGAGCCTCTGGGCGCTCGTTGCGCACGTGGATCACGAGATGGGTCCGCGCCGCGCGATACGCCGGCGTGGCGGCCTCGTCGGCCTCCTCCGCCCACGAGCCGACGTTGATGTACGTGGCATCGCCGGCCGTCACGGCCACCGGCTCGTGCGTATGCCCCATCACCACGAACGCGGCCGGGAAGAGCTTCGCGAGGTGGGTCGCGCGCTCGACCATGTGCTCGGCCGGATCGAGCCCGCGCTTGCGCGTGAAGTAGACGTGGAGGACCGTCCAGGCGAGGACGACGCCCACGGCGACGACACCGCGCGCGCCGTGGAACCCGCCCGAGATGGCGAGCGCCGCGAGCGTGAGCAGCGCACCGAGCCCGACCGCAAGACGGTCGAGCAACAGGCCGCGCATGATCCCGCCCACCGTGGACGTGACGGGGAGCGACTGGAGAGAGAGGAGCGAGCGGAGCCGACCGAGGCCGAGCCGCGTGACCGCCGCCAGCCGCGCAACGCGCTCCTCGTGGTCGGCGCGGAGGGCCTTCGCCGCGTCGGAGAGGTGCCCGCGACGCACGCGGAGCATCTCGGCGACGGACCTCGCGAACGCGATCGCGAGCCGGACCATCCCGGACAGCCCGAGCTTCAGGCCGAAGGCGACGTAGAAGCCCATCCCGACGTGCTCGTGGCCGTGATCCTTCATCCCGCGCGTCGTGCGGACGACGAAGCGGAGGAGCACGTCGGAGAAGCCACGCGCCACACGGCGCGGGTCGAGGGGCGAGAGCGGCGCCATGATGTTCTGCGTCGCGCAGAAGGCGTCGTACTGGTGGCCGTGCTCGATGTACGCGATGCCGTCGCGGTAGAAGAACCACGGATTGAACTCGATGCGGGCGGCGAAGGCGGCGGCGTCGTTTGCGATGCGCGGGTCGGTCGCGACGTGCGACTGCAGGTGCGCGCGAAAGTCGTCCTTCACGGCGTCCCAGTGGAACTCGATGTCGTGGTTGCCGTGGATGAGCGAGAGCGCGTGCCCGTCGGCGACGAAGAGCGCGAGCGCTTCGAAGACGTCGGCATGACGCTTGGCGACGCGCGCGAGCTTGAGTCGCGCATGATCGACGGCGTTGCCGACCCCGTGATCGTGCTCCTCGTCGGTGAGCGCCGTCTCGAGCGGCGTCGAGGCCTCGGGTGCGACGGTCATGCCGATGAAGTCGATGAAGTCGCCGGCGATCACGATGCGCCACCGGTCGGCCGGCGGCTTCTCCGCACGGTAGTGTCCGAGCAAGCGGACGAGGTCGCGATCGACCGTCGGCGAGCGCCTCGTGGTGTGCACGGCCGCGTCCTGCATCTCCTGGATGTCACTCCCGAGGTGAACATCGGAGAACACGAGCAGACTTTCGGAGGGCAGAGACGTGGTCACGGCCATAGGATCCTGAACGGCCGGCGCACACGACACCGTCATCCTTCGGTCATGGGGTCGTGACACGTCGCGCTGCCGACATCGTGCGAGCTGTAGTAAACGGTTGGTCGATGAACAATCGCGGCAGATCGGGCTCGTTCATGAGCGCGCTGGTGATCGGTGCGCACCTCTCGATCGCAGCGACGACGTCCGCGTGCGATGACAAATCGGGCCAGGCTGCGTCGTCCGCGCCTGCCGCAAGCGCGACCGCGAGCCCGTTGGCAAGCGCGACGTCGGCGCCCTCCGCCCCCACCGCCTCCGCCTCGGCTGCTCCGGTCGTACCGGAGACGGTCGCCGCGCAGCACGTCCTCGTCGCGTACAAGGGCGCCGAGAAGGCCCCGAAGGGCGTCACGCGCACGAAGACCGAAGCGAAGAAGCGCGCCGAAGAGGTCGCCGAGAAGGCGAAGTCCGGCGCCGATTTCAGCGCGCTCGTCGCCGAGTACTCGGACGATCCGGCCGCGAAGGAGCGCCAGGGAAGCGTCGGCAAGTTCAAGCGCGCGGCGATGGCGAAGCCGTTCAGCGATGCAGCCTTCGCGCTCGCGGTGGACCAGTCGAGCGGCGCCGTGGAGACGCCGTTCGGCTTCCACGTCATCAAACGAAACCAGTGAGCGTCGCTCAGGCGTTCACGAAGCTCCCGACGCTTCCGGCGCGCGCACCGGAGCGAACGGGATCCGCGTACCGGCCTTGTCGACGTAGGCGAGCGTCGTCGGGTCGATGTCCACGAACGGGATCGGGAACTCCTCCTCCGACGCGCCCGGGCCGGCGGACGTGACGAGGAGGTCCTCCTCCCCTACCTCGACGACCCAGCCTTCGAACGATCGGCCGTCGCGAAACCGGAACAGGTGGCGCTCACCGAGCTCCGAGAAGCGCTCGAGGTGCTCACGCAGCGCGTCCGTGTCTTTCTTGTCGGTCGACATCGACATCGAGATCGCTCCTAGAGCTTCCGGCCCTTGAGGAGATCCGCGAACGTGCCGAGCGAAGCCGGGACCTGCGCCTTGCCGCGCGCGGCCTCGAAGTCGGCGCGCTCCTCGGCATCCTTCGCTCCCTTGACGGAGAGGCGGAGGCGGCCCTCACCGGTCTCGAGGACCTTGCAGGTGAGCTTCGTTCCTTCGGGGAACGACTTGCGGAGGTCCGTGCCGCGCGGCACGCCGAGCTCCGCCTGCGGGACGAGGCCGCGGCCGGCGCGGCCCTTGGTGCCGTCGACCTGAACGAACACGCCGTAGGTCTCGATGCGCTCGACGACGCCGGTGACCACGCTGTTCACCTTGATCGAGACGCCTGCGCCGCCCGTCGCGAGGGTCGTTCCCGCCTCGGCGCCTTCGGGCGCGGGGACGAGGGATATCTTCTTCGCCGCGCGATCGACCTTCTTCACGACGACGAGGAGCTCCTCGCCCTCGTCACCCTTCGCGTTCTTGCCGAGCTCCGAGATGTGGAGCAGCCCCTCGACGGCGGGCGCGAGGCGGATGAAGCGCCCGAACTCCGTGATGCGAACGACGGTGCCCTTGATGACGCGGCCCTCGGCGATGTCGAGCTCCGCCCACGGGTCGGCGGCGAGCGCCTTGAGCGAGAGCGTGATCTTCTTCGTCGGTGCACCGGGGCGCGAGGGCTCGACGTCCTTCACCTCGAGGACCGAGACCTCGACTGCGTCGCCGGGCTTCAGCGACGAGCTGATCGCAGCGCTGCGATCGTGAGAGACCTCCGAGCGCGGGATCAGCCCTTCGATGCCGCCGAGGTCGACGAACGCGCCGAAGTCGCGAACGCCCGTGACGGTGCCGCGCAGGACGGCGCCGGGGACGATGTCGCTGAGCGCACGCGTGGCCGACTCGCTCGCCTCGCGAGCGAGGAGGTTCTTGCGGGAGAGGACGACGCTCTTTCCGCCGTCACGCACGTCGGTGACCATGAACTTGAGGGTCTGGCCGATCATGGCCTTCGCGTCCTCTTCCTCGATCCGGCGCGCATCGACCTGCGACATCGGACAGAAGGCGCGCGCGCCGCCGACCTCGACCTCGAGGCCGCCCTTGTTCACGCCGGTGATCTTTCCGTCGACGGGGAGGCCCGAGGCCTTCGCCATCTCGAGCGCGGCGACGCTCCCCGGCTTGCCGAGCGAGCGACCGAGGCGGACGACGCCCTGCTCGTCGTTGATCTCGACGACGTTCGCGGAGATCTTGTCGCCGACCTTCACGTTGATGGTGCCGTCGTCGTCGCGGAGCTCGGCGGCCTCGAGGAAAGCCTGCTGCTTTCCATCGAGCTCGACGAACACCGCATCGCGCCCGACCTGGATGACGATCGCGTCGAGCCGATCCCCGATGCGGATCGCGCGGCGCTTCCGCGGCGCGACGGGCTGCTGCTCGAACATGGCGGCGAAGGAGTCTTCTTTTTCGGTCGTCATTACGGGGCCTCGTGTCTAGCACGGGCCGACCCGGCACGAACCCTGCTCGTACCTTGTACGTGGACCAACGACACCTCACCCCGGATTCGAGCAAAGGCGCGGAAACTCGCGGTTTTTGGGGGAATCGGTGGTCCGAGGTGGTCCCCCAGCTGGATCTCGGGCGAGCCCGGAGCTGGATCGCCCTCGTCGGTCTCGCGGTCTTCGTGGCCGTCGCGGCCGCCTGTTCGGCCCCCGGCGAGAGCTCCTCGTCGAGCAGCGAATCGGCCCTGGCCGAGAGCGGGCGCTGGGCACTTCCGAGCGACGTACGCGACGTCGGTAAGACCGTCCGCGTCGCGTACGACGATGCACCGAAGTGGACTGGCAGCGGGGCATGCGGCGGCAAGCTGCTGCCGGGCGGACACAAGCTCGGGGAGTTCCTCCTCACTCACTTCTCGGTCGTCACGTCGGTCGGCGGATACGCATGCCGCCGCAACACCGCCGACTCGTCGCGCATGAGCGTCCACGGCACGGGCCGCGCGCTCGACGTGTTCATCCCCACCGCGAGCGGGAGCGCCGACAATGGCCAGGGCGACAAGGTCGCGAACTGGCTCGTCACGCACTCGCAGCAGATCGGCGTGCAGCTCGTCATCTGGGATCGCTCGATCTGGCGCGCGAACGGGACCAACGACGGGGCGTACGGCGGCCCCAATCCTCACGTCGATCACATCCACGTCGAGATCACGACCGAGGCCGCCGCGCTCGGCACGCCGTGGTTCGCGAACATGACGGACGACACCGACGGCGACGCGTCGACCAGCACGGGCGACGCGTCCGCGCGCGACAGCGGCACGCGCACCGACGCAGCCGCACACGACTCCGGAACGACCACGGTGGACGCGGGCGATTACCAGGGTGACGCGGCGACGGGCGACCCGGCCGACGACGACCACATCCACGACGAGCCGGATGCGGCCGATGCCGCGACCACGCCGGACGCAACCTCCACGCCGACGAGCACGGGCTCTCCTTCCGACGGCCTCGGGAGCGCGGGCGACGCGCCGGGCGAGACGAACTCGCTCCCCGACGTTCCGGTGAGCAAGAGGAAGCAGTCGGCGACGACGACGGACGAGCCGACCGCGAACGCGGGCTGCAGCGCGTCTCCGCGTAGCCCGCTGAGCAGCTTCAGCGGAACGCTCGGCCTCGCCCTCGGCCTCGCCGCGCTCCTCCGCCGCAAGCGCCGCTAGAGCGGAGCGTCGGGGTCGATGCCGTGCTTCTTGAGCAAACGGTAGAGCGCGTAGCGGCTCGAGAGGCCCAGTGTGCGCGCGGCCTCGGCGACGCGGCCGTCCGCCTGCCTCAGCGCGCCGCGGATCTCGTCGGCGCCAGGCTCGGGCCTCGACTCGGGCGGGATGACACCGATCTGCTGGCTGTCGTTCGCGCTCGCAGGGGCCGGTGACGACGCGCGCGGAGGCATCCCGGAGATCACGCTTGCCGCGCGGAGCTCCGGGGGTGCCTCGATGACGTCGCCGTGGCTCTCGGACATCGCGCGCCAGAGCATCGCGTCGAGCTCGCGGATGTTCGCCGTGTAGCGCCGCTGCAAGAGGTGCTGCACGAGGGTCGGATGGATGCGCGGGTACTCGTGGCCTGCCGCCGTCTGCGCGATGAAGTGGCCGGCGATCTCCGGGCTCTTCTTCGCCGCGCGCAAGAGGAGATGGCGCGCGAGCAGCGGCACGTCCTCGCGACGCATGCCGAGCGCCGGGAGATCGACCCGCGCCGTGAACCGTGCCGCAAAATCGTGCTTCAACGCGCCGATGTCGCGATTCGTCGCCGCGATGATGCGGAGGCGCGAGCGCCGGGTCGTCCCCTCGCCGAGGCGCTGGTACTCGCCGTCCGAGTCGAGCACGCGCAGCAGGTGGGCCTGGAGCTCGACGGGGAGCTCGCCGATCTCGTCGAGGAAGAGGCTCCCGCCGTCGGCTTCGCCGATGAGGCCAGGGCGATCGGGCATCCCCGGGTTCGGGTAGTTCTTCGCGTTGCCGAACAGCTCGGCGTCGATGAGACCGCTCGGGAGCGTCGCGGCGTTGCGCGCGACGAACGTGCGCTCGCCGCGTGACGAGAGCTTGTGGATCGCGTGCGCCGCCAGCTCCTTGCCCGTTCCGCTCTCGCCGAGGAGCATCACGTGGGTGTTGGCCTTCGCTGCAAACGCGATGCTCTCGCGCAGGCGCCACACATGAGGAGACTCGCCGAGGATGCCGACCGCGTCCGCTTCGCCGAAGGGCCCCCAGCTCGTCGCCGGAAAAAGGCGGGGCGGTGAAACGTACGCCGGGCGCCGCGTGCAGAAGAGAACGAGCTCGCGCTTCAGGACGATCACGTCGCCCGACACGACCTCGGCGGAGTCGACGCGCTGGCCGTTCACCTCGAGGGCGCACTGGCCGACCCGTTCGATCCGTACGCCGCCCTCCATCGGGATGACGAGCAGCTGCTGCCGGGACAGCCCCGGGGACACGAGCGACGGCCCCTCGATCATCGACGCGGGGCGCTGGCGGAAGAAGCGGAGGCGAGCGTCGCCGGGTTCGCCCGGTCCGCGTCCGAGCTCCTGGGCCGTCCCGAAGTCGGGAATGATCGCCACCTCGCCGATGCGCTCGGGCTCGGCTGCCGACCACGCGATGACGAACGTGGTGACCTCTGCGGCTGGGCCCTTCATGTTGGGCACGCGCTCGCTGTCCGTGACGAGCGTCGTCGTCGAGGCTCCGGCGCGGCGGTTGACGGGATCGCCCATGGGAGGGTGCAGAATGCCACGCCTTGGAGGTAATGGGCACCCGCGGCAAGCCGCGGCTTGTTCACGGGCCGCGCTCGTCCTAGGGTCTCGGGCGCCATGCCGATGGAGAAGCTCGTAAAGGGCATCCACACGTTTCAACAGGGGTTCTTCTCGAAGCATCGCGAGCTGTTCGAAGCGCTCGCGGAGACCGGGCAGAAACCCGAGACGTTGTTCATCACGTGCTCGGACTCGCGCGTCGACCCGAACCTCATCACCGGTTCGCCGCCCGGCGATCTGTTCATCGTCCGCAACGTCGGAAACGTCGTGCCGACCGCGGATCTGCCCGGCGGCACCGCGGCCGCCATCGAGTACGCGGTCGAGGTCCTTCAGGTCGAGAACATCATCATCTGCGGGCACACCCAGTGCGGTGCGATGAACGCAATCCTCAACCCGGAGACGATGGAGAACCTCCCCTTCGTGCGCAAGTGGCTCACCCAGACGACACGCGTCCGCGAGATCCTTGCGCGCGGCTACGGCCATCTCTCCGCCGAGGCTCGCGTCACCGCCGCGGTCGAGGAGAACGTCCTCGCGCAGCTCGAGAACCTCCGCGACTATCCGTTCGTCGCGCGCCGCCTCGAGGCCGGCACGCTCCACGTGAACGGCTGGGTGTTCGACATCTCGTCCGGCGCCGTCTTCGATTACGAGCCCGAGGAAGGCGAATTCAAGGCGATCCGGGCCCAATGAGCGGGCGCGGGACGTCCCTCGCGACAATCGTTCTATGCGCGCTCGTGGCGTGCAGCCGGTCGGCCGGGAGCGAGTCCGTGCCGAGCGCCGCTCCCGCGCCGCCGCCCGCGCTGCCCACGGCAACGAGCACCACGGGAGACGCAGCGCCTGATGCCAGGACGATCACCGGCTCGCTCCACCATGTGATCGGGACCGGACAGAGCCTCGCGTCCGGGTACGGCGGGACGCCTCCCCTCTCTGCGTCGCAGCCGTACCAGAACCGAATGTTCGGCACCGGCGTCCTCGCCGGCGAGACCGGCCTCAGCGCATTCGTTCCGCTCGTCGAGCGCAACGTCGAGACGATGTCGAGCAGCTTTGCGAATCAGGTGACGAAGCTGACGCGCGCGGCCGGCGGCGCTCACGACATGCTCGTCAGCGTTCACGCCGTGGGCGGCGCGCCGTACCGCCTCATGAAGAAGGGCAACCCGGCGTACGCCGTGACCCTCGCGCAGGTCACGGCCGCGCGGTCGATCGCACGCACGAGCAGTCTTGCCTACGACGTCACCGCGATCACCTCCGCCGACGGCGGAGGCGATCACGTCGACAAGAACACGCATCTCGCCGCCGATCTCGCGGAGTGGCAGCACGACTTCGAGACGGACATCGAGGCGATGACCGGCCAGACAGGCACGATCCCCCTCTTCAACACCCAGTACTCGAGCTGGACGGAGTACGACCCCACGAGCCCCATCCCGCTCGCCCAGCTCCGCGCGCACGTCGAGTATCCGGGCAGGGTGATCGTCGTCGGCCCTCGCTATGCGTTCCAGTACGGCCCCGACGGCGTGCATTTGACGAACGAGGGCTACCGCCAGATGGGCGAGTACTACGCGCGCGCGTACCGGAAGGTCGTCGTCGAGCAGGGCGTGTGGGAGCCCCTCCGCCCGCAGACGGTGACGCGGGCCGGCGCGCTGATCACGGTTCGCTTCCTCGTGCCGAAGCCGCCGCTCGTCTTCGACACGACGCTCGCGACGAACCCGGGAAACCTGGGCTTCGAGTACGCCGACGACGGGCCAGGCACCCCGACGATCACGTCCGTCGCGCTGGCGGGCCCCGACAGCGTCACCCTCACCCTGTCGGCCGAGCCGACCGCGGGCAATCGCAGGATCCGCTACGCGTTTACGGGGGTCCTCGGGGCCCACGCAGGCCTGCAGACGGGCGCCCACGGCAACCTCCGTGACTCGGATACGACGCCCTCGCAGAACGGCTACACGCTCTACGATTGGTGCGTTCACTTCGACGAAGCGGTGCCGTGAGTTTGCGCTACCCTCACGCCATGGAACCGCGCGTCGCGAAGTGCCTCCTCCTCTCCAAGGTCCTCGCCGCCGACGGGATCATGACCGAGAACGAGCGCGCGTTTCTCGACAACGCCATGAAGAAGCTCGGCGTGAAGGACGAGGAGCGCCGCGGCATCCACGACCTCGTGGGCTGGGACGAGGCCGAGGCCGCGCTCGTCAACTCCTCCGAGGAGGACAAGCGCGCGATCGTGAGCTCGCTCGTCGACGCCGCCTCCGCCGACGGCCGCCTCTCGCCGCTCGAGATGGCCATGGTGAAGCGCATCTCTAAGGCGCTCGGCCTCGAAGGCTGAGAGAGCCCTCCGGCCGCGAGCAGGCGAGCGATGGCGATCACGGCACCGTTCCTGTGGCTCGACGGCACGCTCGTCGATTCAGCCGCCGCGACGATGCCGATGATGGCGCATGCGCCACAGCGCGGGAGCCTGGTCTTCGACGTCGGGTCGTTCCACCCGGTGAAGCTCGGCGTCGCGATGTTCCGCGCGCGTGAGCACGTGGCGCGCTTCGTGCGCTCGGCGAAGATCGTCGGCCTCGCGCTCGCCTACGACGAGGAGGCCCTGCTTCGGGCTGCAAACGACGTCGTCGTCGCTGCGGACCGCGACGAAGGCCTCATCCGCTGGTCCGTGTATTTTGCATCTTCCGAGCCCGACCTGCTGCCGCGCGACGCGAGCACGCACGTCGCGGTCGCGGCCCAGCTCCTCCAGGATCCACCGCGAACCACGCCGATCCGGATCGCGACGTTCGACGACGCTCGAAAGGCGGCCCCCGAGGCGCTGAGCCCCGAGGCCAAGGTGGCCGCGGCGTATCTCGGGCCCATGCTCGCGCGGAAGCGTGCGATCGCCGCCGGCGCCGACGACGTCGTGCTCCTCGACGACCAGGGCTTCATCGCCGAGTCGCCCATCTCGAACGTGTTCGCGGTGTCGAAGGGCGTCCTGTGGACACCACCCCTCGGCCGCGTGCTCCCCGGCATCACGCGGGACGCCGTCCTCGCGCTGGCTGCCGCCGAAGGCATCGAGGTCCGCGAGGCTCCGCTCACACGCGAGGCCTTCGCCGCCGCCGACGAGGCGTTCCTCAGCGGGACGTCGCTACCGATCGCCGCCATCGGCGCGATCGACGGACGCGAGCTCGGCAGCGCTCCCGGCCCCGTGACGGCCCGGCTCACGTCACGCCTCGTCGCCGCGCAGCGAGGTGAGGATCCGGCATTCGCCGAATGGCTCACGCGCGTCGTTCGTCGCTGAACCGTCCGAACGCCGATCGCTGGGCTGGCGCGATCGACAGCGCTCGCGCGGGGCAGGCACCCGTCACTCCCCCGTCGGACGAAGCGCCGATGCCATCCGCGCGAGGCTCGCGACCACGGCCACCAGCTCGGCAGGATCTATCGGCTTCGGGACGTGCATCGTGAAGCCGGCGAGGAGCGCGCGGCGCCGGTCGTCGACGCTCACGTAACCCGTCAGACACGCCGCGGGGATGGCGCCGCCACGCTCGCGCGGAAGCGCGCGGACGCGGGCGATAAGCGCGTAGCCATCCTGGTCGGGCATGCCGATGTCGGAAAGGATGACATCCGGCGGCTCTCGCTCCACGACCGCGATCGCCTCCGCGGCGGACGACGCGGTGGTCACCACCGCGCCGCAGGACGCAAGCACGGCCGCGACGATGTCGCGCGAGTCTGCCTCGTCGTCGACGGCGAGCACCCGGATGCCGCGCAGCTCCACGGGCGCGTCGAAGCGCATCGCGGGGACAAATGCGGCGCGCCGAGCCGTGGCCGTCGCGGCCCGCTCGCCGCCAACCGTCGAGATGGGCAACCTCACCACGAACACCGCGCCCTTGCCGGCGCCCTCGCTCGCGACGGAGATCGTGCCGCCGTGCATCTCGACGAGGTTCCTGGCGATGGCGAGGCCGAGGCCGAGGCCGCCGTGTGTCTTCGTCGTCGAGGCGTCGGCCTGCTTGAACCGATCGAACACGTGAGGAAGGAAGGTCGGTTCTATCCCCTGACCGGTATCGCTGACGGTGAGCTCGACGTTGGTGCCGTCCTGCTCGAGGGTCACTCGAACTTCTCCGCCGCGCGGCGTGAACTTCGTTGCGTTGGTGAGGAGGTTCCACACCACCTGCTGGAGCCGCGCCGGGTCACCGGAGAGGACCGCCTCCTCGTCGAGGACGACCTCCGTCCGTAGGCCCTTCGCCTCGATCGCGGGACGTGCCGACTCGAGCGCGCCCTCGACGATGCGTGCGAGCCGCACCGCCTGCACGGCGAGCGGGAGCTTGCCCGACACGATGCGTGCGACGTCGAGAAGGTCCTCGATGAGCTGCGCCTGGTTGACGGCGTTTCTCTCGATCGTCTCGAGCGCGCGCTCCTTCCGGTCCTCCGCCAGGGATCCGGAGCGCAGGAGGCGCGTCCACCCCAGCATCGCGTTGAGCGGGTTTCGCAGCTCGTGGCTGATGATGGCGAGAAACTCGTCCTTCGCTCGGTTGCTTCGCTCGGCGTCCTGGCGCGCCGCCTTCTCGCTGGCGAGCAGGCGCACGCGCTCGTCGATGTTGGTGTTGGTGCCGAACCAGCGAACGATCTTGCCGTCGGCGTCGCGGAGCGGCCGCACGCGCGTCAGGAACCACCGAAACGTGCCGTCCGCACCCCGCAACGGAAACTCCATCTCGAAAGCAATGCCGGCCACGAGGCCACGGGTCCACTGCCCGACCACGGAGTCGACGAGAGTGGGGTCGTGGACGGCCTTCCAACCCCAGCCCTCCATCTCCGCGGGCGTCGTGCCGGTGTACTCGTACCAACGCTGGTTGTAGAAATCGATGTACCCGTCAGGACGCGCGGCCCAGGCGAGCTCGGGAACGTTGTCGACGACGGACTTGAAGAGGCGCTGGGCCTCCTCGACGGCGCGACGCGCGAGGACCTCCGCAGTGACCTCGAACCCGGCTACCAGCACGCCCTCCACGGTGCCGGCGTGGTCCTTCAGCGGCGAATATACGAAGTTGAAGTAGACGTCCTCGAGCGCGCCATCGGGACCACGAGCGATCCGGGCGAGCGCCTCGCTCCCTTCGTAGGCGACGCCCGTCTGGAGCACGGTCGTCAGGTAACCGAGGAAAGGCTGCCCGATGAGCTCCGGAAATCCGTCGAGGAGTTTCTG
Organism: Myxococcales bacterium; assembly: GCA_025351875.1. GTDB lineage: Bacteria > Myxococcota_A > Polyangia > Polyangiales > Polyangiaceae > Labilithrix. The sequence continues at coordinate 16,324 of JANXVA010000340.1, read as the reverse complement.
GCCGACGAGCGCCGTCGTCTTCCCCCAGACGGCGAGCGCCGCGCCGTTCGCCAGGTCCACGACGAGGTCGCCGCCGCGCATGACCGCCACCGGAAATGGCGCCTGGAGAAAGTGTGCGTAGAGGCGCTGGCGCTCGGCTGCGACGAGGCACCGCTCGGTGTCGAGCGCTCGCGCGTCCTCCACGGCGCGCGCGACGTGCGACGCCAGCTGCGCTAGAAATTTGCTGTACTCTGCATCTATTGCGCGACGGGGGCTGATCCCTGCAACGAGGACCCCGACGGGCGCGTCTCCCACAGTGCGACGGATCGGGAACGACGCAGCGGTGCGAACGCTCTCCGGCCACTTGCGGCTCGGAATCGCTCCCGCGCGCTCCGCGACGTCGTCGATCACGACGATGCTCTTCTCCGCGAGCGTTCGCCCGAGCGGCCATTTCGCCCCGTCCGCGGCCTGCGCCGAGACCGTGTCACCTCCGAGGCCGCAAGAGGCGGCCAACCTGAACGACGAGCCAGATTGCGAGAGATCCGAGAGATAGAGGAGGACGAAGGGGAGGTCCTCGGACATCTCGCCGAGTGACGCGGCAGCGGCGACACAGGCGTCGACGGCAGTGAGGTTGCGCGAGGATCTCTCGGCGACCGCGTGGAGGGCGCGGAGCCGGCGGGCCGCGAGGACGCTCTTCGTCGTCTCCGTGACGGTGACGTGAACGCCGCCGACGCCTCCGCTCTCGTCGCGGATCGGGCTGTACGAGAACGTGAAGAAGCACTCCTCGAGGTAACCGTGGCGATCGAGCGGCAGCATCCAGTCGTCGGAGCCGGTGGCGTTGCCCCGCCGGACGTCGTCGAACATCGGACGGATGATGTCCCAGCTCTCGGCGAACGTGTCGGAGGTGAGCGCTCCGAGCGCCTGAGGATGCTTCGTCGAGCCGAGGATCGGCCGGTATGCGTCGTTGTAGATCTGCGCGTACTCAGGGCCCCACGCGATGTACATCCCGAAGCGCGAATCCAGCAGAATGCTGACCGCGGTACGCAGGCTCTGCGGCCAACCTTCGACCGGACCCAGCGACGTGGCGGACCAGTCCTTCTGGCGCATGAGCGCGCCCATCTCTCCGCCGCCGGAAAATACGTCGACCTGCGAGGGGGATGGGAGGTTGGTCACGCGCCCTTGGTTTGCCGGTCGCGGGCGCGTTGACACGCGGCACGTGACCGACCGACCTTCGTGCGGTGCAGTGACCGAGCCCTGTGGGTGCGGCCCGCTGCCCAGTCCGCGCGCTCGTGCCGCAGGCCGTACCTCGCGGTCGCACGCCTCGCCGTGTCCTTCCGAAAGCCGTCCTCACATCACGCAGTCGGAGGTGAATCATTCGCGTAACGGCGGTACGAAATGGAGATGCTCGAAACGTTCTCCGGCGTCGCCGACGGCGTGGCCGACGGCGTGGCCGACGGCGCGCGCTACCGCCTACGTCTCGATGACGACCCGAAGCTCTATCCCGATCCCGCGTCGCGCTTCCAGCCGGCAGGAGAGCCCATCGATGACGACGACCGCGCCGCTCGCACGCAGTTCGCGATGCGCTTCCAGCAGCTCACCGGCCCCGTGATGGCGAAGAGCCTCGACGCACGACACCAAGCGCGGTGAAGACGTTCGAGCACGCCTCGCGGTCCTCGCGTGAGGCAAAGCGACGTCCTTGCGTCCCGGCTCTTCGCGGAGCTGCCGGTCGCCCTCCTCGCGCCGCTCTAGCGAGAGGATCACGCGTCGACGATCACGTCGCGCACGGGGCGGGCTTGGCACGCGAGGACGAGGCGGCGGCGGCGATCCTCCGGGGTGAGCGCGTCCTGCACGTCCATCACGACGCGGCCCTTCACGAGCTTCGTCTTGCATTGCCCGCAGATCCCGGCTCGGCAATCGAACGGGATGTCGATGCCCAGGTCCTCGGCGGCGTCGAGGAGCGTCTGCCCTTCCTCGACGCTCGTGCTCGCGCCCGACGTCGCGAACTGCACCGTGACGCTGCTTCCGTCACTGTGCGCGGGTGAGTCGTCGGCCTCCTCGGTCGCCTCGTCGTCCTCGTTGGCGGAGGCGCGAGGTGGCGACACGAACGCCTCGACGTGAAGGGTCGCGGACGGATCCATGATCTCTCGCAGGACCGCCTTCATCGCCGTCATCATCGGGTCGGGGCCGCAGAGATAGACCGGCGTGCCGCGCAGGTTCGGGGCCACGCGCTGCAGGAGCTCGCGCGTGATCGGACCTCGCTCGCCGCTCCAGTCGCTCTCCTTCGGCTCGCGCGTGAGCGTCACCGTCACGTGCAGATCGGGGAAGCGCTGCGCCAGCGCCGCGAGCTCGTCCTCGAAGATGATGTCCGCCCTCGTCTTCACGGAGAACACGAGGTCGATCCGCCCGCGCCAGGCTCGTTCGGTGAGCGTACGCACCATCGACATGAGCGGCGTGATGCCGACGCCACCGGCGACGAGGAGCACGCGCGTGGTCCCCTCGCCCTCGAAGGCGAACCGACCCGCCGGGGCGGACACCTTCACGAGCGCGCCCTCGGCGACCTTCTCGTGGAGGTGATGCGACGCCCACCCGCCGCTCGTTTTCTTGACCGTAATCTCGCAGTACTCGGTGTGCGTCGGCGCGGAGGCGATCGTGTACGAGCGGTTGACCCGCTGCCCATCGATCACGAGCGCGAGGTTCAGGTACTGACCGGCGCGGTAAGTGAATGGAAGCGGGCCTCCGGCCGCCGGAACGAGGCGAAACGTTCGTACGTCGTGCGTCTCGTCCGAGGTACGCGCGACGCGGAGCTCGCCCGACCACGGCTTCGGCCTCTTCGCGCGCCTGGCGCGGTCGGCGTAGTAGCCGAGCACGCGAGACCCGAGGAGCACACCCAGGACGCCCGCGAAGACGAGCGGCTGTCGGAGGTCCGACTTGGTCTGCAGGATGTAATGCAGCGAGCCCAGCGAGGTCGCGAGGTACGAGAGGCGGTGGAGCCGCTTCCAGCGCCGCGCCCCGAGACGCGAGATCATTCCGTCGGTCGCGGTCAACGCGAGCGGCGTGAAGAGGAGGAGCGCGACAAAACCGATCTGCAAGTAGGTGCGCGTGAGGATCTCGTGCACCGTCCCCGAGACGCTCGCCTCACGATCGAGCACGAAGAAGATCCCGAAGTGCACCACGAGGTAGGAGAAGCCGTAGAGCCCGAGCGCTCGGCGCGCCGCGACGAGCTCGTTCCAGCCTGTGAGCCGCTTGAGCGGCGTGACCGCCAGCGACAGAACGAAGAAGAGGAGCGCGAGGAGCCCCGTCGTGTGGATGGCGAACTTGGTCCCGTTGGCGCCGAGCTGCCGCTGAACCGCGTCGTACCCGAGGATGGCAAACGGCACGACACCGTTCACGAGGACGAGGCGCCGCAGGAACACCCGGTCGGGATGAAGGCGCGCGGGCAGCTCGGCCTCAGTAGTTCTCACGAAGGTTCATCCCCGTGTAGAGGCTCGCGACTTGCTCGCCGTAGCCGTTGAATGGCAACGTCTTGCGCCGCCCGCTCTCGCCGATGCGCTGTTCGGTCGCCTGGCTCCAGCGCGGGTGATCGACGTCCGGGTTCACGTTCGCGAAGAACCCGTACTCGCGCGGCGCCTGGAGGTTCCACGTGGTGGGCGGCATCTTCGATACGAGGGTGATCTTCACGATCGACTTGATGCCCTTGAAACCGTACTTCCAGGGCACGACGAGGCGTACCGGCGCGCCGTCCTGAGGAGGAAGCTCGCTCCCGTAGATGCCGCTGGCGAGCAAGGTCAACGGATGCATCGCCTCATCGAGGCGAAGGCCCTCGACGTACGGCCAGTCGAGGACACGGCTCTTCTGCCCTGGCATGCGCGCCGGATCGAGCAAGGTCTCGAAGGCGACGAACCGCGCGGCGCTCGTCGGCTGCACGGCATCGAGCAGCTTGGCGAGGGAGTAGCCCGCCCAGGGGATGACCATCGACCACGCTTCGACGCAGCGCATGCGATAGATGCGCTCCTCGAGCGGAGCGAGCTTCCGCAGGTCGTCGAGATCGAACGTTCGCGGGGCCTGCACGAGGCCGCCGACCTCGACCTTCCAGCTGCGCGTATCGAAGCTCGCCGCCGCGGGCGCGACGCCCTCCTTGCTCGTCGAGAACTCGTAGAAGTTGTTGTAGTTCGTGATCGACGCGAGCGGCGTCATCGGCTCCTCCACGCGGAACCCGAGCTTCATGGCCTCTTCGCGCGACGCGGGCGTGATCAGGGACGCGAGCTTGTTCGTCTTCGTCGCCTCGAGGCTCACGCCGTTGACGCTGCGGTAAATCGCTCCCGTGGCGACGGCGCTCGCCGCGAGGGCCCCGGCCTTCAGCACCGTGCGGCGATTCCAGTACAGCGGCTGCGGCGTGATCTCGCTCTCGGGGGGCTCCATGGGTCAGCGCTTGCGGGCTTCGCAGGCGTACTCGCCGAACACGATGCTGGCGCGGCGACAGGTCACGAGGATCGTTCCGACCTTGTCCATCTCGTACTCGATCGATTCGTCGATCATGCCGCGGTTGCCGCGCATCGAGGTCTGCTTGCACTTGTCCCCGCAGCCGGCCTCCTTCCGCGCGAGCTCGCCGGCCTTCGCACGCACGTCGGTGTCGTCGGAGAACACGTTCGCGTAGGCCGTGCAGCCGCTCACGATCAGGAGGAGGATCGTGAAGACACGAAACCAGCTTCCGAGGCGCCCTTTCACGCCCCGGAGCATACGAGACATTGCGGCCGCCGTGCTAAGACCCCGCCATGCACCACCGCGCCGCTTCCTTGCTCGCGCCCGCAGCTCTCGTCGGCCTCGCCGGCCTCTTCGCTTGCTCCTCCGCCAAGACCTCGGCGGTCGACGGCACGGACGGCGGCGATCCCGGGCCGCCGAACGAGGCTGGCGTCGCAGACAGGTACGTCCCGCCCGCGGAGATCGACGCCGGTCCCGATCCGCTCGTCGGCTGCACGAAGGACCCGGGCGCGCCGGCCGTCACGGTCGACCCGAATTCGGCGACCGATCCGGCGGGCGGCGCCGCGGCGTTCACGCTCGCGAAGGCGCTCGACGGCTTCCCCGCATCGGGAGGCAAGCTCACCGCCGGCATCCGCACGGAGAACGGCGGCATCAAGTGCGCCCTCGACGACGCGGCCGCCCCCTTGTCCGTCGCCAACTTCATCGGCCTCGCGCGCGGCACGCGTCCGTTCAAGGACGACAAGGGCAAGTGGAAGACCGGTCACTTCTACGACGGGCTCATCTGGCACCGCGTCATTCCCGGCTTCGTCATCCAGGGCGGCGACCCGGACGGCCTCGGCAGCGGCGGGCCGGGCTACGACCTCGTGAAGGAGAACCAGATCGCCGAGCCGCTCGGCACCCTCGCCATGGCCGCGTCCGCCCAGGTCAGCGGAAGCCAGTTCTACGTCGTCGTCGGCACCGGCCCGAAGGCCGAATACAACGTGTTCGGCACCTGCGACACGGACACGGCGATCGCGATCGCGAACGTCCCCCGCGACCGCGACGATGCCCCGACTACGCCGGTTCACATGCTCAAGGTGGAGATCGCTCGCTGCCCGTGACGGGGTTTCCGGCGTAGCCTTCGGACCATGATCGAATGGTCCGAGACGCACGTGTCGATCCGCGACTCCATCCGCAAGTTCTGCGAGACGCACGTCAAACCGAAGCTTCACGCCATCGAGCACGAGGGTGAGCCGCCGTACGAGGTCCTTCGCGAGCTGATCGCGACGTTCGGCATCGACGACATGGCGCGCATGACGTTCGCCACGCAGATCGAGAAGCAGAAGGCTCGCGAAGGGCAGCCTCCCGTCGAGCGCGAGAGGCGCGCCGGCCCCAACCCGCAAGCCGGGATGGAGATGGCGATGCGGATGATCCCGATCATCGAGCTCTCGCGCTACAGCGCCGGCATGGTGACGGCGCTCGGCGTGAGCATGGGCCTCACCGCCAGCGCGATCATGGCGCGCGGCACGATCGCGCAGAAGGAGCGCTGGGCGCTCGAGCTCCTCACGCTCGAGAAGATCGGCGCGTGGGCGATCACCGAGCCCGGCTCGGGCTCCGACGCGTTCGGCGCGATGAAGTCGTCGGCCCGACGAGACGGTGAAGGCTACGTGCTGAACGGCAGCAAGACGTTCATCACCAACGGCCCGTACGCCGACACGATCGTCTTCATCTGCAAGCTCGACGAGGGCAACGAGCCCAAGCTCCGCAAGGTGCTCTCGTTCGTGCTCGACAAGGGCATGCCCGGCCTCACGCAGAGCAAGCCGCTCCGAAAGCTCGGTCTCCACGGCTCACCGACCGGCGAGCTGTTCCTCGAGGACGTCAAGGTCGGCAAGGATCGCCTCCTCGGCGAGACGGAGGAGCAGCCGTCACGCGCGGCGACGAAGGAGACCTTCACGGCGGAGCGCACCGCCGTCGCGGGCATGGCGCTCGGTCTCGTCGAGGAGTGCCAGCGCCTCTCGGTCGCCTACGCCAACACGCGCGAGCAGTTCGGGAAGAAAATAGGCGAATTCCAGCTGATCCAGCTCAAGCTGGCGAAGATGGAAGTCGCGCGCATGAACATCCAGAACCTCGTGTTCCGCCAGATCGAGATGGCCGGCGAAGGTCGCTCGATGACGCTCGCCGAGGCGAGCGCGTGCAAGCTGTATTGCGCGCAGGCCGCGATGGACGTCTGCGACGAGACGGTGCAGCTCTTCGGCGGCAACGGCTACATGGCCGAGTACCGCGTCGAGCAGCTCTTCCGAGACGCACGCGTTCTGCAGATCTACGGCGGGACCGACGAGATCCAGATCTCGCAGATCGCGCGCAGCCTGCTCGAGGCAGGCTGACTACTGGAGCGCGGTGATCGACGCGCGGGCCGTGCAGGTCGAGATACCCTTGCACGAGCCGCCTACGATCGTCTCGGACAGGAAGTAGGAGAGAACGGGCGTCGAGCCCGCGATGGTCTGCGTCGTGCGGATCTCGCAGCCCGAGAACGTGCCCACCGAAGAGTTGGAGAGCGACACCCGCGTCTTGTCGGCGGTGCCGCTGAAGAACTGCGGACCGAAGCGCGCCGTGGCGGCGCCGCCGTTGCAGGGGAAGAAGAGCGTCGTCGGGCTGTTCGAGCGCACGTTCTCGTTGAAGCTGCACGTCGACTTCGACGGACTGAAGCCCGAGATGCGCAGGGTCATGCTGCACGTGCCACCGGTGCCGGTGAACGTCGACGGAGGGGTGATCGTCGGAGGAGGAGAAGTAGGAGTGACCGGGAAGAAGAACGCCGTGTCCGGAACCCAGCCGGCAAAGCGCCTCCCAGGGAAGGCCGCGCGGGTGAAGGAGATGAGCGTGTTACCGAACCGACGCGCGTGCTTGATGACGAGCGTGTCCGGGTCGATGACACCGACGATCGTTCCGCCGTTGTCAGGCGCGGTGCGCGCGAACGTGATGACACGGACGAACGCGGTCTCGTTGAAGAGGCGTGACTCGTCGGTGAAGCGAGAGACGTCGCTCTTGTTGAAGGCGTCGAAGTCGTTGAAGTTCGACGAGGTGCCGTCGTCCGTCGGGGGGGACTTCTTCTTGCCGAGCTTCCTCAGGACGTTGCAGCCGCTGAGCGAGAGGACGGCACCAATGACAAGGAGCGGAACGAGGGTCGTGTAAGCGCGGCTTCGCATCGGCGGAATAGTCTCTCTTCGGGGGGAAGCGTGCAAGAAGGGCGAAGGGCCGCCCGCAGGAACATTGCTCGTATGCGGCTACGCCCGAGCGAGGCGATTCCTTCTCCGGAGGCCACGATTATTGATGGAAAGTGGGGAGTTTCCCGCGGGCTGGCCAGTGCCGTGGTACGCCCTGCCTCATGCGTGTCCGGACCGCCGCGGCGCTCGGGGTCGGCCTTGCCGTCGCGGTCTCGGCCATCGCCTACACGCGTCGGCGCGCGCCGGCCGAGGCCCGTGTGGTCGACACCACCACAGCCGCACGCCTCGTCCGTCGGGATGGGATCGGCTTGCCGGAGAAGAAGGGCACGGTCCGCGATCCGAGGCGTGTCCGGAGCCTCACCGAGGCGCTCGGCATCGACAAGCACGCCGCGGCGCCGGAGTGCCCGGCCGATTACGCTGATGCCGACGTCGGCATCGTCCTGAGTGGCAGCGACGTCTACGCGCGACGAAACGTCTACGTCTTCGGCCTCCTCAGCGATGCCGGCGGCGGCACGTCGATCGTCTCGGTGACGTCGGCGGGCTGCCGCCAGGGTCCACCGGCCGACCTCGCTGCGCTGCGCCGCGAGCTCGTCGCCGCGGGCGTGCTCGACGACTGAGCGACTTCCACCTGCTATTGTTGGGGCGCAATGCGGGTGAGCGTAACCAGCAAGGTCGCGGTACAGCTGCTCGAGGCCATCGAGCGCACGGGTATCCCGCGCGAGGGCCTGATGTCCGAGCTCGGTCTCGACGCGAGATCCCTCGGCGCACCACGCACACGGATCGAGTGGGACACGTTCATCGCCATCGCCGAGCGAGCGTGGGACATGGTCGGGCGCGACCCGGAGCGCATGCGGGACGTGGGCCGCGCGCTCGCGCGAGCCCCGTCCTATGTCTTCCTCCAGCGGCTCGCGCGGACGGTCGTCTCGGTTCGCAGCTTCTACGAGATGGCCACGCGGTGGGGCTCGCGCGCGAACTTCCCGCACTGCAAGGTCGCGCTGTCGATCGTCTCGGATTGCCGTGTCCGCTACGTCTGTTCGATCCCGGAGCCCCACGCCGGCTCTGCCGCCTTCTTCCACGTCTTCGAGGGCGTCCTCCTCGAAACGCCCACGCTCCTCGGCCTTGCACCGTCGACCCTCGTCACGAGCCACGTCACGCCGAGGAGCATCGACATCGTTCTCGAGCTTCCGGAGTCGCCGTCGCTCCGTGGGCGCGTGCGACGTGCCGTTCGCGCGATGCTGTACTCCGGCGACGCGCTCGACCTGCTCGAAGGGCAGCGACACGAGCTCGAGCAGGGACTCGAGGCCGTCCAGCGCTCGACAGACGAGATCCTCGAGGTGTTCGACCGCCTGCCGGTGCTCGTCATCATCCATCGCGATGGCATCGTGCTCTGGAAGAACCATGCTGTCGCCAAGACGCTCCTCTACGAGACCTACGACGATCTCATCGGTCGCCCCGTCTCCGACCTCGTCGCGCCCGCTGAGCGGGAGAGACTCCTCGCGCGAATGCGCTCGCCCGCTGCCGCGACGCCCGCGCTCGAGGAGGTGCGGCTCCTCCGGCGGGACGGGCAGGTCGTCGTCGCCGAGGTGTTCGCTACACAGGTGGTCACGTTCGAGGGCAAGCCGGCGCGCATGCTGGTCGGGCAGGACGCGACCGAACGGGTTCGGCTCCAGCAGCAGCTCATCGTCTCCGCCCGCATGGCGTCCATCGGCATGCTCGCTGCCGGCGTCGCACACGAGGTGAACAACCCTCTGGCCTACGTGCTCAACAACGTCGAGATCGCGATGAAGCAGCTCGCGCCGCTCGGCGAGTCCGCGCGTCAGGGTCACGAGGCCCTCGGTGTCGCGCTCGAGGGCGTTGACCGCATCCGGACGATCGTCCGCGATCTCCTGGCGCTCTCGCGCGTCGACGACGTCGCGTTCGCCCCCGTCGACGTCCTCACCGTCGTGGAGTCGACACTGGCGCTCGCGAGGAAGGAGATCGGCGACCGCGCTGAGCTCGTCTTCGAGCACGAGCCCGTGCCGCTCGCGCGAGGCACGGTCGCGCGCATTGGTCAGGTGCTCCTCAACCTGCTCGCGAACGCGCTCGAGGCGCTTCCTCGGGACGCACGCGCCGGGAACCGGCTCCGCATCGCGCTCCGGCCGTCCAGCACGGGCGGGATCGTCATGGAGGTCTCCGACAACGGCGCCGGCATTCCGCCGGAGTACCGAACGCGGATCTTCGACCCATTCTTCACCACGAAAGCGCCCGGCTCCGGCACTGGCCTCGGTCTCGCGATCAGTCTGCGGCTCGTCATCGAGATGGGCGGCGAGCTGTCCTTCGAGTCCGACGTGAAGCGCGGCACCACGTTTCGCATGATCCTGCAGCCCGCGGAGCTCGAGGTCGCGCACAGCAGGCACGCATCGGCGTCGGCGTGAGCCCGGATCAGTTCATCAGTTCTAGTGAGGGCGGCGATCCTCGGGCTGCCGTTCGACGGTCATCTCGTTCGCGCGGCTACGAATCCTGCGGTAGCCGAGCATGTGGAACACGCCCAGCGGATAGATCCGCGCAATCGAGCGATCCACGATGAAGCGCGAAGGGTCCGCCTTGTCGCGCGCAACGCCCGGCAAGAGATCGAGGAAGCGATCGAGACGGAGGTGCCTGAGCGCCTCGGAGGCGCGCATGCGGGCGGAGCTCACCGCGCGACCCCAGAAGAACCCGTCGTCGCCCTGGCCTTGATAGAGCGGCAGCATCACGAGGCCGTTGCCCGGCGCGCGGATCTCGCCGTTGCGGTCGCGCGCGAGCAGCTGCTCGGCGCGCGCATGGTCGAGGTTCTTGAAGCCGGGCTCCATCTTGAAGGCGTCCTCGGGCGCGATGGCGTGGCGCGAGACCACCTCCATCACGCGCGGGAGGTCACCGCGGCGGGCCTCGAGGAGCGCGTGCGCCGCGCGTGTCTCCTCGACGGCGCCCTTGTCGAAGAGCCCCGCCGCCTCGGCCGCGAGCAAGATGACCGCTTCGAGGTTGTCGATCGAGCCCACGTCGTCGTGCTGGCCGCCCTCGCAGGCGAACGTGACGCAGCCGTGGCGCGTCCAGTACCCGGACATCACGCCGTCGACCTGCTCCTCGAGGCCCATGACGAGCGGGAGCGGGAGCGTGCTGACGAACGCGCGCTGCGCGAGCGTGTCGCCGAAGAGCACGAAGGGAACGCCGTGAGCGCTCGTGGTGTGGAGGTCGACGAGGTAGACGGGGCCCGTCGCGCGCGCCATCGCGGCGCGCACCTCGGCGAGGATCTCGATCTGCTCGAGCTCCTCGGCGTCGAGCTCTCCTCCTGCGGCCTCCTTCGCCTTGACGGCCTCGACCTGCGCCTCGGTCCAGACGCGGTTCAGGTCGCGCACGATGTAGCGCTTGCCCTGGTTCATCGCTGCGATGTTGCCGCCGAACGCGACGAGCTCGCCGCGCACCGACACGTCACCGCGCTTGAGACGCCGGAAGACGCGACGCGCCGCCGTGAGACCCGCGCACTCGTTGCCATGAATGCCGGCCATCACGATGAGCGTGGGACCGCTCCCGCTCGCGAGCGCGCCGATCAGCCGCTCCTCGGGGAGCTTGCCCGAGGCGAGACCGGACGGGATCGTGCTGGTACTCATGGGCGCCTCCTGCCTTTCGGATGCTCGTGCGGCGGATCGACCGTGCCGAGACGCTGGTCGAGCATCTCCGCGGCGATCCCCATGAAGTCTTCCTCGGTGATCATCGCGACGATGTGCCCGTCCTGAACGACGGGCAGGCAGCCGACGCGCTGCTTGCGCATGATCGCGATGGCATCGACCGTGAGGGTGTCGGGCGTCACCGTGAGGAGATCCGTGCGCATGATGTCGGCTACCGAGATGGCATCGAGCTCAGCGCCGCTCTTGGGCGCCTCGCCGCTGGCGCGCGCCTTCGCGAGGCCGGCGTAGTGCCGGAGGACCGCGCGCGAGGTGACGAGACCGACGAGCATGCCCTTCGCGTCCTCGACGGGCACGTGGCGGACGCGCTCCCAGCTCATCAGATCGGCGACGAGCTCGACGGGATCGTCGGGTTGCACGGCCAGCAGATCCGTCTGCATGTACTGCGAGACCTTGTTGTAGCCACCGCGGCTCCCGTAGATCTCGTCGAGCCGAGCGCGCTCCCACTCGACGACCGGACGGCCCGTCTTCTGGCGCTCGATCGTCGCCGCGACGATCGCGTTGAGCCGCTCACCCTGCGAGCCGCGTGACTTCATTCCCTGGAGCGAGCGCAGCATCCAGCGCGAGCCTGTGCGGAGCGAGCGAACGCGCTCGTCGATGATCCCGAGGTACTTCTTCGCGTCGGCGTCGTCGACGCCGGCGCGCGCGAGGCCCTTCTCCGCGAGGGGGAGGAGCTTCTCGAGGATGAGCGGCTGCGCGAGCGTCTCCTCGCTGTCGAGCCACGTGAAGCGCGCGGCGAGACCGTCGCGCGCGGCGGCGTAGAAGTTGGCCTGCGCGTGATCGAAATCCATCCGAGCGGGAAGATCCTCGATCGTCGCCGTGAGCTCGCTCATGAGGCCGAGCCAGAGCGCGGCGTTCGCGACCTCGTCGACGATGGTGGGACCCGAGGGCAGCACGCGGAGCTCGATGCGCAGGTGCGGCTTGCCGTTCTCGGAGATGCCGTAGCAGGCGCGGTTCCAGCGGTAGATCGTGCCGTTGTGGAGGCGGAGCGCCTTCAGCTGGGGGATCTCTCCGCGGTCGAGGACGGCGTTCGCGTCCTCCTCCTGCTCGGCGCCGACCAGCGGACGGAAGCGCGTGACGTTGTCCTTGAAGATCTCGACGACGCTTCCCTTGACCCAGCCCTTGCCGAACGAGACGCGCGCCGCACGATCACGCGCGTGGAGCGACGGGGTGCGGATGTCGCACGACTGCTCGAAGAGCGCGATGCGCGTCTCCGCCCAGAGGCGCTTGCCGAACAGCGTGGGCGAGTTCGTTCCGACCGCGAGCGCCGGCGCGAGGAGCAGCTGCGCGATGTCGTAAGCATGACCGAAGCGCTCCGGCTCGGTGAGCTGGAGGTGCACCTGGAAGCTCGCGTTGCACGCCTCGAACATGAGCGAGTCGTGCTTCGCGACGAGCTCGTCGAGGCCCTTGATCGAGATGTCGTAGCCGTCGCCGCGCATCCCCGTCATCACGCGGTTCAGCGTGAGGTAGCGCGGGTTCGGCACCATGTTCTGGATGCTGAGGTCCGTCTTGCCGAGCGTGGGGAGGATGCCCGTGAGGACCGGCTGCACCTCGAGCTCGGCGCCGATGCGCTGCACCTTCGTGTAGAGCTCGTTGAGCTGGGCCTCCATCTGCGCGAGCCCCTTGCCGGCAAAGGGCTGTGGGTCGGCGTTGAGCTCGAGGTTGAAGAGCCCGAGCTCGGTCGTGTAGTGCGGGTCGTCGAGCCGCTGCAGGACCTTCAGCGCCGCGGGGGCCGCGTGGAACGAGCGGTCGACGAGGAACATCTCCTGCTCGGAGCCGATGCGCGCGACACCCCTCTCGAACATCCCCTCGGCGAGCATCCGCTCGAGCGCGCGGAGATCGCTGAGGAGCGCACGCATGAAGTGACGGCGCTCGTCTCCCGAGAGCTCACCCGTCGTCGTCTTGTGGTCGCGCGTGTCTTCCATGGAGGTCAGGTCTTGGCGCCGGAGGAGCCGTTCGCGCGGAGGGAGGCGGGCGCGCCCTTCGGCGTCGTCCACTCGTCGAGGTACTTGGGGAGCTTCGCTCGCCAAGTCATCCAGTCGTGGTCCCACTCCTTGCCCCACGAGTCGACCCAGTTCGGGATGCCCATCGAGCCGAGGATCTTCGCGAGCCTGAAGCTCTCGCCGATGTCCTCCCACTTCCCTTCGCCGGAGGCGAGGTGGATGTGGCGCGTACGGAGCATGTCGAGGTGGCGGCCCGCGAGCGTCGGGACGAAGTGCACCGGCGACGACACGAAGTAGTGCTCGGTCGGCTGATCGCGCTCGATCCACTTCATCAAGTCGTACGTCCCGGAGAGACCGATCGCGCGATGGAAGATGTCCGGGAAGCGGCACGTCACGGCGACGGCGTGGAACGCGCCGATCGAGGCGCCGGTCGCCCAGATGCCGATGTCCTCCGAGCGACAGTCCCTGCGGATCGCCGGCGCCACCTCGTGCTTGATGTACTGGTGGAACTGGTTCTGCATCCACATGCGATGCTCGGGGCTGCCCTCCTTGTTGAACCAGACGCGCCCGGCGACGGAGTCGCACGAGTACATCTTGATGCGCCCTGCCGCGATGAGCGGCTCGAGCACACGGATCATGAGGAAGCGATCGATCTCACCGGCGTCGCCGGCGGCGGTCGGAAACATGAGCACCGGCTGGCCAGCGTGGCCCCAGCGATTCAGCGTGACGTCGCACTGCACGCGCGACGAAAACCAACGAGACGACTCGAACATCTTGCCTGACCCCAAACAGCCCAACGAACCTCAGGAACCGGCCCTGATAGCGGTGACTTAGCCGCGTCGCAAGGGAACCCGAGGGTACCGGGGCATACGTTTCCGTCCCGTTTCATGGAATGCGACATAACCGCATGGAATCACTTCCTTTGTATTGAGCGAGGAATCGGTCGTCACGCGGGTCGTTCGGGCCACCAACCAGAGCTCGAACGGAAGCGCTGAAACGAGAGGGAACGAGAGCACCTGGACTCCGCGCCTCACTGGACGCTCGTGGCTCCAGGAACAATCGCAGCGATTCTCCCCGGCGTTGCGGTTCTCCTCGGAACCAAGAGGGTCCCGTCGGCGATCGAGACGAACCGCCTCCCTCTCGCTTCTGCGCTTCCGTTCAAATCTCGTATTGGGGTGTCCCTCGCCGCTACGGCCCGAAGGCGTCTGCGGCGGCTCGCATGCGGTGGCCGCAGTAGGACGCCGACAGAGGATTGGTCTCGCTCGGATCCTTCGCGATGTCGAAGCACGACCACGGTTGACCTGGCGCGCCGTAGAGGAGGCGGTCGCCGAACATGACGCCGTTGCGTACGTTGTCCTCGTCCCAGACCGCGCTCGCCGTGCTGAGGAGCGTGAACGTCTCGAACGCGAACGGCGCGACGAACGAGCGCGCGTCGCGCCTCGCGAACGGAAGGCTGAGGCGCGCGGCGCCGAGGCCGAACAGATCGACGATCGTCGCGTTCACATCGGTGAGGTACATGCGATGCCCGGCGTAGCTCTCGACGGCGCGCCGCTTCGTCTCGTCGAGCGCGCGTGAGCCGCCGACGATGAACCCCGGAATGCGCACCTCCTCGTCGTAGAGCGAGTGCAGGTGGTAGAGCCCGCCGCGCTCGCGAAACTGCTCGCCGTGATCGGACACGAGGAGCACGACGGTGTCTTCCCAGCTCGGCATCGCGCGGAGCTCGCGGAAGAACGCGGCGAGCGTGCGCTCCTGCAGCGCCACGCTGTTGAGATAGTGATTGTGGAACGCGGTGCCGTCCCCCACCGGGTTGTCGGAGTGCGGCTCGAACGGGTGAAGCTCGGCGTCGACGCGATAGGGCGCGTGCGTGTTCGAGAGGTGAAGCACGCCGAACCACGGCATGCCGGCGGGCGTCGCCTTGACGACGCGAAGCAGCTCGTCGGTCGCGCGCTCGTCGGGGGCGCCGAGCTGCTCTTGCCGGAGACCGCCGAGCTCCGTCGCGGTGACCATCGTGTCGATCCCTGCGCGCTGCACGAACGCCCCGAAGTTCTCGAAGAGCATGTTCTGCGACGTCACGTAGGACGTGCGGTAGCCGGCGGCATGCGCGAGCTCCCAGAGCACCGGCGCCGAATGCGCCGCGTTCACGTCCGCGGTCACCGCCAGCCCCGTCCAGAGCATCATGCACGAGCTGAACGTGCCGGACGACGGCGTCGTGAGCTTGCCGAGCGCGATGCGGTCTGCCGCGACCTCGTCGAGGAACCGGGCCTTGCAGGCGGGCGGCGGGTCGGAGCAGAGCGCGTCGGCGCGGACGCTCTCCGTCATGATGAGGAGCACGTTCGGCCTCGCGCCCTTGCTCTCGAGCGGCGGAAGCGGCGCCGGCGTGCGCAGCGAAAGCCCGCGGCGCGTCTTGCCTTTGCCGGTGATCGCGACGCGACACGCGTGGACGACGCCGTGCACGAAGCAGTCGTCCGGCAGCGAGGCTTGAAGAAAGCGACTGTCCACCATGTCGATCCAGAAGCAGAAGATCGCGCCCGAGAACGAGAACACGGCGATGATCGGCGGTCTCCCCGTGAGGAGCGGCGCGGAGCGCTTCACGATCGAGAGCACGCCGAAGCTGATCGCGAACCCGGTCACGATCATCGCCGCGAGCGCGAGCGAGCTGCCCCAGGCGTGAAACCAGTCCGCGACCGTCCCCCGGAGCGCGAAGCCGAGACGGACGGTGTCGCGACCCATGTAGGCGTGGACCACGCGGTGATAGAGCACCTGTCCGCCGAAGCAGAACGTCGCGAGCGGCAGCACCCACGCCGCGAAGAACACGGCGAGCCCAGCGCGCGCTGCGTGGCGAACGCGGGCGCGCTCCGCGTTGCGCAGCGCGTAGAGTCGCGCCGCGCACCAGAGCGGCAGCACCCAGAACCCGGCGCTGATGAGGAGCGAGCTTCCGTAGATCGCCTTGCCCTGCGGCGCGTACCCCACGAGCACGCGGCCGCGAAGCAGGAGGTCGAGGACGAGGGCGAGCGCCGTCGGCAAG
>JANXVA010000321.1 GCA_025351875.1 Myxococcales bacterium | reverse complement strand
TGCAGCGCCCGAAGCCGTCGCCCCCGAAGCAGGACGGCGGCCGGCGTTCGAGCCGTGCACGCGTGACATCGACTGCGTCGCCCCCAACGGCTGCTACACGCCGCATTGCGACGCGGTGCTCGGCGCGTGCACCTATGCGCTGTGCGAGGCGCCCGGCAAGACGTGCTCGAAGGGCACGTGCAACACGACGACGGGCGCTTGCTCCGACCCGCTTCCGTACGGCTTTCTCGCCACGAGCTACGACGTCCCCGACGTTACGTCGGGCTGCGGTCCCAGGCCCGAAGCGTGCGTGGCTGCGGCTTTTCCCTACGTGTTCGTGGGCACGCGCGGAGATCTCGTCGCCCTCCGCACCGATGACCTCACGGCCAAGACCCCGACCCTGGTCCCGGTGATCGGCGTCGGCACGGCACCGCAGCAGGTCATCGCGAGCGGGAGACGCATCTGGGTGCTCGGCGCGGTCCTCGGAGAGAAGCCTCCGTACCAGCTATCCATCTCGAGCATCGACGTCCCGAGCGACCCGACGGTGACGGAGCTGCGCGCGCACACCGTCGTCGTCAGCTATCCATATCCGAGCGTGGTCGGATTCGCCGCGTCGAGCGGAGGACTGTTCCTCTCGTTCAACGATGCGACACAAGGTCTTCCGACGGCGCTCATCGCAGGCCCGCTCGCCGTGGATGCGGCCGTCGGCGTCGGCAGCGCCGTGGGCCCCGGCGCCTACGACGCGAGCGCTCCGACGATCGCGGGGACAATCACGATGGTGCGCGTGGGCAACGTGCCTGCCGGCGCAACGGTCGTCGCCGCGAGCGGCGCTCGGCTCGTGCTCTACCGAAGCCCGTCGACGTTCAATCTCGTCACGGGTGCAGGGACCCCGGCCGCGGTGACCGCCGGAGACGTCGGTCTCAACCCCGCCATCGGGCCGATCGGCAAGACGACGTTCGCGCAAGGCCCCGACGGCACAGTGATGATGACGGCTCCGATCTCCGCCGACGCGCCTCCTCCCGACTGCAACTGCTCGAGCCACGCGCGCCTCCAGTACGTCTTCCCCAATGCCGTCGCGACGACGACCGACGTGAACCAGATCCTCGATCCCGAGGTCTTCACGAACCCGCAGGTGGCAGGAGGCCTGTGCCGTCAGTGCACTGGCGATTACGTGAGGCCGGTGACGCTCGCGGCGTGGCTCGATCGGCGCAGCGTGCTCTCCGCTTCACCGTTCGGCGGCGCTCCCATCGCGAGTCGTGCCACCACCGACGTGCGGCTGATGGGACGAGATCCCTTGGAGGCCAATCCGAAGCGGCGCTTCCAGACGAAGCCCACGGACACGCCGAAGGGAGACTTTGCCCTCGACCGGATCGGGCTCGCTGCGTCGAACGGCATCGGTTACCTCGTCCTCGCGGACGGCCAGGGCAACGACGTCTCGCTATCCATCGTGGATCCACGATGTGATCTCTCCGCCCAATAGAGTCCTTGACACTCTATGTGGCAGCCTTAGATTTTCCGCATAGGATGGTCACGCCGCCATGACGCTCCCGACGCTCGGCATCGACGCCTACCAGCTGACGACGCTTCTCACGCACGCCGACGAAGGTCGCCTCGATCACGAGGTGACGATGGCGTTCTTCTTCCGGCGCATGCCGAAGAACCGCGGATACGTCATCTTCTCCGGCCTGCGCCGCATCCTCGAGCATGCCGCGCAGATGTCCCTCGACGAGCAGGAGCTCGACACGCTCGAGTCGCACGCGGCGATCGGGCCGGCGCTCCGGGCGCGTCCCGAGGTGGTCGCGCACCTCCGGCAGCTCCGCGGTTTCCACGGGTCGATCGACGCGATGCCCGAGGGCTCGGCGGCGTTCGCGGGGCCGGCGTCGCGGACGGACGGCTCGCCGCTCGTCGTCGCCGGCGCGCCGCTTTCGATCTACACGCCGCTCCTCCAGGTGCGCACCGATCTCGTGCGCGCGAAGCTGCTCGAGACGCCGTGGCTCAGCTTCGTGAACCACATGTCGATGATCGCCTCGAAGGCGGCACGCGTGGTGACTGCCGCGGGCGGCAAGAGCGTCATGGAGTTCGGGCAGCGCCGCACCCATCCCGCGGCCGCTCTCGATGCGACGTGGGCGGCATGGGTCGCGGGCATCCAGGCAACCTCGAACGTCGCCGCGTACGCGCGCTGGGGGATCACGACGACCGGGACGATGGATCACTTCGCGATCCAGGCCGCGGAGCGTCCGGGCGTGACGCGCGCCGAGACCGAGCAACAGTTCTTCGAGGCGTACGCGCGAACGTTCGCCGGGATGCCCACGACGATGCTCGTCGACACCTACGACACCGAGCGCGGCATCCGTCACGCAGTGGCAGCCTGTCCCGATGACACCCTCGGAGCTATCCGCATCGACTCGAACATCACGCCCGAATCGATCGCCCGCGCCCGCAAGCTCCTCGCGGAGCTCGGCTCGCCGTCGACGAAGATCTACGTCTCCGACGGGCTCGACGAGCATCGCGTCGCCGAGCTGCGTGACCTCGTGGACGGCTTCGGCGTGGGCGAGAACATCGTCTGTTCGCCGGACGCGGCGGTCGGTGTCGGCGCGGTCGCAAAGCTCGTGGTCAACGGCTACGGCGCGACCACGATGAAGGTCGCGCACGGCACCGGGAAGGCCACGCTCCCCGGCGAGCTGCAGGTCTGGCGCTCCCCGGACCACGACCTCGTGTCGCTCGCGCGCGAGCCGGCCCCCGGCGGAAACGCGCGCCCCGTCCTGGTTCCTTTCTGGCGAGGCGACACCCCCGTGCGCGAGAGCTCCGTACGCGCCGACCTCTCGCTCGCACGCGAGCACTGCCGCGCGGAGATCTCCGCGCTCCCCGACGAGCTGCGCGCGCTCGATTGCGCGGGCGAGCATCGCAAGCTGGTCGCCTCCGACGCGCTGGTCGCCGAGATCGAGCGACTTGTCGCCGAGGCGCGGTAGCGCCTACGGTCCTGATTCGAGAAGCCACGAAGGATCACGCGCCATGAGGCTCATCCGCATCGCTGTCGTCAACGTCAACACCACGGTCGGCGCCGTCCGCTCGAACGTGGACCGCGCCGTGCGGCTCGCACGCGAGGCCGCGGCCGACGGAGCGACCCTCATCGCGCTGAACGAGCAGCTCATCGCCGGGTACTCCCCGGAGGATCTCGTGCACTGGCGCGCGTTCGTCGACGCGCAGTGGGCCGAGCTCGAGCGCTTCGCGAAGGAGACGGCCGATCTCAGCGCCGCCTTGGCGATCGGCCTCACCGTCGCGCGCGGCTCGCACGTCTACAACGCCGCGGCGATGGTGCATGCCGGCAAGATCCTCGGCATCGTGCCCAAGGAGAAGCTGCCGACGTACAACGTCTTCTACGAGGCGCGTGTCTTCGCGCGTGGCTGCCCAGGTCTGCTCGACACCGTGCACGGCGTGCCCTTCGGCGACCTCGTCTTCGACTTCGACTTCGCGACGGTGGGCCTCGAGATCTGCGAGGACATCTGGTCGCCCGACGGCCCGATGCGCCGGCGCTCGTACGCGGGGGCCGAGGTCATCGTCAACCTGTCGGCATCGCCGTTTCGGCTCGGCGTCGTCTCGACCCGCCGCGAGATGATCGCGACGCGCGCCGCGGACAACCAGTGCGTGGTCGCGTATGCCAACCTCGTGGGAGGCAACGACGGTCTCGTGTTCGACGGCGGCGGTTTCGTCGCGCAGAACGGGCGGCTCGTCCACGAGGCGCCGCGTTATCGCGAGGGGTTCACGGCGGTCAACGTCGACCTCGATCGAACGCGTCGTCTGCGCAACGAGAACACCACCTGGCGCGACGACCAGCAGATCTTCGCCGCCGACGCGCCCCGGATCATGCACGTGCCGGTGACGGCGAAGTCTGCCGCGCGCGACGCGCTCACCTACCCGGTGCCGGTCGGCAAGAGCTTCTTCCTCCCGGGAGAGGCGCCCCGCACCACGCCGCGCGAGGACTTCTGCGAGGACCTGCTCGACGCGCTCGCGCTCGGGCTCGGCGACTACTTCGAGAAGACCGGCGCCTTCAAGACGATTGGCGTCGCGCTGTCGGGCGGACGCGACAGCCTGCTGTGCCTCTATCTCGCCCGTCGCTGGGTGAAGCGTCGCTATGGCGGTCAGGGGGCCGAGGTCGAGACTGCGAAGGCCCGAGAGATCCTGCGCGCGTTCTTCATGCCCTCGCGCTACTCCTCGAAGGAGACGCACGCGGCGGCGGAGCAGGCCGCGAAGGACTTCGACGCGCCGTTCGCGGTGGTGTCGATCGACGACGCCTTCGAGCCGGAGCTCGCGCGCATCGAGAAGATGCTCCAACCGGGCGAGACCCTCGGCACGATGGCGCGCCAGAACGTGCAGGCACGCATCCGTTCGCTGCGCATGTGGACGTGGGCGAACAGCTCCGCAGGCCTCTTCCTGCAGACGAGCAACATGAGCGAGAAGGCCGTCGGCTACACGACGATCGGCGGAGACATGGAGGGTGCGCTCAGCGTGATCGCGAACGTCCCCAAGACCGTCGTCAACTACCTGCTCGACTACCTCGTCGAGACGACGAAGCTTCCCGGCATCATCCTCACGCTGAAGAAGCCCGCCTCGGCCGAGCTCGCCGACGATCAGGAAGATGAGAAGGACCTCATGCCCTTCCCCGTCCTCGACGCGTGCTTCGCGCTCTATGCCGGCGAGAAGATGTCCCCGAGCGAGGTGCGGGAGGTCTTGCGACAGATGTTCCCAAGCCATGACGCGAAGACGGTCGACGCGTGGGGAACGCGCTTCGCGCGCCTGTTCACGCAGTCGATCTTCAAGTGGGTGCAGACCCCGCTCTGCTTGCACGTCGGCAACCTCGATCTCGATCGCGAACGCGCGCTCCAGCTGCCGGTGGTCCAGCGCACCGAGTGGGGGTGAGCTACTTCGGCTCCGCTACCAGCGGACCGTACGCGGCGCGGAAGCGGTCACTCCACGAGCAGGGCTTCTGCGTCGCCGGGTCGAGGCGGACGAGGCGCGTCGTGGCTTCGGCGTGGAGCACGTCGCCATGTCGCGACTTCACCTTCGCCGTGAGGATCGCGCTGGAGCGACCGAGGTGCGTCGGCTGCAGCGCGATCTCGAGCTCACCCTCGCCGCGCACCGGCGCGAGGTACTTGATCTGGTGCTCTGCGACGACATGGTACTTGTCCGGATTGACGGCAATGTCGTCCTCCCAGCGAAAGCCGAGCTCGAGCAAGAGCTCGCCGCGCGCACGCTCCATGAAGAGGAGGAAGCGCACGTTGTGGAGGATGTTCAGCGCATCGAGATCGTCGAAGTAGACGCGCTGGATCGACCGGAAGGGCATCCGGAGAGGCATGGGCGTTCGAATAGACCAGAACCGCTCCCGCGCAACGGATTCCGTGCGACGCTCGCGCAGCCCAATGATGCAACCGAGCATGCCGCCTGGCGTTCCGACGGTCGCGCTCTCGTGCCCATGGTGCAACTGCCCGTCCAGCCCGAGCCCTGCAGCGCAGGAGTGTCAGGGTTGCCGGCGCAAGTTCACCCTGAGCCCCGGTCCCGCCCTCGACGGCTCCGTGATCGCGCCGCCGCCTCATCCGTCGGCCTTCCCGATCGATCTCAAGTGGTCGATCGTGGTGACGTACAAGTTCGCTCGGCTCGAGCAGGGCGGCCTCACGTCCGGCACGCTCGACCCCGTCATCGGCATGGCGCCGATCGATCAAGTGGGCATCCCATATCCCGATGTCGTGTCGATCGCCGTCTGGAGAAAGCTGGCGTGGGCCGATCTCATCATCGGCGCGCTCGTCCCGGTGCCGATCGCTCTCCTCTGCCTGTGGGCGACGATCCTCGCGGTGCCGCGGGCGCCCGGCGCCGCAGCCATCTTCGTGGTGATCGCCCTCTTCTTCGGGCTGCTGGCCTTCTATCTGTTTCGTCGTGGTGCCGTCGTCGGGCGCCGCCAGGCACGCGTCGTCGGCCGGCATGGTGCGGTCACCGTCCTGTTCTCTCGGAGCCCCGCGTTCCACTCCGAGCTCTTTCGTCGCTGCGGGCTCATGGCTCCGCCGCTCCCCTGAGCGACCTTCGGGAGCGGAGGGCTCGGCAGGATGCCCGCGACGTGCGATAGAGCCTGTCACCATGATCGACCCCATCCGCCGACGCACGCTCTCGATGGCTCGAAACGCACGCACGCTCGCCGCCTTGATCGGGTTCGCCGTGATCGCCGCGTGCTCGTCGTCGTCGGGGACCTCCTCGACGAGCGGCGGCACTGCGGAGGGCGGCACGACCGATCCGGACGCCGCCGCAAGCGATCCCGATGCCGGCGCGAACGAGGACTCGGCGACCGCCGCGCCGTTCGCGCTCACGAGCACCGCGCTCGCGGAAGGCGCGACGTTCCCGGTCGACAACACGTGCACCGGGACGAACCTGTCTCCGCCGCTCGCGTGGGGCGCCGGCCCGGCGGGAACGCTGAGCTACGCGATCGTGCTCAACGACACGACGATCGATTTCCTTCACGCCATCATCTACGACATCCCCGCGAGCGAAGCCTCGCTCCCCGCGAACGTCGAGCAGGTGTACGCGCCCAAGGCACCTGCCGGCGCGCACCAGACGAAGAACTACAAGGGCGCATTCGGCTACGCGGGCCCCTGCCCCTCCACCCTGCATGTCTACGAGTTCGTGCTCTACGCGCTCGACGTCGCCGCGCTCCCTGGTGTCACGCAGAACGTCGCGCTCGCAGACGCAGAGACCGCGATCAAGGCTCACAGCCTCGGCACGACCAAGCTCACGGGCAAGTACAAGAAGCCTTGAACCTCGTCAGATCTGCGCGCTGGCGAGGCTGATCAGCAAGTAGGCCTCGGCGATCGTCTCGCCGGTCTCCACCGACGTGAGCCGCAGCCCGTGGTCGCCGCCGACCACGAGCAGAGAGGTCCCCGCGCTCGAGTCGTCGACCTCGAACGCCGTCGCAGGCGGCGCGGTCCCGTCCGACGCGCAGCCGATGACCGACCAGCTCCCCGAAGTGCCGTTCTCGGACTCGTAGGTCACACGCTCGATCGGCCGCCCCTCGCGGTGTGCACGGAACCGGAGGCAGCAGCCGTCGGGGAGCGCCTCGTGCTCCTCGACGTCGACGTTCACGAAGATCGAGCCCACCTCCCGAGCGTAGATCAAGTTGCGGTCGTGAGGTCGCCCTGGCGCGTGAAGCTCGCCACGAGCGCGAGCGGTGCCCAGAACGGAAAGAGAAGCGGCACGCAGCGCGCCACCATCGCGAACGCGCGCACGCCCGTCACGCGGCCGCCGTCGCGCCGGACGACGACCACCGAGTGGCCGGGGTGATCGTCCGGCTGCCAGGGCTTCACCTCGAAGCGGCCCAGCCAGTCGAACAGCGGGACCAGCGTCCCCGCCGTCTTCCCCCAGAACCGCGAAGGGTCGAAGCGGAGCGTGCGGGCGTGGTAGTCGGGCGTCGCGAAGACTCCGTACATCGCGAGCGTGAGGAGCGTGAACGTCTCGACCTTGGTGGTGAGCTGGATCGCGATGTGGAACCAGACGCCCCACCACATCGCCACCACGCGCGTCGGCCGGATCCACAGCGCAGCGCAGAGGAGGAGCTCCGTCATGATCGCGAGCTTCGCGAGCGCGCTGGCGCTCCCCTCCTGCCCGAGCAGGTCGACGACCTTGCGAGGCACCCCGGCAGCGATCGCGAGATGCGCGTGGCGCGCGATGCGATCCGCGAGGACGAGCCCGCCTCGCCAGTCCGGGTCGAGCAGCTTCGACCCACCCGAGGCGAGATACACGATCGAGATCTGGAGCTGCGCGAGGCGCACGCCCCAGAACGGCCCAGTGCGCGGCTCGAGCACGTCGGACTCCGTCGCCCGCCAGGATCGGTCGCACGGAGTCAGCGACACGAGGAGCGCATAGCAAAAGAGGGAATAGCGATTGTGATGGAACTGTAGGCGATCACAGAAGAGGAGCCAGAACCCGAGCAGCGCGCTCGAGGCGAGCGCAGGCCTCGCCCACACGCCGAACATCACCATGCAGGCCAGGACGACGCGCAGCGCCAGGAGCACCGCATACAGGCTGTGCGAGGGCACGAGCGCGGCCGGCAGCATGCTGACGTGGAACGTGTCGCCGAAGTATCCGAGCTGCTCCAGCTCCTCCGCGGCGGTGAGCGCTTGCCAGCCGAGCAGCGCGCCGAGCACGACGCGCACGGGACCGAGGACGTACCCGTCCGCGATCTCGTCCTTGAATCGCTGCAGCCACGCGATCACGTCACGAACCTGCACCCGCGCGCTCGGCGCTCGCGAGGTGGACGACGTAGGGCTCGCGCCCGTTGTGACGCACGGTCACCTCGAGGAGGAAGCGACGCGTCTCGGCGTCGTCGGCCATGTGGGTCGCGACGTCGTCGAGCGCAGCCTGGAGACGCGCGAGCTGCGCGTTGGTGCCGTACTTCGTGCTCATCTCCGTGTCGAACCAGGCGAGCTCACGCCGGCGCACGCGATCGGTCCACGCGAAGCGACGCTTCAGCCCCCCGGCGTCGCGCGCGCTCCACACGCCGCCCTCGACGTGGACGCGCTTTCGCTGGCCATCCTCCCCGGCGACCTCGCGATAGAGGACGATCTTGATCGTGCTCGACTCGGAGAACATGCGGAAGCCGAACGCGCCATCGGGGCGGCGGTCCGCGGTGATGACGAGGGCGACCTGTGCGCTCACCCACACGAAAGCAAAGGCGATTCGCCACCATCCGCGGGATGGCGGCGGCGGGAGGGACGCGCGAGGAGGCTGCGAAGATCGCGGGGGATCCGGTGCCTTGTCGCCGTGCTGCACGATGCCACGCTAAACAAACTTCCGCCGATAGGCACGCCGTGCCAGGATTTGGTAGCCGTGCGCCGGTCTCCCATCGCGACATTGCTGTCTTCTTTCGCGTCCTGTGCGGTGATCGCAGGCTGCGCCGTCGCCATGTCCGGGTGCGGCGACGCCGTCGCAAAGGCCAAGTCCGCCCCGGCAAGCCCTGCCAGCACGGCCGGGACGGCGGGCGCCGAGACGCGCCTCGCGGAGACCCCCGTGGCCATCGCTGCCGCGACGCGCGCGACCGTGGTGGGAGCCCTCGAGCGTCCCGCATCGCTCAGACGTTTCTTCGAGTCCGTCGCGAGGCTCGAGGCCGGCCAGGCACAAGAAGACGTCCGCATCGTCCAGTTCGGCGACTCGCACACCGCCGCGGACATCGAGACCGCCGTGATCCGGCGCGCGCTGCAGGGTCGCTTCGGCGATGGCGGTCGCGGCTTCGTCGCGATCGGCAAGCCGTGGAAGGGGTACCTCCAGGAGGGCGTCCGTTGCGGGATGTCGACCGAGTGGGCGTCGGAGCGCGGCAAGCTCGCGAAGGGGAAGTTCTCCGGCGACGGCCTCTACGGCCTCGCGGGCATCGGCGTCGAGACGCGCCAGCAGGGCGCACGCGCGTGGACGGACATCACCGCGCGCACCGCACGCACCGAGGTCGCGTACCTCGAGCAGCCGAACGGCGGCTCCTTCGACGTCTTCGTCGACGGCGTGCGCGTCGTCCGCATCGCGACCCGCGGCGAGCGCACCACGAGCGCGTTCCGCACCTTCGACGTCAGCGAGGCGAACGCGCACCAGCTCGAGGTCCGCGCCGCGGGCGACGGCGACGTGCGAGTGTACGGCGTGTCGCTCGATCGCGCGCAGCCCGGGATCGTCTTCGACGCGCTCGGCATCAACGGCGCTCGCGTCACGACCTGCCTCCAGTGGAACGAGCAGCACTGGGCCGAGCAGCTCAAGCACCGCGCTCCCGCCATGGTGGTGCTCGCGTATGGCACCAACGAGTCCACCGACGAAGGCATGCCGTCGCAGACGTACGAACGCCAGCTCGTCGACCTGCTCGGGCGCGTCGCTCGCGCTGTCCCGACGGCGTCGTGCCTCCTCCTGGGCCCGCCGGATCGCGCCGTCCAGAGCGACTCGAAGTGGATGACCTCGAGCAAGCTCCTCGAGATCATCGCGTCGCAGCGCCGTGTCGCCGACGCCGCAGGATGTGCATTCTACAACCAGCTCGAGGCGATGGGCGGCGAGGGCACCGTCGCCGGCTGGGCCGCCGAGGACCCGCCGCGCGCGCAGAAGGACCGCGTCCACCTGACGCGCGAGGGCTACGCGCAGCTCGGCAGCTCGTTCGCGTCCGACGTCATGCGCGCGTACGCTGGATGGCGTCGCGACTCGGGACTTGCCGCGACGACCGCGCCGCGCGTCGTCGATCCCGTGGGGGCGCAAGCCCCGGAACCGCGCGGCTCGGTCCCCCAGCCCGACACCACCGAGTAAGAGCGGAGTCACCGGGTGGTGGAGACGCCCGGGTCGAGCACTGCCCCGAGGCCTTCGAGGCGCGCCCATATCTCGGAGACGATGGCTGGCGCACCGTCGGCCGAGGAGCCCGCATAACGCGCGAGGACGAGCTGCGTGCGTAGCGCCTCGAGGAGATCGGCGAGCTCCTCGAGAGCGCGAGCATCCGCGGCCCGTAGTTGCGCGAGCCGTTCGAGGTTCTCGTCCTGAAGGCGTGCCGTCGCGATGGCGCGCTCGGTCGCCCCGGATTTCTCGAGCTCTGCGAGCCGCCGTGCCGACACGGCGCGATCGAACCCGGAGCGTTCTGCAAGCGACGTGAGATCGGCGAGCCGCGTCGCGACGTGCTCGACCTCGGCAGCGATGCGCGCGGCGGTGCGCGGCGTGAACACCTCGCTCATCGACGTGTCGGCGACGGCAGCCACGGCATCGGAGAGCGCCTTGTCCACACGCGCGACGATGGCGTCGTTCTCCGGTCGCGACCTCGTGATCGGCCCCTGCGCGCGCGCTGGCCCGAGCGCGAACGGTGCCCAGAGTGGCCACAGCGGAACGGTGACGAGCGAAGACAGCACGGCACCGAAGCCCCGTATCGGCGCTCGACGGAAGACCGCGATCGCGCATGCGATGCCCACGAGAGCGTAGAGGCCGAGGAGATCGAGGACGCTCATGGGACCGTCGGCGGCGCCGGGGCTTCCTCCGTCTCGGGGAGCCGGCCTCGAGAGAGATCGTGGGCGCTCTGGAGGAGCTGGACGACGAGACCGCCCTCACGCTCGCGCGTGAAGAGCTCCACGTCTCGGGCGCCGGGGGTCCCGAGGTACGGGCGCAAGACCCACGCGTTCTGTCCTCCGATCATGAGGAAGACGCCGACGAAGAGCGCGATCGTCATCTTCTTGCCTGGTCCGTCGCCTAGACCGCGTACGAGCACCTCGAGACCCGCCAGCCCGGCGAGCCCGTAGGCGACGGTCGCGACCAGCTTGATCAGGGGATACGGCGCGGCGAAGTCGATCGTCAGCCACAGCGGCGGGGTGAGGGCGAGGAGCACGAGCGCGAACCGCGCGCCCGCCGAGAGCATGAGCGAGATGACGGGCCGCAGCGGCCAGGGCCTCCCGAAGACGGCCGCGAGGACGTAGAACGCCGGCGCCGCGAGCGCGAGGGTCCCGAGGACGCCGATGGGAAGCTTCATCGCCGCGAAGGCGATCTGCCTCCCGCCATGCATCGATCCGACGGCAGCTCCGAATGCGGTCGAAGCGACGAGCAAGGTGAGGAGCGATGTGCGCGCCATCGACGCGACGTCTCGATCGCTTCGACACTGCGCTGCGACGCTGGCGGGGGCGCGCAGGATCCGATTGAGAAACGCAAAATCGATCATGATCCACCCCTCACGATCGGGAGCATCACCCACCAGATGCGCGCCCCGAGGACCGCGGCGAACACGAGGAAGAACGGGATCGTGATCTGCGAGAGCCGCCGCGCGGACGCATCGGCGACAGCGAGCTGCGGAGCGAGCTCACGCAAGAACGAGCGCATGCCGAGAATCCCCGCCAGCACGAGGCCACCGACGCCCACGAGAGTGACACTGATTGCGTCCTCGACGGTGACGGCGAAGAGCGCAGCGCCTGGCGCGAGACCGGCGAGGAGAAGACCCGCCGTCGCGGAGCCTCGCGCGGTCGCACGCGCGAGGCCGAGCGCGTCGATCGACGCATTGGCAAGCGCGAGGATGATGGCGAGCGCGGGGACGGCGAGTCCACACACCGCGAGAATGCCGACCGACACCCCAAGGGCGTGCATCGCAATGGCGGGCCCCCCGAGCCGAAGGCCGATCGCAACGCCGAAGAGCGAGGCGAGCGCGAGCGCGGTGGCGAAGCGCTGGGCCTCGAGGGGCCATGCGGCGGCGGGCGGCGGGCTCGCGGGCGCGGCGGCGCCGAGGAGCTGCTCGGTCCAGGCGTGTGGCAGATCGGGTGCCAGGGGGCCGACGGGCCCGGCTGGGAAGGGCGCGGTGTTCTCGGTCATGCGGGTTCTCCTTCCATTGTGTTAACTCGCCGACGGGGAGCCCCCAGGGAGACCGTGAGGAGATTCGGAGGAGCGTTCGGGAAGAGACGACGGCGCTCGGCGGTTCTGGACGGCGTGCAGCACACATTGCGAGTCCTCGTGGTCGAGGACGACAGCGCGATCGCGGACGCCGTCCTGTACTGTCTGCGCCGCGACGGCATGCACGCGGAGGTCGCGGAGACGCTCGCCGCGGCGAGATGTGCGACGGAAGGCGCGCTCCCCGACGTCGTCGTCCTCGATCTCGGACTGCCGGACGGCAGTGGCTTCTCGCTGATCCCCGAGCTGATGCGGAGCGCGAGCTGCCCGCGCGTGATCGTCCTGACGAGCCGCGATGAGGATGTGGAGTGCGTCGCCGCGCTCGAGGCCGGAGCCGATGATTTCGTGACGAAGCCTTTCTCGCCCCGCGCGCTCGCCGCGCGCGTCCGCGCCGTGGCACGACGCGGTGAGCCGCGCTCGGAGCGCGAAGCGAGCCTGGGCCTCGTGGTCGATTCGCTCGGACGCCAGGCGTCGTTTTCCGGCAAGGACCTCGGACTGACGAAGATCGAGTTCGATCTCCTGGCCGTCCTCGCGGAGGCGCCGGGCCGCGTGAGGACGCGCGAGCATCTCGTCGCGCGGGTCTGGGGCGAGGAGTACATCCTCGCGGAGCGGACGGTCGACTCCCACTTCAAGGGTTTGCGGCGGAAGCTCGCGGAGGCAGGCGCGCCGGCGACCCTCGTCGAGACCGTCCGCGGGGTCGGCTTCACGCTGCGAGAGGCGCGGTGAGCCACTGGCCCGCGCGGACGTCGCTGCGGCTGCGCATCTTCGTCGCGCTCGCGGTAGCGACGCTGTGCGGAGCCCTCGCCACCGGAATGTACGCGGTCATCGCGGACGCGACGACGCTCGGATTCGCAGCGCGCTTCGTGAAGGTCACGCCGAAGGCGCTGGCGCTGGCAGCGCTGCTCCTACCGGCGGCGGCGATCGCGGCAGCGTATGTCGGTGGAAGGCTCGCGAAGCCGATCGAGGACCTCACGGAGGCCGCGACTCGGATCGCGGAGGGTCATCGAACGACGAGGCTTCCGCGTGGGGAGGGCGACGAGATGAGGCGGCTGGCACGCGCGCTCGTGAGCATGCGGAGAGAGCTCGAAGGAAAGCCCTACGCCGCTGCCTTCTTGCGGGACGCCTGGCACGACTTGAAGACTCCCGTCGCCGCGCTGCAAGCGACGCTCGAGGTCCTCGACGACGACGCGTTCGACGATCCGGCTGCGGCGCGGCACTTCCTCGAGAACTTGAGGCGCTCCACGAATCAGCTCGAGCGAACGCTGACGGATCTGGTGACGCTCGCGCGCTATGAGACGGCGGCCCTCGCGGCGGACGAGCCGGCGCGAATGGGCGAGATGCTCCAGGACGCGATCGAGATGATCGGGCCACTTGCGGAGGCGACCAACGTAGGCGTGCACACGGTGACCGCGGCGCCGTCGGCGACGGATCGTCTCTCGTGTGACCCTGCGGCGATCCGGAGAGCGCTAGGCAACTTGCTCGAGAATGCGGTGAGCGCGACACCGGGAGGCAAGGTCGAGATCGCGATGCGCGTGGACCGACACGACAGGATCATCGTCGACGTGATCAACGAGCCGGCGGTCGTGCTGGCAGACGCACGGCGAACGCTCTTCGAGCGGGCGCCGAAGTCACTTGGCGGACGGGGCTCTGGGCTGGGGCTCGCGATGGTCCGCGCCGCTGTCGAGGCGCACGGCGGGACGATTCGTTTCGTCGAGATGGGACCGCCGCGTGTGAGGGTCCGGCTCGAGCTCCCTCGCTGACGAGGGGGTCACTTCGGCGGGTTGACGGTCCCGCCACCCGGCTTGCAGCCGTCGGCCGATTGCTGGATCGCCGCGAGGGCCGCGGTGAACACGGCCGGGTCACCGTCACCGACGTTCCAGTGCCGACACGGCCCGGCGCCGTTGCCGCACGCGTCGGTGATGGTGCCGACCGCATCGGGGTGCGTCGGACTGTTTCCGCCCAGCGCGATCTTCTCGAGGTTGCCGAACGTCGCGCCCTGCATGCCAATGACGTACGTGCGGATCGTCGTGGCCTTGAAGTGAGCGTCGAGGAGATCGGAGAGATCGGTGAGCTTCTCGTTGCAGCCGTTCGGATCGCCGTCCGTGATGAGAATGCCGATCGTTACACGCCCCGTGCGACGGTTGGCGGCGGTGAAGCGCGTGAGCCCGCGAATCGCGGCCTCGGTGGGCGTGCCCGCGCCGGTGCCGCCGGTCGAAGGAGAGGTCGAGTTGAGGAGCGCATCGAACGAAGCGCTCGGAAGCGTCGTGTAGTCGGCGGCAGGGAGCGCCGCGACGTTGTACTTGTCGCCGGTCGTGCAGAGCGCGTCCGTCTGTGTGTCGAGCGGGAAGAACTGGAGCGCGGCGGCCTGGTCGGTCGAGCCTGTCGACTTGAAGTAGCCCGACACCGCGTTGATCGAGCGACACCACTTCGAGGCCGTCGTGTCGCCGAGCTTGCAGTCGTTGCCCATGCTTCCCGAGCGATCGAACATGATGAACATGTCGACGGGAGCGTTGCATGCCGCGCCATCGCCGCTCGAGCCACTCGTGCCGCCCTCGCCGCTCGAGCCGCTCGTTCCGAAGCCGCCGCTGCCGCTCGCGCCGCTGCTGGCGCCGCTCGTCCCGCTCGTGCCGCCGCTGCTGCCGAACCCGTTGTCACTCGAGTCCGATCCACAGGCGATCGCAACCGAGGCGCCGACGAGGAACGCGAACGGAATCACGACACGGAGGTGCATGACCTTGAGAGTACTGGACTCAGCCATGGAGGCCACGCATCCGCGACGTTTCTTGTGTGTGGGCTCATTTTCCCGCGCCCGGGTGAACGGAGATCCACGCCTCGAAGCCGGTCGTGAGCGATTTGTAGAGGAGGTCGCCGAGCGCTTCGGCGCCCTGAGGCGTCGGGTGGGTGAGGTCGCCGCCACCGAGTCCCGTCTTCATCCACTTCGCCATCGAGCCCTCGCCGCCCATCGCCTCGAACGTGTTCCAGAACGCGACGCCGCTCTCCTTGGCGACACGGCGCTGTGCGGCCACGAGCTGCTTGATGAGCGGCTTCGTGCGCAATCCTCCGCCCTCGCTCGTCTCCGCGCGGTCGAGCGGCGCGGCGATGAGGATGGAAGCGTTCGGCGCCGCCGCCTTGATCGTAGCGACGACGCCGCTGAGCGTCTTCTCGTAGTCGCGCGCGAGGCCCGGTGCCTCGCTCTCGTTCGTGCCGTACTGCAGGATGACGAGCGACGGTTTGCGCAGCGCCATCTGATCGGCGAGGTGCTTCGGGTTGATCGACGCGAGCAGCTCGGCACGGGCGCCGTTCGCCCCGAGCGCGTCGTAGACGACGCCCGGCTCGTCACGCTCGAGCGCCACGCCGAAGAGCCGCGGGCTGCCCGACATGACGCGCAGGACGAGCTTCGCCTCGCCGTCCGGCACCGTGAACGACTTGATGCGTGAGATCTTCTCCTCGCCCTTGGTGGAAAAGGTCTCCGTCGTCGTCCCGAGCTTGGCCTCGACGTCACCGCCGCTTGGCGTATCGAGGTAGTAGACATCGAAGCGCGACACCTTCTTGCCCTGATTGCCGCGCTCTGCGGTTCCGAAGAACGCGCTCGCGCCGAGGGCGCCCGAGAACGTGACGCCGCCGAGGCCGTACATCCCGTCCTTGGTCGTCGGCCCCGTGACACGGCTCGAGCTCCACCCCTCACCCGCTCCGTGCGCGACGTCGTTGTGGAAGTACCACTCCCACGGATTCGCCACGAGGATGAAGCCGTGTCCGGCGTCACCGAGCTCGGCCTGCATCTTCCTGCGCATCGTCCCCGAGACGTAGTCGCTGGTGATGATGCTGTCGCCGTAGTGCATGATCCGCGTGACGGCGCCCTTCTCCTTCGCACGTGTCTTCGCGAGCGAGCCGTAGAAGGCATCGAGCGCGTGGCCTGTCTCGTCTTCAACGGCGAGAGAGCCCTTCGTCTTCGCGAGCGCGCGGGCGTCGAGCGCCTTCGCGGTGGGCGGCGAGGTCTCGGGGAGCGCGTTCGTCACGGTGGCTTCGTTCTTCGAAGCCTTGAGGGTCGTCTCGCCCTGCGTGAGCTGCGGAGAGCTCGTGCGCGCGTCAGCCGCGTTCGCGAGGTCGCCCTCCGTCCCGGGGTCCCACGGCGCACGCACGACGCGGAAGCGCGCGAGGCTCGGAGCGAGGTAAGGCACCGCGAGCAGCGCCAGCATCACGCCGATGGCCGTCGTCGTCTTGCCCGCGAGCGGATGGGCGGTCGCGCGGGGTTCAGGGGGGCCGGGGACGGTCACAGTCACGGACGACGTGTAGAACGCGTCGGGGGGCGCATCAACTCCGCGGCGCGCGAACCTGATCGAATGGCGAAGAGACATTTTTCCGCTGCGCCTGTTCAACGCACGGCATTCTCGCTGCGGCCGCTGCCTCTGGATCGATCCGTGCTTCGTACAGTGTCCGCCATGACACACGCCATCGAAGACGAGGAATTGCCGCTCCCGCTGCTGAGGCGCGCCGCACCTGTCACGGACACCGAGGCACAAGACGACATCCTGGTGCGGCGTGACCACCGCAGGCGGCGCACCGACCGGATGCAACCTGCCACGGCAGGGGCTCTCAGCGGCGCGGCCGCCGGGGCCGCGGGCCTGGGCGTCGTCCATGCCCTTCAGAACGCGGGGATTTCGCAAGGCATCGCCAACCTGGCGCTCGCGTGGGTCGTCCCGCCCGACGCGGCGACCCCCCTCGCCTACCTGGCTGCGGCGACCGGTGGTGCGGTCGTGGGTGCCGCGTTTGGTTCGGTGACGAAGCACCTCCGCCGATCCTTCATAGCGCTCCTCGTCTGGGCGCTCGTGTTCTTCGTGAGCCTCACGATGCTCCTGCTCGCGGCCTCCAGCGCCTACGGGCGCGGCGCGGGTGTGACGATGGCGCCGGCGATCCTCCTCGCGAGCGCGGCGTATGCGATTGTAGTGTCGTTCCAGCTCCCGCTCCGTCGTCGCGGCTGATTCATTCTGATAGAGAGGGGCTGACGCAGCCCCTCGATGCTCTTCAATAGCCCCGTCTACGGCGTCTTCCTGTTCGTCACATACGTGGCGTTCTGGGGACTGCGCCGTCGATCGATCCTCCGTCCCCTCTTCCTGACGGCCGCGAGTTACCTCTTCTACTTCGTCGGCACGTACGAGAGCGCCAGAGAGCAGGAGGTACCGCTCGGTCCGCTGGCGTGGACGATGCTGTGCGTAGCGATCATCTTCGTCGGCAGCTCGCTCGACTACTACATCGGTCGCAAGCTCGGTCGCACCGAGAGCCCGCGTGGGCGCAAGGCGCTCCTGCTCGTCTCGGTCGTCTACTACCTCGGCGTCCTGTCGGTCTTCAAGTACTTCAACTTCGCTGTCGACTCGTTCGCGACGGTGATGGGCTGGGCCGGGCTCCACGTCTCGCCAACACACCTTCGGCTCGTGCTCCCGTTCGGCATCTCGTTCTTCACGTTCGAGACGATGAGCTACACGATCGACGTCTATCGCCGGGAGATCCCGCCGGCGGATCGCTACCTCGATTACCTGCTCTTCGTCTGCTTCTTCCCGCACCTCGTCGCTGGGCCGATCGTGCGCCCGAAGTCGATGCTGCCGCAGCTGCGCGTCGAGCCGGTCGCCACCGACACGATGAAGGCGGAGGGGCTCTTCCAGATCGCGACCGGCCTCTGCAAGAAGATCATCATCGGCGACATGCTCGGCATCAACCTCGTCAATCGCGTCTTCGAGAACCCCGAACGGTATTCGTCGCTCGAGGTGCTCGTCGCCGTCTACGCGTACGCGATCAAGATCTACGCGGACTTCTCGGGGTACACCGACGTCGCGATCGGCAGCGCCAAGCTGTTCGGGTACGAGCTGCCGAAGAACTTCGACGTGCCGTACGTGTCGCGCAGCCTCCAGGAGTTCTGGCACCGCTGGCACATCTCGCTGTCGTCGTGGCTGCGCGACTATCTCTACATCTCGCTCGGCGGCAACCGAGGCTCGACGTGGAAGACGTACCGCAACCTGATGGCGACGATGGTGCTGGGCGGGC